>NZ_LT629784.1:2859545-3177272 GCF_900105595.1 Stappia sp. ES.058 | reverse complement strand
TGATCATCCGCGGCGCATGATGGCCGGCGGTCTTGTTTCCATCGCGGATGGTCCGGCGTCAGGCGGCTTGCTTGACGAACCAGGCGAACAGGTCCTGCCCCCTTGGGGAAAACGGCATCAACTCCGGATGCCACTGAACCCCAAGCAGGGGTGGCCCGGAGACGGCCTCGATCGCTTGCATGATGCCGAATTCGTCGCGTGCCGAGATCCTGAGTCCGGGGCGAGGTCCTTTACCGACTGGTGGTGGAGCGCGTTGACCTTGCACGCTTCGCGCCGAAAGATCGACCATCCCTCGATTCCGATGCGCCTTGGCGCATCAAGACGGCCGCCATCGTCGTCCTTTTGCGTGGGCGCCTGAGGAGTGCTCCGGCCCGAAGCTTGTTCATCCGTCATTGTGGCTCCCGCTTTGGCTGTCCGGGTGTAGCTCGACAATCGCAAAAAGATTCCCGCCGGTCTTGTTGCAAAAAAAGGCGCTGTCCTTCGCTTCGTTTCGATAAGGACAAGGCTGATGTATTCAATCTGGACGATCATTTCTCGAATGGAGTCGCAGGTTCGGGAAATTCGCGTTTTGCGTCTTTGGAAAGGAGTTTGCCATGTCGGATACCCCCAAGGGCGAACGCCAGGCGAAACTGGATGAACAATTGACGCTTGCAGAGACCATTCGCCGCGACGGCGGCCGAGCTGGCGGTGACCTGCAGAAGGGTGTCGCGATCCGCGACCACAAGAAACGGGCGTTCGAACGGCCCGCCGGAGCGACGCGTGTCGAAGGGCGTCATGAGGGCAAAACGGCGAGCCCTGCGTCCCGGGTCCGGTAAGGATGCCACCGGTCGCGGCGGGTTTTCGCCGTGGCCGGTTTTCCTGTGCCTTGCCGACACGCCTGAGAACGGACCTGCATGTCAGACAGTCAGGATGCCCGACTCGCAAACGACGCGATGAACATGGCGGTCGGGCAACGCAAGTCGCGTAACGTTATCCACCATTCCGACAGTCATACGATTGGTGCCAGTTCTCGGGTGGTTTGACTCAAACACCGATCGACCATTCGCTGGGTCGGTATGTTTACGACAACGCGATGAGCGAGAGCTTCTTCGCCAAGCTGGAGTGCAAGTTGTTCGACCGGCGCAAGAGCCGTGGTCGTTGCGCCGGCCGAGGCGGGAAACAGTGGCCGGGAAAGGACGTGCCGTCCGGGTCTATCGGCTTGATAGGGTGTCGGACGGCGGTTTCTTGATCAGGATCGCCCCGGCTGCGAGGCCCAGCCATATCAGGAGGGTCACGATCCCCAGTGCCGCGGCGATCGGGCGCTCGAAGAAGCCCCAGAGGTCGCCGCGCGCGATGGTCATGGATGTGGTGAAACTCTGTTCCACGAGGGGACCGAGAACAATGCCCAGGATGATGGGGGCGATGGCAAAATCACGCGATTGCAGGAAATAGGCGATCACGCCGAGGCCAAGCATGATGCCCACGCCGAAAAGCGTGTTGTTGATCGAATAGGAGCCGACCACGCAAAACAGCAGGATCGCAGCGTTCAGGTAGCTTCGCGGCACCTTGAAGAGATTGCGCGCAAGTCTGGCGGCCAGATAGCCGAAGGGGATCAGCAGCAGGTTCGCCAGAACGAAGACAAGCAGCACGGCGTAGAAGTTCTGTGGATTGATTGTCAGAAGCTGCGGTCCGGGCTGCATACCCTTCATGAAGAGCACGCCGACCGCGATCGCGGTGACGGCATCGCCCGGGATCCCGAAGACCATTGCCGGGATCCAGGATGAGGACAGGGCGGCATTGTTGGACGCGCCCGCCTCGACGAGGCCCTCCGGATGACCCGTGCCGAATTTTTCCGGTTCCTTCGAGGTTCGTTTGGCGAGCGAATAGGTGATCCAGGCACCCAGATCGCCGCCAATACCAGGAAGCGCGCCGATGATCGAGCCGACGGCCGCGCCGCGAAACAGGTTGAGCCGGTAGCGGCTGAGCGCCGCCCCGACACCGGCGAAAGGGTTTGCGACCTCGACCTGCGGCACGGATGACGGCCCCTCGCGGCCATTGCGCAGGATTTCGGCGAGGGCGAACATTCCGATCATTGCCGGAATGAAGCTGATGCCTCCGGAAAGCTCGGCAATGCCGAAGGTGAAACGGGGCTGGCCCATCAGGGGATCGAGCCCGATCTGGGCGATGAACAGCCCGAGCAGAAGCGACAGCATGCCCTTCGCCACCCCGCCATGGGAGACGACAACGGCGCAACTCAGACCGAGAATCGACAGCCAGAAATATTCGAAGCTGGAAAAATTGAGCGCGAAGCGGGCCAGAAACGGTGCCGCGACAAGAAGCGTCGCGAAGCCGAACAATCCGCCGAAGGTGGCCGCGCAGATGCTGATCCCGATGGCGAACCCTGCCCTGCCCTTTCGGGTCAGCCCATAGGCGTCCTCGACATATGCGGCAGAGGCCGGCGTGCCCGGGATCCGCAGCAGTGCGCCGGGGATATCGCCCGCAGTGATTGCCATTGCCGTACAGGAGATGATGGCCGCAATCGCGGGGACCGGGTCCATGTAGAAGGTGAGCGGAACCAGGAGTGCTGCCGCCATCGTAGCGGTCAGGCCGGGCATGGCGCCTACGAACAGCCCGAAGGCGGAGGCGAGGAAAATGACGGTCAGGGTCTCTGCGTTGAAGACCAGCCCTGCCGCAAGCGCGAGTGCGTCCATCATCTCAAAATGGCCCTCTTGGCAGGGGAACGCGCAGTCCGTAGGTGAACACGATGTACACGGCGATGGTGGCCAGGAGCGCAAAGGCGAGAGCGCCCGGCCAACGGCCGCCGCCAAGTCGTACCAGGAATGCGGAAAACACAAAGCCGCTTGCAAGGAAACCGATAATGGGCATGGCGAAGATCAGGACCAGGAGGGCGACGACGACCGTCATTGCATAACGCGTTGGAAGGGCTTGTTCGCCGGCGTCCTGGCCGGAGTGGGGGGCGAGGGTTTGGCGGCGCGCTGCGCGCGCCGCCGCAAGAGCCATCACGATGCCGAAGACGATCATTCCCGTCCCGGTGATCTTGGGGAAAAGCCCCGAACTCACCGCCATGCCGGGGAAGGTGCGAAACCCGCTGGCCACCATGAAGATGGCCGATCCGAGACCGGCGAATGCCAGTCCGATGACCAAGTCCGCCGTGTGCCCAATGCGCATGGAGTCACCCTTTCAATCATCCAGGTGCCGCGAGATGTATCCCCTATTTGCCAAGACCGGCAGCGGAAATCGCCGCTCCGAATGCTTTGCCACGGCGCTCGAGATAGTCGGCGAAGTCCGCTCCGCCCGCCCAGACGACACCGTAATTGAGTGCGCCCATCTGGTCGCGGAAGGCGTCGCTGGCGACGATTTCCCCCAGTTCGGAGGTCAGTGTGGCGGTGATGTCTTCGGGCATGCCAGCCGGGCCCCCCACACCGCGCCAGCCCGCAATCGAGAATTCGATCCCGAGCGCGTCGGTCACGGGAGGAACATCGGGGTGCTTGGGATTGGGCGCGCTGCCAAGCGTCGCGAGGGCACGGATCTCCCCGGCGTCCATCAGGGCCTGTGCTTCGGGAAACTGGACGACGGCGACGTCGATCGCGCCCGACGCCAGGAGTTGAAGTGCAGGCGCTCCGCCTTCGGCGGGCACCCAGCTGCTCGCGGCGCCGTCGAGACCAAGCCCCTGAACCATCGACACCCACGACAGGTGGTTCACGCCGCCGAAGTTGGCACCGCTCGCCTGGATCGCCTGCGGATCGGCCTTCACGGCCTTGGCAAGGTCGGCGATGGTCTGAAAATCGGAGTCTGCCTTCACGAAGACTGCGGACGGGTCGGAATTGTAGAGACCGACGAGGGAATAGTCGGTGGCATTGAGATTGGCGGAGCCGACGGCCTCGTACATCGAGAGTTCCGTCGTAAGAATGCCAATCGTATATCCGTCCGGGTTTGCGTCCTTGATGGCCGTGTGCCCGACGATGCCGCCGCCGCCGGTCCGGTTGACGACATTGAACGGCTGGCCGAGCCTTTCCTCCAGCATCGTCGCGATGATCCGCCCGGTGGCGTCGGTGCCGCCGCCTGCCGACCAGGGCACGATCACGGTTACCGGACGGTCCGGAAAATCGGCAAGCGCTGTTGCGGATGCGGCTGCGAGGCCGAAAACGGCCAGTGCGGTCGTGAGTGCGGTTCTCATGGGTCTCCTCCAGGCTCCCTGTTCGACGATCCTCCATCGTCGTTGGCATGGGCTTTCATCGTTCCATGAAATCCCATATTACGGAATTAACAGTGATGACATGTCGATGCAAGCATCATGTCCGGTGAATGTTTATTATGCTGATATAAAAGGAATAATTTAGTTTTTTATGTTGTGAAAGCTGATATTGCCGCCGGCAATTGACAGGTGTCTAGCCCAGGTATACGAAGAACAAAGGTCTTTTTCCCCGTATTGTGGGATAAGATGATTTGGCGAGGTGGCGGCAAGGAGTTTGCCGGGCGCCTATCGCTGTAACTCGGAGGGACGGATGGTCAATAAAATCGCTGCATCGGTACGGGACAAGCTAACGGGCATCATGCCGCCCTTGTCCATGCCGTTCGACGACACGGGAGCGCTGGTCCCCGAGGCGCTGGCGCCGCAGATCGATTTCATGGTGCGGGCCGGCGTGAGCGGCGTTGTCGCGGGTGGGTCGACCGGCGAGGGGCATACGCTTTCCGATCAAGAGTTCGCGACGGCCATGCGTGCGGCGCATGATGCGCTGGCGGGCCGTACCAGCTTCGTTGCCGGGTTGATCGTGAATTCGACGCGTGCGGCTGTCGAGCGCATGCGCATGCTCGACGGGCTTTCCATTGACGCGCTGCAGGTGACGCCTGCGCATTATCTCTTCAAGTCCTCGTTCGAGGCCACCGTGGCGCATTTCCGGGCGATCTACGAGGAAACCGGCATCCCGATTCTGATCTACAACGTCATTCCCTGGAACTATCTCAGCGTCGACGCGATGTTGCAGATCATGGACGAGGTTCCCGGCGTTGTGGGAATGAAGCAGAGTTCCGGCGATCTGAAGTCTGTGTCCGATCTCCTGCTGAAGGCCAAGCCGGAGAATGTTGTAACCAGCGGCATCGACGCGCTGCTGTATTCCGGTTTCGCCCTGGGAGCTCATGGGGCGATCAGTGCGCTCACCTGCGCCCTGCCGAGCGTGACCGTTCAGCTCTATGATGCGGTTCAGCGCGGCGATCACGCAGCCGCGCTCGACATGCACTTCAAGTTGAACGAATTGTGGAACGTCATGCCGCACGACAATCTGCCGGCCTGCGTGAAGTATATCCAGCACCGGCAGGGTCTTGCGCTTTATGGGCCGCGTGCGCCGATGGATCCGGTGTCTGCGGCGCAGAAGGCCGCCATCGATGCGGCGGTCGAGCCGTTGCTCGACCTCGCCCGGAAAGCGGCGCCGGCCGCGTGATCGCGCAGGGCGACGGTCGTGTCAGGCCGGCGCCCTGCCTTTCCTGCCGGAGGGGGCCGGGTCGGTCTTTCCGGTGTAGCCGAGTTTCGCCGAGAGGGCGCCGGCGTGGAGCTTCACTGTCTTTGCGATCTCCTCGACGGCACCGGGGGTGAGTTCCCAGGCTGTGCCGCTGACGCTGATGGCGGCGAAGGCCTTGCCTGCTTCGTTGAAGATCGGCACCGCGACGCAGCGGATCCCGATGTTGTGTTCCTGATCGTCGATGGAGTAGCCGCGCTCGGCAATCGTTGCCAGCTCGCGATCGAAGGTGCTCCGTTCAACGATCGTGGAGGGCGTGAACCGGGTGACCTCGCCCGCGAATACGCGGTCGATCGCTTCGCTCGGCTGGTAGGCGAGGACCGCCTTTCCGACTCCGGTGCAATGTGCCGGTGCGCGTTCCATGAGGTTCAGCGATGTGGAGAGTTCCTTTGCCGAGCCGATCTTGCGCACGACCAGCACGCCTTCGCCATCGAAAACCGCGAGGTGAACCGACATGCGGGTGATGCGGTGGAGCTCTTCCATTGCATCGACGGAAATGCGGTGGATGTCCATGCTTCCGAGAACCGTGCTGCCAAGGCTGAAGAGTTTCAGGCCAAGCCGGTAGCCGCCGCGGCGCTTGTCCTGTTCCAGCAAATCGGCCGAGCGCATGGACGACAACAGCCGGTGCGCGGTGCTTGGTGGAATGTTCAGACGACTGGCGATCTCGCTGACCGAAAGGACGTCATCAAGGATCGAGAAACAGTCGAGAACACGCATTACCTTGTGAAGTGACTTGATGCCTTCTTCCGGGGTCGTTTTCTTCATGTCGCATCGTTCGTGACTTGGCCGCGTCTCGCGTTTGCGCCCGTGGCAGGGGCCGAGATCTGGCTGGGTGTCGCTGCTTGCACCATTGTCGTCATGCTGTCCCTGACAGTTTACGCAAAACCTAGTTTCGCGCGGTGGTCTTGTAAATCTGAGGAGCCGCCGACCCGTCTCTGTGTGTCTGGTTGCGGATGCCTTGGAATGCTACTTTTCAATTCAATTTCCACTATATGGATTAATTTGTCCATTGCTCTCACAAAAATACGTATTTTTTGCCTAATTTGCCGAGTTATCCTTGCAAAAAGGAATTTTAAATGATTTTCTGGCCCGCATTATGGAATAAGTTGATTGGCGTCCCGATCATGATGGAGCCGATCCGCTTTTTCCGGGTTCATTCGTGCGGCGATCTGGAGGGGTAAATGCAGGCGGATGCGCCGTATACGGACAAGGCACTTGAGCGTCTCTGCGAGGATCTCGGTCAGATCTTGGGTCTCTCGGTCGAACGGCGGCCATCCGTCTGCGCCCAGTATTCCAGCGGCGAGGGGATGCCGTTTTCCCGAATTCCGGATGTTGTGGTTTCGCCGCGCCGCACCGACGAAGTGGCCGCCGTGATGTCCGTTGTAGCGTCCGCCGGTGTGCCGGTCACCTGTCGCGGCGCCGGGACTTCGCTGGAAGGGCAGGTCGTGCCGGTCGCCGGCGGTGTCGTTCTCGACCTGTCGCAAATGAACCGGATCGTGGATGTGTCGTCGGAAGCCCTGGACTGCACCGTCGAGGCCGGCGTGACGCGCAAAGACCTCAACGCCCATCTGCGGAACACCGGCTTGTTCTTCCCGATCGACCCGGGGGCCGATGCCACTATCGGCGGTATGGTCTCGACCCGTGCGTCCGGAACGCAGGCGGTGCGCTACGGAACGATGAAGGACAACGTCATCGCCCTGAAGGTCGTAATGCCGGACGGTCGGGTGATCCGCACGGGAAGCCGGGCCCGCAAGTCCGCAACAGGCTATGACCTCACCAGCCTGTTCGTCGGCGCGGAGGGAACGCTCGGCATCGTTACCGAAGTCACGCTGAAGCTGGCTCCGCGGCCGTCGTTCCAGCTTTCCGGGATCTGCCAGATCGATGACCTTTCCGCAGCCCTTGCGGTCATTTCCCAGGCATTGCTGCATGGGCTCGAGCCGTCGCGGATCGAGTTGCTCGACGCCGTGCAGACCGGCGCCTGTGCCCGCTATTCCCGGCTCGACGCGCTGCGGGAAACCAACACGATCATGTTCGAGTTCGCCGGTGACGAGGCGGACGTGCGTCGCAGGGCCGGGGAGTTTGCCGCGATCTGCCGGGAGGAGGCTGGCGTATCGCCCGATTATTTCGACACGCCGGAGATCCACTCGCTCTACTGGGGCGCGCGTGAGCGCTGCTACGAGGCGGCGCTGGCGCTTGCGCCGGGCAAGAAGAACATGGGCACCGATGCCTGCGTGCCGCTCGACCGTCTTGCCGACTGCATCCTGGCAACCAAGCGCTTTATCGACGAGGCGGGGTTGACGGCGCCGCTCGTCGGCCACGTCGGCGACGGCAATTTCCACCTCGGCATTCTGTTCGATCCGGAAGATCCGAAGGAGACCGCCCGTGCCGAGGCGCTTTGCGAGCGCGTTTCGATGTTGGCCATCGAGCTGGACGGGGCTTGCTCCGGCGAGCACGGCATTGGCCTGCACAAACGACATCTGCTGGACCGGCAACACGGCGACGCGCTCGCGGTCATGCGAGCGGTCAAGGCCGCGCTCGATCCGGCATCCCTGATGAACCCGGGAAAGATCTTCCCGGGGTGATGGCCGTCTGACGGTCCCCAACCGCGCGAGCGGAAATCCGACAACAAAGAACGGGAGGAAATGAGATGAGAAAGTTCGCAACCGGTGCCGCCCTGGCGCTTGTCATGGGGCTTGCGGTCCCCCAGGCGTCAGCCGAACAGACCGTGCGCGCGGCCTGGGCCGACCCCAACGATGCCCAGATCGCGCCGACCTCGGCCTTCATGCAGGTCTTCGAGGCCTCGCTCGAACGCTTCTCGGGCGGAGAATTCGATGTCGAGTTGTTCCCCAACGGGCAACTCGGGGATCAGGCGGCGACCGTCCAGCAGGTTCGTCGCGGTGACATCCAGTTCGCCAATGTGGTGTCCGGCGTCGTTGCGTCGCTGCTCTACGAGCGGCTGAGCGTGCTCGACATGCCCTATCTCTTTGCGTCGCGTTCGCATTTTCGCGCGGCGATGGATGCCGATACGCCCTTCATTTCCAAGCTGATGGACGATGTCGCCGAAGAGACCGGCGTGCGAATCCTGTTCCTGCAGCCCTACGGTTTCCGCAACATGACGACGAGTTCGACCCTGGTGAAGGGCCCTGCGGATCTCGACGGTCTCAAGATGCGGACCATGAGCGTCGTGCCGCACCAGAAGATGATGGAGTCCCTTGGTGCCACGCCGGTGCCGATCCCCTTCCTCGAGCTCTACACCAGCCTGCAGACCGGGGTGGTCGACGGTCAGGAGAACACACCGGCCAATATCGTCATCCAGAACTTCGATCAGGTGCAGGGCTACATGAGCGAAACCCAGCACGTGATGACGACGGCGGCCTTCATCACCAACGAGGCATGGTTCCAGGGGCTTTCGGATGACGAGCGCACCGCGATCCTCCACGCCGGCGAGGAAGCCATGCTCGCCTATGACGGAACGGGCGCGGTTCAGGACATGCTTTCCGTCGCCAAGATCCGGGACAAGGGTGTCGAGGTCTACACGCCGTCCCCCGAGGAGGTAGCGATGTTCCGCGAGGCCGTTTCTGGCCCGACGCGGGCCTGGGCGGAAGAGAACTTCGGCGAGGCGTTCGTGAGTGACTTCTTCGCCCACATGGCGGAGTTCGACGGCAAATTCTAACCGCGTTCGACTGTGTCGTTCAACCGGGGGCGGGCGACCGCCTCCGGTTCTGGCCGCAAGGATTTCCGATGTTTCCCAAACGTTTGAAAACGGTTTGCCGTCGCGCTGACCAGGCGCTGCAACTCGCCACCGGCGTCATGGTGGCGGCATCGCTTCTCGTGATGTTCGCTTGCGTACTCTACCTCGTGGCGGGCCGGTACTTCTTCGGGCTGTCGGTGTTCTGGGGCGAGGAAGTCGCGCGCTACGCCATGATCTACATGGCGTTTCTGGGAGCCTCCACGGCGTTGCGCGCCAACCAGCATCCGCGCCTGTCCCTGCTGTTCGAGATCTTGCCCGGCGGCGCGAAAGCGCTTGTGCGCGCGCTCATCAACCTCGGACTCGTTCTCGTCTCGATCATCTTCATCGTCTACGGCTACGAGTTCTTCTCCTTCGACGGCATCATGCGCACGCCGGCCTTGCGCATCCGCTACTACTGGGTCTTCGCGATCATCCCCGTCGGCGGCGTTCTTCTTCTTCTGCACGTCATGGCCGCGCAATTCTTCCCGAGCCGGTTCATGATCATGGGTGGCGACGACCTTCCCGCGGAGGCGAAACAATGAGCCCCTTCGTCGCCATGCTGCTGTGCTTCGTGGCCCTCGTTGCGCTGAGCTTTCCGCTCGCCTTTTCGATGCTTCTCGCCTGTGCGCTCTATCTCGTCATGTCGGGAAATTCGCTGACATTGCTCATTCAACAGCTTTTCAGTGGTCTCGACATCTTCACCATCATGGCGATCCCCTTCTTCATGCTGGCCGGCGACCTGATGGTGGCCTCGGGCACGGCGGACAGGCTGTTGCGGTTTGCCCAGCTTCTTGTCGGGCGGCTCAAGGGCGGTACCGGATATGTGAACATCGTCGCCAGCATGTTGTTCGGCGGCTGTTCGGGATCGGCCATCGCCGACATCGCCGCCCTTGGACGCACGCAGGTGCGCATGATGGAAAAGAGCGGTTTCACCCGCGAGTTCAGCGCCGCACTGACCATCGCGACCTCGATCAAGGGGGCTATCATTCCGCCCTCGATCCCGCTGGTTCTCGTCGGCGCCGTCTCCGGCACCTCGATCGGCGGAATGCTGATCGGCGGACTGGTTCCCGGATTGCTGGTCGGGATCACGCTTGCCGTCGCGGTGTTCTGGACGACGCGTCATACCGTGCTCGCCAAGAGCGAACCGCTCAGCCGGCGGGAAAAGCTGAAGGTCGTGATTGAATCGGTTCCGTTCCTGATGATGCCGGTCATCATTCTGGGTGGAATCCTGTCGGGCGTCTTCACGCCCACTGAAGCCTCCGCCGCCGCTGTCGCCTGGGGGTTCGGCCTCTGGCTGATCGAGCGCAAGGGTCGCCCCGATCCGCGCGAACTCTTTCTGATCCTGCTGCGCAGCGGCACCTTGTCGGGCGCGGTGTTGCTTCTCACCGGCGCGGCGAATGTTTTCTCATGGATCCTCGCCACGGAGCAGGTCCCGGCGCAGATCGCCACGCTGGTGTTCTCGTTCACGGACGATCCGATGCTCATCCTCCTCATCATCATGGTGTTCCTGCTTTTGTGGGGAATGGTGATGGACATGTTGCCGGCGATCTTCATCGTCATCCCGATCCTCTTGCCGTTGGCCACCGAGATCGGGGTCGACCCGGTTCATTTCGGGGTGATCTGCACCTTCAACCTGGTGATCGGCCTGATAACGCCGCCTTACGGAACGGCCCTTTTCACCGGTTCCATTGTCCTGGGCATGCCGATCGAGCGGATCGTCCGGAACATCTTCCCGTTCTTCTGCGCGGCTGTGTTCGTGCTGCTCATCATCACCTACGTGCCGGAAACCGTTCTCGCCCTGCCGCGCGCCCTGGGGCTGCTGTGAACCTTTCGGGTCCGCCGTTCGAGACAAGGAGATACTCATGACCAAGATCATCAACGCGTCCGCAGATTATGTGGACGAAAGCCTCGAGGGCCTGTGTCTCGCTCATCCTTCGCTCCGGATCGTCGGCGACGAAGGCCGCGTCGTGGTGCGCGGCCGCGCAAAGTCCGCCGGCAAGGTCGGGATCGCCTCCGGGGGAGGGTTCGGGCATCTGCCGTTGTTTTGCGGGTATGTCGGAGAGGGGCTACTCGATGCCTGCGCCGTCGGCAATGTCTTCGAAGGACCGACCGTCGGCACGTCGCTCGACAGTATCCTGCATGCCGATACCGGAGCAGGTGTGCTCTGCCTGATCGGAAACTACGGCGGCGACCGCATGAATTTCGAGATGGCGGGCTCGATGGCCGAAGACGATGGCATCCGGAGCGAACTCGTTCTCGGCACCGACGATGTCGCCAGCGCTCCGGAAGACCAGATGGAGAAACGCCGTGGCGTCGCGGGGCTTTTGTTCGCCTACAAATGTGCGGGCGCGGCCGCGGAAGAGGGACGGGACCTGGAAGAGGTGGCCCGCATCGCCCGCAAGGCCGTGGACCGCACGCGGACGATCGGCTTTGCGCTGGCACCCTGCCTGATGCCGGGGCGCGATGCGCCTGCCTTCGAGGTCGCATCCGGAACCGTCGAGTTCGGCATGGGCATTCACGGCGAGCCGGGTCTTTGGCGCCAGCCGTTTTCCTCGGCGGATGCGATTGCCTCGGAGATGGTCGACAAGCTCATGGCTGAAAAGGTCTCGGAAGCGTCCTCGCGGGTGGCCCTGCTGGTCAACAGCCTCGGAGCTTCTCCCTATGAGGAGCTTTTCATTCTCCATCGCAGCGTTCGAACGCTCCTGAGCGCGCGCGGCATCGATGTGGCGCGGGTCATGGTCGGGCCGTTCGTGACCTCGATGGAGATGGCCGGGGCCTCGGTGAGCCTGTGCTTCCTTGATGAGGAGCTCGACACGATGCTCGCCGCGCCGGCGACTTGCCCGTTCTGGACGGTGTCCTGACATGGAGATCACAGCGCAGGACATCAGCGCCGCCATTGTCCGCATTCAGGCCGGGATCGATCCGCTGGAGCGCCGTCTGAACGAGGCGGATTCCCATCTCGGAGACGGGGATACCGGCACGATGCTGGCGCGCCTGATCGGCGTCATGGCCAACCAGCCTGCTGAGCCGTCCGTGTCGGTCGGGGCATACCTCCTGCAGCTCGCGAAGGCGGCGGCCCGCTCCACGGGATCGAGTTTCGGCACCTTGATCATTGCCGCGCTGATGGCGTCGGGCCGGGCAACGAAGGATTGCGACAGCATCGCGCCAGGCGACGTGGCCGAGCTTGTCGGGGTGGCCCGCAAGGAAATGATGGCGCGATCCGGGACCGGAGAAGGCGCAAAGACCGTGATTGACAGTCTGGCAAGCCTCGAGGCGGGGACCGCCGGCGCCGTTTCGCGATCCGACCTGACGCAGCGGTCGATGGCCGCCACGGAGGCGGCGCTGGAGGCGTTTCGGGCGCTGCCCTGCCGCGTCGGGCGCGCCCGAATCCATGAGGCCCGTTCAATCGGCAACGACGACCCGGGGATGCTCGCCGTGGCGCTGCTCGTGAGCGCTGCCGTGGGCGCGCGGTCAGAGCCCGTCGGCAACGCCGGCTGACGTCGCTTACAAGCTCCAACCCGAAAGGATACGAAAATGCTCATGTACAAGCACCTGATTGCCGGCCAATGGGTGGACGGCGAGGCCGGGGCTGCGGGGAACATTGATGCAGCCTGTGCCGCGGCCGAAGAGGCGGTCTGGAGTTTTGGCCACTCGACCCGGGCTGACCGGGTCTGCTTTCTGGAGGCAATCGCCGATGAAATCGAGGCCAGGGGCGAAGAAATCACACGTACCGCGGCTGCCGAGACGGGATTGCCGGACGCCCGGTTGGAGGGGGAGCGCGGCCGTACGACCGGTCAGTTGCGCCTGTTCGCCCGTCTGATCGAAGCCGGGGGGCACCTCGACGTTCGCGACGATTCCGCGTTGCCGGACCGGCAACCCGCTCCGCGCCCGCGCCTCAGCCTGGTGCAGCGGCCCATCGGTCCCGTGGCGGTCTTCGGCGCGTCGAACTTTCCGCTTGCGTTTTCCGTTGCCGGCGGCGACACCGCCTCGGCGCTGGCCGCCGGCTGTCCGGTGGTGGTGAAGGGCCACCCTGCGCATCCCGGCACCGGCAAGCTGGTCGCTGAGGCAATTCTTGCGGCGATCGAGGCGCAGGGCATTCATCCCGGCGTCTTCTCCCTCGTCCAGGACGGCACGCGTGAAGCCGGGCAGGCATTGGTGACCCATCCGCTGATCCGCGCGGTCGGGTTTACCGGGTCGCTTGCCGGAGGGCGGGCCCTCTTCGATCTTTGCGCGGCGCGGCCGGAACCAATTCCGTTCTTCGGGGAACTGGGAAGCGTGAACCCGATGTTTCTCCTTCCCGAGGCCGTGGCCGAAAGGGGCGGACAGATTGCATCCGGATGGGCGGCTTCGCTGACACTGGGCGCGGGACAGTTCTGCACCAAGCCCGGCATTGCAATCGTGGGCGCCGGGTCGGATGCCGATGCCTTTGCCAAGGACGTTGTCGCGGCTCTGGCCGAGGCCGACACGCAGGTGATGCTGACCGATGCAATCGCGCAAGGGTTCCGCGCAGGACGAGACCGCGTTGCGGATAGCGCCGGTGTCGAGGAGCTGATTTCGTCCCCATGCGATGATCGTTTCGCAACACCCTGTCTCTATCGCACCACCGGCAAGACCTGGCTCGATACCGAAGAGCTCGGAGAGGAGGTTTTCGGGCCGCTGGGGTTGATCGTCGAGGTTGGTGACATGGCGGAGATGCGCCGGGTCGCTGAGAGCCTCAAGGGTCAGCTGACCTGCACGATGCATTTCGATGCCGCCGACACGGACACCGCACGCACGCTTTTGCCGGTGCTTGAGCGCAAGGCCGGCCGCGTGCTCTCCAATGGGTTCCCGACCGGTGTCGAGGTCTGCGACGCGATGGTCCACGGCGGCCCCTATCCCGCCTCGACGAATTTCGGCCACACCTCCGTCGGGACCCTTGCCATCCGGCGTTGGCTCCGGCCGGTGTGCTACCAGAATATGCCCGATAGCCTTCTTCCATCGATGTGAGGTAGGGGGCGTTCAGGCATTCGTTGCGGAATTGGTCGTTGGAGCTCGGCAAACCACGCGCGGGCCCTGACCGTCGCAATCGCCCGACCCTAGCGTGTCGGGCGGTTTTCAGCCTGCGCCAACTGGCGTGAATTCCAACCGGGCTCAAGTCGCGGCTGGACGAACGTTCATCGGCTGGTCAAGTCGGTCTCCTTCGTTTCGTGCCGTTACTTCCGGATGCTCCCGCGCCAGACCATCCGAGATGAAAGGGTGACCGTTTGCGGCTCGTCGTTGGGCGCCTCGGACAAATAGGTTACGGCCGCGTCGGCAATCTCATCAATCGGCTGACGGAACGTCGTCAGGCTGTAACTCTCCCATGCCGCCTGCTCGATGTCGTCGAAACCGATCACCGACACGTCTTCCGGCACGCGCAGCTTGAAGCGCTGGCGTGCCGCATCGACGACCCCGCAGGCGATCAGGTCGGTCGCGCAAAAGATACCGTCAGGACGGTCGGCCATCGTCAGCAGTTGCGTGCCCACATCGAGACCCGTGCGGTAGGAGGTCATGCCGCTCGCGCACTCGACGATCTGCACGCCGGCCTCTGCAGCCATCGCCCGAAACCCGACACCCCTTGCCACCAGGCTGGGCGTGCCGGCCATCGAAGATGCAAATGCCGGGCGTTTGCATCCGGCTGCAGCGAGCGACACGAAAGCCTGGCGCCCGGCAACAGCATCATCCAGATGAATGCGCAGCGCCCCGGGGCGCTCCTCCTCCCGGTTGATGAACACGAGTCGCATGCCATTGCGCAGACAGATTTCGGCCAGGGAGGCGTCCGGCATGCCCGACAGGATGATTGCGGCTTCGGTGCGGTAGGAAATGGCCTTCTGCAGCGCCCGTGCGACGCTCTCGTCCGAACGATCGGTATTGATGAGCATGCCGACCTTGCCTGTCTCTTGAAGGCGGCTCGACAATGCCGCCAGCAGTGAGGCGCGATACGGCGACTGGATTTCGGCGGCAATCAGAGCAACGAGACCCGTTCGCGATGTCAGCAAGCCGCGCGCAAGATTGTTGACCTGGTAGCCCAGCTTCTCGGCTGCGGCGTAGACCTTCGCTTTTGTCTCGGCAGAGACGGAGGCACCGGGAGTGAACGCGCGCGAAACGGCTGTGCGCGATACGCCCGCCAGTTCGGCAACATCCTTTGCGCTCACCTGGTGCCTTGTCATTTCAATGCCTTGCAAAGCTGTGCACGTTTCGGCCCGAAGAAAGATACACTGTTTTCATATCATTTTATTGACAGGACGCGATGGGAAATTCAATGTAATGCACAGGTGTGCAATTCACCTGTCCCTGTCATAAGGGGAAATTGGGAGGAAATCATGAAACTTTTGAAATGCGCCCTTCTGGGCGCTCTCGTCACGTTGCCCGGCGCCGCGGTTGCCGCTGAACTCAACCTGATTTGCTCGGCCGATGTCGTGATCTGCGAGAGGCTGGTCAGCGAATTCGAGGGCGGTCATCCCGATATCGATGTCAACATGATCCGGCTGTCGTCGGGCGAGGCTTATGCCAAGGTGCGGGCCGAGGCCCGTAATCCGCAGACCGACCTGTGGTGGGGCGGCACCGGCGACCCGCATCTTCAGGCCGGCCAGGACGGGCTGAGCGCGCAGTACAAGTCGTCGATGCTGGACGAGCTGCAGGACTGGGCACAGGGGCAGGCCAAAGTCTCTGACTATCACACGGTCGGCGTCTATTCCGGTGCGCTCGGCTGGGGCTACAACACCGAGATCTTCAAGGAAAAGGGCATCGACGCGCCGAAATGCTGGGCGGACTTGCTGGATCCGGCGCTGAAGGGAGAGATCCAGATTGCCGACCCCAACTCCTCGGGAACCGCCTATACGACGCTTGCGACGCTGGTTCAGCTGATGGGGGAAGACGAGGCCTTCGATTTCCTGAAAAAAATGCACGCCAATGTGTCGCAATACACCAAGTCCGGCAGCGCGCCGGTCAAGTCGGCGGCCAGGGGCGAAACCGGACTGGGCATCGTTTTCCAGCATGACGCGGTGGCGCAGGCCGTCGCCGGTTTTCCGGTCGCAGTCGTCGCGCCTTGCGAGGGAACCGGGTACGAGATCGGATCGATGTCCCTGATCGAGGGGGCGCAAAACCCGGAGCCGGCCAAGGTCTTCTACGACTGGGTCTTGACGTCGGAAGTCCAGAACATGATGCCCGAGGCAGGCTCTTTCCAGATCCCGTCCAATGCCAAGGCGACCCCGCCCGCGGAGGCACCGGATCTGTCCACGATCAAGCTGATCGACTACGACTTTGCTGAATACGGCAGCGCAGAACGGCGCAAGGCGCTTCTTGCGCGTTGGGATGACGAAATCGGCTCACTGCCGCTTCAGTAGATCCTGCTCGCGGCGGACGGCCCCTGGCCGTCCGTCCCTGCCTATTCTCTCCCATCGGACGGACACATGACCTCCAGAGACAACCGCAGGCTCGATCTGATCCTGGCGGCGGGCATCTTTGCGCTTGTCGCACTGCCCTGGTACCGCATCAGATCCGGCTTCTTCAGCCTTGAATGGTTGCCCGACTTCATTGCATCCGAAAAGCTCTGGCCCGGTCTTGTCCAGGCTTTGACGGGGAACTGGCAGTTCTGGCCGATCCTCGGGCTCATCGCGGCAGCGGTCTATCTGCGGGCAACACGCATGCCCGGAGAGCGCGGCAAGGCGTTGATCGTGATCGGTGTGGCGGGTCTCTTGTGGATGGTCAGCGAAGGCCTGGCGCTGGGATTGCGCGGCTGGAACTGGGGATTGCTCGAAGCAACCTTCGGACCCGCCTCCGGCCAACCCGCCTTTGGCGCCGGGGCACTTGTTCTGGTTACGACGTTTGCTCTTCTCATCGCCTTCGGTGCAGCCGAACGCGGGGCTTTGAAAGGCGACGCCTTTGTTCTGGGCGCCATTGTCCTGCTCGTTCTGCTGGTGACGATTTTCGTCTTCTATCCCCTCGTCTCGATGTTCACTGGCGCTTTCCAGGAATTCGACGGTTCGTTCACGACCGAAGGCGTACGCCGTAACATCGTTGATCCTAAGATCTGGTCGCTCGCCTGCCTGGCAGGCGGCAATTGCGGGGTCGCATGGCGCACCTTCTTTCTCGCGATCTGTACCGCGACCGGTACGACGCTGCTCGGGCTGGCATTCGCCCTGGTGGCGACCCGCACGCGGTTCCGGTTCAAGAAGTCCCTGCGCCTCCTGACCGTTCTGCCGATTATCACGCCACCTTTCGTGGTCGGCCTCGCCCTGACGATGCTTCTGGGCCGCTCGGGCACGTTGACGAACTTGATCGATACCGCCACGGGTTGGGAGCTCGGACGCTGGCTTTACGGGCTTACCGGCATCTGGATTGCCCAGATGCTGAGTTTCACGCCGATCGCCTTCCTGGTTCTCATCGGTGTGGTCGAGGGGATCAGCCCGTCCATGGAAGAGGCGAGCCAGACACTGCGGTCGGATCGCTGGCGGACTTTTCGCAAGGTGTCCCTGCCACTGATGGCACCGGGTCTTGCGAATGCGTTTCTGATCGGTTTCATCGAATCGATGGCAGACTTCGGCAATCCGCTCGTTCTCGGAGGGTCCGGCGGAGTTTTGTCGACCGAAATCTTCTTTGCCGTCGTCGGGGCGCAGAATGATCCCTCACGCGCGGCTGTTCTGGCCACGGTTCTGCTGATCTTCACCCTCTCGGCGTTTCTTGCTCAACGGTTCTGGCTGACGGGTCGCAACTTTGCCACGGTGACCGGCAAGGGAGACGGCGGCCGGCACATCACCCTGCCGCGGCGGGTCGCCCTCCCGGTGACAACGGTGGCCGTGCTCTGGGCCGCCTTCACCATCACGGTCTACGCCATGATTGTCTTCGGAGGCTTCGTGAAGGTCTGGGGGCTCGATCACTCGCTGACGCTTGAACACTACGTGCGTGCATTCGGCGTTGGCTGGGAGGACGGCATTCGCTGGACCGGCGTTGCGTGGGACAGTTTCTGGACCACCATGGAAATCGCCCTGCTCGCCGCACCGCTGACGGCCGCCGTGGGGCTTTTGACCGCCTGGCTGATCGTGCGCCAGAATTTCCCCGGGCGCTCGGTCTTCGAGTTTGCGCTGATGATGAGTTTCGCCATCCCGGGCACGGTCATCGGCATCAGCTACATCATGGCCTTCAATCTCCCGCCGCTTCAGATGACGGGAACCGCCGCGATCCTGATCGCCTGCTTCGTCTTCCGCAACATGCCGGTCGGCGTTCGCGGCGGCGTGGCTGCCATGAGCCAACTCGATGGCTCGCTGGACGAGGCGTCCCTCACACTCGGGGCGGGATCCAGCCGCACCATGCGCAAGGTTATCCTGCCGCTCATGCGTCCGGCCATTCTTGCCGCGCTGGTCTACAGCTTCGTGCGGGCCATCACGTCGATCTCTGCGGTGATCTTTCTTGTCAGCGCCAAATACAACATGGCCACGGCCTATATCGTCGGACTGGTGGAAAACGGGGAATATGGCATCGCCATTGCCTACTCCTCGGTCCTCATTCTCGTGATGATCACGGTGATCGGCGGTTTCCAGCTGCTCGTTGGCGATCGCCGTATCCGCCGCCGGGAGGATGCCGTGTCCTCTGTCTCACCCATCGAAAAGGAAGCAACCGCATGACGCAGCCAAGAGGCGCCGTTGCGTTTCGCAATGTGCGGAAGAGCTTTGGCGAATTCACCGCCATCGCGGATCTGACGCTGGATATCACACCGGGTGAACTGGTGACCCTGCTCGGTCCCTCAGGGTGCGGTAAAACCACGACCCTACGCATGCTTGCAGGCCTTGAAAGCCCGACCAAGGGGCAGATCCTGATCGGCGGCGAGGACGTGACGCGGCTTCCCGCCGACCGGCGTGACGTGTCGATGGTCTTTCAAAGCTACGCCCTGTTTCCGCACATGAACGTGGGACAGAATGTGGCCTACGGGCTGGAAGCGGGAGGGCAGCGTCCGGCCGAGGCGCGCCGGCGCGCGGAAGAGGCTCTTGATCTGGTGGGACTGTCCGGGCTTGGCGAACGGCTTCCGGCGGAGCTTTCCGGCGGGCAGCAGCAGCGCGTTGCCGTCGCTCGCGCGCTCGTGCTCGAGCCGCAGGTTCTGTTGCTGGATGAGCCGCTTTCCAATCTCGATGCACGCCTCCGGCGAAAGGTTCGCACCGACATTCGCGAACTGCAGCAAAGGCTCGGGTTCACGGCCGTGTATGTCACGCATGACCAGGAAGAGGCCCTGGCCGTGTCCGATACGATCGTCGTCATGAAGGATGGCAGAATCGAACAGATCGGGACCCCGCGCGAGCTCTACGAATCGCCTGCCTCGGAATTCATCGCCGACTTCATCGGTGAAGCCAATGTGGTCGAGGGACGGGTGCTTACGGTGGAAGGGGACATCGCGCAGGTCGAACTGGGAGGAATTGCCTTTCCGCTGCCCGCTCGCGGGGCAACTCCGGGTCCGGCCCGCCTGTCGCTTCGCTCCAACGCGCTGAAGGTAAGAACCACAGGCAGCGGCATGGCTGGCACGATCGCCTCTTCGGCCTATCTTGGCGATCACGTCGAGTACGAGATTGACGGCCCTGTCGGACGCATCTTTGTCATCGACGATGAGAGCGAGACGCTGCTTCGCGCCGGTACCGAAGTATCGCTCGAGGTTCGCCCGCGTGGCATAGCCCTTATCCCCGGTGCAGCATGACGGGTTCGAGTGCATCTTTGGATCGGCTCACCGTGGCGATCGAAGTGGCCCGACGTGCCGGCAAGCTGGCGCTTGACCATTTTTACGCGCGCGATGCCTTGGTGATTGAACAAAAACGCCATGTAACGGACCTGGTGTCGGACGCGGACCGGGATGTGGAGACACTGATCCGGAAGGCCCTGGATGAGGCCTTTCCCCTCGATGCGCAGTTGGGCGAGGAACACGGCATGAGCGAAGGCAGCTCCGGACTTACCTGGGTGATCGATCCCATCGACGGAACGGCGCCGTATCTGCACGGACTGCCCGGTTGGTGTGTTTCCATCGGCGCCTGCGACGAGGAGGGGCCTGTCCTGGGGGTGATCTATGCGCCGGTCCTGAACGAGCTCTACGTCGCGACGCGCGGCAAGGGTGCGTTCCTGAACGGAGAGCCGCTTCGTGTCCTCGACGGCGATCTCAGGTCCGGTCTTTTGGGCGTCGGCGCCAACGACCGGGTCGACAGCGCGCATGTCGGGCGAATGCTCGCCGAACTGATGGAGGCGGGCGCCGCCTGGGTGAGATACGGGTCGGGAGCCCTGATGCTGGCCTGGGTCGCGGCGGGGCGGCTTGTCGGCTATGCCGAACCGCGCATGAGCGCCTGGGACTGCATCGCCGGCTATACCCTGATCAATGAGGCCGGTGGGCGCGTGCGCGCCTTTCCCGACGGCGATGGATTGCTGCTTCCCGCTCCGGTGCTCGGTGCCTCCGCAGGGGCCTACGAGGAACTCGATGAGATCTGTGGTTTCGGCAGGTCACCGGAGTGGTAGCGACCCGCACCGGGTTTGCCGGCGCAAGTGTGCGCCGGTTGGGACTTGGCAGAATTCGGCCTGCAACGCGCAGCGCCGGTCATGCCGGTCAAGCGACGACATTTCACATGTCCGGATATCAGTTGTCGGGTCGAACGGCGGTCCAGATGGTGTGCCGGGCGCCGCGCCTGGTGTGGCTGGCGCGCACCGTTCTTGCCATTGCGTCGAACCCGCATCGGGAAAGCCGTTTCGAAAAGGCCTCGCTGGGAGCTGCGGACCAAACGGCAAGGACCCCGCCAGGGGCCAGCGCCCGACGGGCGCGATGCAGTCCCTTGTCTCCGTAGAGCGCTGCGTTGTCTGCGCGCGTCAGCCCGTCGGGCCCGTTGTCAACGTCAAGCAGGATGGCGTCGAACGCCTGAGTCGCTTGTTTGATCATGCCGCCGACGTCGCCTGTCTTGACCTTTACGCGCGGGTCCGAAAGACACTCCCCGAAGACCGCCGCCATGTGCTGCAGCGCCCAGTCGGTCAGTTCAGGCACAATCTCGGAGACGGTCAGACATGCGTCGGGCGGCGTGATCGCCTGCACCGCGCGAAGCGTGAACCCCATGCCGAGGCCCCCGATCAGCACGCGCGGCGCCGGTCGATTGCCGAGCCGGTCCAGTGCGAGGGTGGCGAGCGCCTCTTCCGACCCGCCGAGCCGGCTGTTCATCAGTTCGTTTCCATCCTGGAGGCGGATGGAGAATTCTTCTCCCCGTCGCAGCAGCTTGAGCGCGCCTCCCTGCGGAGTGACCGCCGTCGCAAGATGTATCCACGGCAGCATGAGCACTCCCAATCTTAGACTCCGGACGATCGAGGTTTCGTTCCGGGTGTTGATGGATCGGATCGAGGGTGAATCGGTCCGGTTCTGAAATTCATTTTTGCAGATGACCTGCTATGGCGTGAAGCCTTTTCAATGTCGTCAGGCGTCGTGCGACTGTATCGGCTTCGACGTCGCGGAAGCGCTTGAAGGGGGCGTCTTCGATGGTGCAGTCCATCCGCCAGACCTCTCCGATCGTCCACGAACGGGTGATCCTGGTGAACCCTGCGCTTGCGCCGGATCGTGATCGTCGGCGATTTCATTTCGCGGTATATAGGATCTATTGTCCGGCGGGATGCCAGAGTCGTATCGAGAAACGGCATCCGCGGTAACAAATGACGGAATTTGAAAATTGACAACGCTTTATGTCGATGCGGACGCCTGTCCGGTAAAGGGTGAGGTGGAGCGCGTGGCCACACGGCTGGACCTCCCGGTGGTGCTTGTTTGCAACGGTGGCATACGACCGTCACGCAATCCGCTGGTCTCCCTTCGGATCGTCGCAGAGGGGCCGGATGTGGCCGACCAGTGGATTGCAGCGAATTGCGGTCCCGGCGATGTCGTGATCACCGCGGATATTCCGCTTGCGGACCGGTGTCTCAAGGCCGGGTCGCATGTGCTGCAACACGATGGACAGATCCTGAACGCCTCCAACATTGGCGGGCGGCTCGCAACCCGAGACCTGATGCAGGATATCCGTGCCGCCGACCCGTTCCACCAGGGGGGCGGAAAGGCCTTTTCAAAGGCCGACCGGTCCCGGTTTCTGCAGGCACTCGACAGGCTGGCAAGGCGGGCGATGCACGATTCCTGAGCGGCGGCGAGACAACCCGCGTTCCGACGAACCGGATTCCGCATCCCTGCGCGCATCCGTCAAAAGCTTGGCGGTGTGCACGCGCTTACGACCACGCACCTTTGATTTCGAAGCGCCCGGAACCGATGCGGTGTGCTGCTTGTAAAAAGATAGGCATCGCCAGGTCCGAGCACTTTCTTCTGCTCGCCGACCGTCACTTCCAGCCGCCCCTCGATCACGATCCCGGCTTCCTCGCCCTTGTGGCTCAACATGACCCGTCCCGTATCCGCGCCCGGCTCATAGACTTCGTGAAGCATCTGAAGGTCATGCGCGAACAGGCTGCCCCCAACTTGCCGGTAGGAAATCCTCCCCTTGCCGATCTCCGTCAGCTCATTCGATGCAAAGAAGACCTGTTCTTCGCGTTGCGGTTCATAGGCAAAAAACTGGGACAGGCCGATCGGAATCCCGTCGAGCACCCGCTTCAAGGCACTCAAGGACGTATTGATCTTGGCCGCTTCCAGTTGGGAGATGAAGCCGTTGGTCACGCCGGCACGCTTGGCCAACTCCCGTTGCGACAGACCATGCGATTGCCGGATCGCCCGTAAACGCAGCCCGACGTCCTTTGAGAAGTCTTCGGTGTTTAACATGTTTTCAATCATAAACACTCTTGTGCCCGGACAAGCAATTCCAATCGCTTGGCGGATAGAAGAAACAGACTTTTGTTTCTCCGGGGTTCGGTGCTCACTGCAGTCAACGAGGAGGACCACCATGACCACGACCGCGTCTGCCACCACACCCCGCACCAATCAGCCTCTTGAAGCCTACTGGATGCCATTCACCGCCAACCGGCAGTTCAAGGAAAGTCCTCGTATGCTCGTGTCGGCGCGGGGCATGCACTACCGGAGCGACGATGATCGCAGCGTGCTCGATGGCACGGCGGGCCTTTGGTGTTGCAATGCCGGCCATGGCTACAGGGAAATCACCGACGCGGTTGCGCGTCAGCTTGATGCGCTCGATTTCGCGCCGTCGTTTCAGATGGGCCACCCGATTGCGTTCGAATTCGCGGAGCGCCTCAAGGCCGTTGCGCCGGACGGCTTCAACCGCGTCTTCTTCACCGGGTCGGGCTCGGAATCGGTCGACACGGCGCTCAAGATGGCGCTCGCCTATCACCGGGCGCGCGGAGACAGTTCCCGCACGCGGTTGATCGGCCGTGAACGCGGGTACCACGGCGTCGGCTTCGGGGGCATCTCGGTGGGCGGCATCGTCAACAACCGCCGCCATTTCGGCTCGCTGCTGACGGGCGTCGACCATCTGCGGCATACGCATGATCTGTCCCGGAATGCCTTCAGCAAGGGGCAGCCGGAGCACGGCGCGGAGCTTGCCGACGATCTGGAAGGCATCGTCGCGCTTCACGGGGCGGAAACAATCGCCGCCGTCATCGTGGAACCGGTGGCGGGATCCACCGGTGTGCTTGTCCCGCCCAAGGGTTATCTGGAGCGCCTGCGGGCGATCTGCGACCGGCACGGCATCCTGCTGATCTTCGACGAGGTCATCACCGGCTTCGGGCGGCTGGGAACGCCCTTCGCAGCCGATTACTTCGGCGTGACGCCGGATCTCTTCACCACGGCGAAGGGACTGACGAACGGCGTCATTCCGATGGGCGCGGTCTTTGCGAAGGACCATGTCCATGATGCATTCATGAACGGTCCGGACGACACCATCGAACTCTTCCATGGCTACACATATTCCGGCCATCCGGCGGCATGCGCGGCCGGCCTTGCCACGCTTGATGTCTATGAACAGCACGGCCTTTTGACACGCGGCGCAGAGATGGCCGGTGTCTGGGAGACCAGGATGCATTCCTTGCGCGATGCGCGCCACGTCAAGGATATCCGCAATCTCGGCCTCATTGCCGGAATTGAACTGGAGTCTCGCGACGGGGCGGTCGGCAAGCGCGCCCATGAGGTCTTCGTGAAGTGCTTCGAGGCCGGGTTGCTGATCCGCGTCACCGGTGAAATCATCGCCCTTTCGCCGCCGCTCATTCTGGAAGACGCGCATATCGACGAGATGGTCGACACGGTGCGCAAGGTTCTCGCCGACGTGGCGTGATCGCTCCCGAAGCGCCGTGCCTTGAAAGAGGCGGGCGCTTTCCGGATTCCTGTTACTAGAAAATACCAAGGCGTTTTGAATTGGCTTTCCACTCGGCGAGCCGGCGGCCGGATTCCTCCGGATTGCCGGTGGCGGCGGCGTCGACAACAAGGCTCAGTGCGGCAACGATCCCGATCGTCGATTCCAGGTATAGGCCGGTTCTGGAGGGGGCATAGATGGCCGCATCCGCCAGGTCCCGGCTCCAGTGGCAATACTCGTCCGATACCACGATGATCGCGCGTCCCTGCTCCTTGGCGAGCCGGGCGAGTTTCACCGTCTCCGTCGCATATGGAACCACATCCACAAGGATCAGGCAGGATTTCGCGGCCTCTTGTGGATCGGGCGCCAACCATTCCACCAGCATATCGTCATGCGCGGAGAGGAAAAACACGTCCCGCCGGGCAAGGGCAAGCCGCCGGTGAAAATCCTCGACGAGCCCGCGCACCGACTGAAACCCGGTGACATAGATCCGCTCGGATCCACTCAACAGACGCGTGATGGTCTCCCAGTTCCGTCCGCCGGTCTGGATGAAGACGCTGGTCAGGGCCTGCACTTCCGCTTCATGGGTCTGCTGGTAGCGGTCCGGAATGTCTCCGTCCGACACGAACGACGCCGTGGTGACCGAATAATGTTCGCGCAACAGCTGCTTCAGCCCCTTCATTCCATCGCAGCCAAGACGCCTGAGAAGCCGACCGACGGTCACCTCGGAGACACCTGCCTTGCCGGCGAGTGACTTCCCCGTTTCCAGTCCGAGCGACGAAATATTGAGGCTGATAAACTGTGCGAGGCGCGCCTCCTGTTTGGGCAATTTCGGCGTTTCTTCCTGTAAACGCTTGATAAACTCGTCAAATTTCGCAAGCGGAAAAGATGAAAAACCCGACTCCATGACTCCTCCAGAATGTTAGAAAAATAACATTTGACTGAAATGTCATAATTAAATCTCCTGTATTCCGCAACCCGGACCAATCACAGGCGCCGGGCAATAAATCCAGGGGATGAGCAATGACTCACAAAACGATCAAGCGAGCCGCCACAACAGCGGTGATGGTTGCGGCACTAACGGCGACGGCGGTCTCCGCCAGGGCCGACGGAGAACTCAACCTTTACAACTGGGGCGACTACATCAATCCGGAAGTCCTGACCCGCTTCACCGAGGAAACCGGGATCAAGGTCAATCTGGACACCTATGGCTCCAACGAGGAGATGCTCGCCAAGATCCAGGCGGGCGCGACCGGATACGACATCGTCTTTCCGTCGGTGCACATGCACGACATCATGTTCCAGCTCGGTCTGCTTGCCAAAACCGGCATCGGCAGCGATCCGGCCTTCGAGAACATCGATCCGCAATTCATCCGGGCCGAAACGGATCCGAAAGCGGAATACTGCCTGCCCTATTCCTGGGGCACCGTCGGTATCGTCTACAACAAGCAGAAGGTCGACAAGATCGAGGGCTGGGCGGATTTCTTCGCGCTCGCCGACGAGGACAAGAAGGTCATTCTGCTCGATGACCTGCGCGAAACCATCGGCATCGGCCATATCATGAACGGCACGTCGGTGAACTCCACCGACCCCGCAGAGATCAAGGCCGCCGCCGATTACATTCTTGAACGCAAGGGCAACGTCAGCGCCTTCACCTACGACAGCGTGCCGCTGGTTCAGGCAGGCGATGTCGCCGCCGCCCATTGGTATGTCGGTGCGAACATTTTCGTCCAGCAGGCCCCGGATGTTCTGGCCTATGTCATTCCCGAGGAAGGCGCGACCATGTACCAGGAAGACATGTGCGTGCTGAAAAGCGCGCCGAACATGGACAACGCCAACACGTTCCTGCGCTACTATCTGCAGCCGGAAATCGCCGCGCTGAACGTCGAGCAGCAGCTCAACGGCACGGCCAACCGGGCGGCGATGGAGTTCATCCCCGAAGACATCGCCAACAACGAGACCATCTATCCGCCGCAGGACGTGATGGACAAGCTGCAGATCTTCGAGGACCTGGGCCGCGATCTTCAGCTCTACAACAGCGAGTGGGTGCGGGTTAAGACCGCTCAGTAGGCTCACATCCCGTTTGGGTTTTGCCTGCACGGCCCTTTGGGCCGTGCATCCTCCCCCATTCCATCCGGAGCTTCCATGTCCGCTGTTTTGAAGATCGAAAGCGCATCCAAGAGTTTCGATGCGCCCGAGGGCGGCAGGATCCATGCCCTGCGAGACGTCTCTCTCACCATCGCCCACAACGAATTCGTCACCCTTCTTGGCCCCTCCGGTTGCGGCAAGACCACCATGCTGCGCGCCGTCAGCGGGTTCGAGGACCTCGATGCCGGCGAGATCTATATCGAGGGCGAGGGCATGGGTAGCCGGCCTGCGCACAAGCGGCCCGTCAACACCGTGTTCCAGCGATATGCGCTGTTTCCGCACCTAAGCGTCGCCCGCAATGTTTCCTACAGTCTTGAGGTTGCCGGGGTCGACAAGACGGACATCCGCAAGCGCGTCGGCGACATGCTGGACATGGTCGGTCTGAGCGCGCTGGGCGAGCGGCGGATCGGGCAATTGTCCGGCGGCCAGCAGCAGCGCGTCGCCCTTGCTCGCTCCCTCGTCGCGCGACCGAAGGTTCTGCTCCTTGATGAGCCGCTGTCGGCTCTCGACAAGAACCTGCGCCACAAAATGCAGGAGGAGCTGAAAGGCCTGCAGGACGAACTGGGCATTACCTTCATCTTCGTGACGCATGACCAGGAAGAAGCGCTGGTGATGTCGGACCGGATCGCGGTTCTGGAGGGCGGCAGGATCCAGCAGCTCGACGCGCCGGAAGCGCTTTATCGCTACCCGAAAAACGAGTTCGTTGCCCGCTTCATCGGCGAAAGCAATCTGCTTCCGGGAACGATCGTCTCGACGGGCGGTGAGACCTGCGATGTGCGGTTGAGCGATGGCACCGTCCTGAAGGGCTGTCGGCGCGGCGGCCTGGACACGGGCGCGGCCGTCAAGGTCCTGATCCGTCCTGAAAGCGTCGTTGCGTCCCTGAGCGAGGGGGCATCGGGGCAGGCGATCAGCGGCACGATCTCGCAGAGCTACTTCATCGGCACGGATTACCAGATTGTGGTGCTGCGTGACGGCTTGCCGCCGTTTCGCGCAACCGTCCGGGCACAAACGGACGCATCCCGATTTGCGCCCGGCGAGACCATCGATCTCTTTGTGCCCCATGAGGGGGTACACCTGATCGCTGCGGAGGGCACCGCAGGATGACAGTGCACCCCAGCTCACTGAAAGCCAGGCGAGCCCTCAGTCTCTACGGACTGCTGTCGGCTCCCACGGTGTTTCTGGCCATCTTCTTTCTCGGCCCGCTGAGCATCATGATGGTCTATACCTTCCTCACGCCGGGCCTCTACGGCGGGGTCGAGTGGGTCTTTTCCCATCTCAACTACGGTCGGATCCTCGGCTGGGCGGATACACGCTACGATCAGTTCGATCCGGTCTACATCTCGATCTTCTTCAGGTCCGTCTGGCTCGCCGGTACCACGGTGCTGACCTGCCTCGTGATCTGTTATCCATTTGCCTTCTGGGTGGCCCGCCAGCCGGAACGCTGGAAGAATTTCTTCATCTTCCTGATTACCCTGCCGTTCTTCATCAGCCTGATCGTGCGCCTGTTCGCCTGGGTTCTCATTCTGCGGCCGACCGGATTTCTCAATCAGGCCCTTCTGGGCACGGGGCTGGTCGATCAGCCGCTGGACATCATCTTCACCGACATGGCGGTGGTCATCGGGATGACCTACGTCTTCATCCCCTTCATGTTCCTGCCGCTCTATTCCAGCATCGAAAAGCTCGACGGGAATCTTGTCGAGGCATCCCAGGATCTCGGCGCCAATGCGCTGCAGACCTTCCTGCGGGTGGTCCTGCCGATGACACTGCCCGGCATCATCGGCGGTTCGATCATCGTCTTCATCCCGAGCCTTGGCAATTTCATCGTGCCCTCGCTTCTGGGCGGCGCCCGGGTCGTCATGATCGGAAACCTGATCGAGCAGCAATTCCTGTCCGCCCGGAACTGGCCGTTCGGTGCGGCGCTGGGGATGATGGTCATGGCTGCCGTGCTTGTGCTGCTGATGATCTACGTCAGGATCCTGTCGCGCGAGGACAGCCAGGCGGAGATAAAACAGCCGAACGAGGAGGAAGTCCGATGAAAACCCGGTTCCGTCCCGGCTCTTTCTTCCTGTCCGTTTACGGGTGGCTTTTCCTAACGTTCATCTATGTGCCGATCCTTCTGATCGTGGTGTTCTCGTTCAATGCGAACCCGGTCAACATGATGATCTGGGACGGGTTCACGTTCGACTGGTACCGCACGATCTTCGGCTTCCCCACCACGCTGAACGAGCAGACGCTCTATGTTGAATCGACGGCCCAGCTCTACAATGCCGTCTTGAACAGTCTGACCGTGGCGTTCCTGACGACGCTGCTTGCCACGATCTTCGGAACGGCGGTCGCGCTTGCCGTCGCCCGGTTCCGCTTCCGGCTGAAAGCCTTCTACAGGGCGCTGATGTTCATGCCGATGATCATGCCGGACATCATTCTTGGCATCGCCTTGTTGATTTTCTTCGTTTCCTTCGGCTTCAGCCTCGGACTCCAGACGATCGTGATCGGTCACACGACCTTCCTGTGCAGCTATGTCTTCGTGGTCGTGAGCGCCCGTCTTGCGGATATGGACGAGAGCCTGGAAGAAGCCTCCGCCGACCTCGGGGCCGACGGCTGGACCACCTTCAGGCGGGTCACCCTGCCGATGATCGCCCCCGGCGTCATTGGCGGGGCGATGCTCGCCTTCATCATTTCGATGGACGACCTGGTGATCACCTATTTCATCTCTGGCGTCGATTCCACCACCTTGCCGGTTCACATCTACGGAATGCTGCGCAGGGGCATCAAACCGGAAATCAACGCGATCGCCACGATCATGCTGCTGTCGTCCTTCGTGATCGCATCGGTCGGTCTCTATCTGCGGTCCCGGAAAAAATGAGTAACTTCATGCACAAGAAACGCGCCCGCGACCTCGGTCTGTCACTCCCGGGAATGCCGGGCCAACACAATGCCATCACCGATGTGTCCGGCATTCTGGTCGGGTTCGAGACGCTGTCCTCCCACCGCGACCCGGCGCTGGCAACCAATGGCCTGCCGGTTCAAACCGGGGTTACGGCAATCCTCCCGCGTGGCAATGACAGCACTCCCCGTCCTGTCTTCGCCGGCATTCACGCACTCAACGGCAATGGCGAGATGACCGGAAGTCACTGGGTGCGCGATGGCGGTTATTTCGTCGGTCCGGTGCTGATCACAAACACCCATAGCGTTGGCGCCGCACATGAAGGGGCGGTTCGCTGGATCCTCGACACCTATCGTACAACCTGGGAAAACAATCATGTGTGGGCCATGCCGGTCGTGGCGGAAACCTACGATGGCGCGCTCAATGACATCAACGGGCTCCACGTGCGGCCGGAGCATGCCCTCAAGGCGCTCGCCAGCGCCAGGGGCGGGCCGGTGCAGGAAGGCAATGTCGGCGGTGGAGCCGGCATGGTCTGTTACGAATACAAGGGGGGCACCGGAACCGCCTCGCGCGTGATCGAGGTGGACGGCAGGAGCTACACCTTAGGCGCGCTCGTGCAGGCGAACCACGGTCTCAGACCCTGGTTGAGGGTGCTTGGCAAGCCGGTCGGCGAGACGATGCGCGAAGACCGACTGCCGGACTTCGAAACCGAACGCGGCTCGATCATCGCGGTGATCGCGACGGACCTTCCCCTGATTCCCTCGCAGCTCGACCGTCTCGCCCGCCGGGGTTCCATCGGGATAGGCCGCGGCGGAACACCTGGCGGCAACAACTCCGGCGATATCTTTCTTGCGTTCAGTACGGCCAACGAGATGGATCTGCCGCAGTTGAGCGGCCCGTTCAAGACGATGACCTCGCTCAACGACGAGTTCCTCGACCCCGTCTACATGGCGGCGGTGGAGGCCGTCGACGAGGCGATCCTCAATGCCATGCTGGCCGCCGAAGACGTGCCGATGGCCCGGCCGGCCGGCCGGGTCTGCAAGGCACTGGATGCAAACGCGCTGACGGCCGCGCTTCAGGGCTGTTGAGCGGGGCAGGGCACAAACCGGGGGAGACCCGGTGCGCGCCGGTGCGGGAAAAGACCGGTCACGCGGGCGAGCGCGCGTCTCCGCCCTCGGCGGTCGCGTGGCGAGGACGGCTGGCCTGCTGCACGAACCAGGCAAACAAGTGCCGCTGGCTGGCGGAAAAGGGCATCAACTCCGGATGCCATTGCACGCCAAGGACACCGGATCCGGAGACGGCCTCGATCGCTTGCACGATGCCGGATCCATCCCTTGCACTGACCTCCAACCCCGGCCCGAGATCCTTCACGGATTGATGATGCAGTGCGTTGACCTTGCACTCGTCACATTTGAGGATCGATGCCAGAACCGAACCGGGAGACATCTTGATCGACTTGCGTGGCAAGACGGTGCGAAGTCGCGGTGCACCTTCGTAGAAATCCCAGATATTGGCGTGCAGCGTCCCGCCCAGGGCGACATTGATCATCTGCGAGCCGCGACAAATGCCGAGAACCGGCAATCCACGAGATACCGCAGACTGGATCAACTCCATTTCAAGTGCATCGCGTTGCGGGTCGATGCGAACGTCCGGCACCAGTTCGCCGCCATAAAGCGTTGCACTGATGTCATCCCCGCCCCCGGCCACGAGCCCGTCGAGACGATCGAGATCCACCGGCCTGTCGGGCGTGATGCGCACCGCCTTTCCGCCTGCACGCCACAGCGCAAAGCGGATTGCAAGGAACGAGCGCCAGCCGCCGCGGGCCGATGTCGAGACACCGATCAGTGCTTTCATTTGCCAATCACCCTGGCGAACATCCGCCTGAGCGTCCCGACGGGATCGTGCGATCCGCGCCGGTCGCGGACGTCGCTCAAGCCCTTCAGAAGATTGTCTTCATCGTTTGCCAGCATTTCCACGCAAAGCCACCGCTCCCATTCCTTCAGGATCGACCAATCGTCGGCCCCGATCAGGGAGTTGGGAAGCCGGTAGTGAAACGCCGGGCGGACTGCGGCAGGCTTTTCCTTCAATGCGTTCTCGACCGTGCCTTCGTCAATGGAGGCAAGGAGCGGGAGAAGATCCAGCTCACGGTTCTTGGTCGGGTTTGCCTCGCAGTAATCCGCGACGAACTGCCCGAAATCCGGGTTGTAATCGGGATCGAGCACCTTTGCTTCATAGTCCTTGGGGAACCGGCCGATGAAGGGAAGCAGCGTGCGGGTCGTGTCGGGCTCGATGTCCATGCGAAGCGCAGGAGCCATCAGGAGATACGCCTGCAGGACCCGGAGGATGGACCGGATATCGTGGTCTTTCCATTCGATATTCAAATGCACGCCATAGGCCAGATGAGGCTGCTCCGTACCCACGGCACCTGCTTTCGCGAGTTTGTCCAACAGTGTGTCCAGCCTTGAAAGCGACGAGACCGGCAGCGGGTCGGTGACCAGTTCTGTTGGAACGATCGAACCGGAAACATCGCCGGCGAACCGGCGCATCTTCTTTTCGAACGCGGAGGCCGTGTCGCCACTGTGGACATACTTGCTATCGAGCTCGACCCGGATATCGCCAAGCGACGTTCCCTTCAACTCGTATCGATGGGCGTCCCTTGTCGAGATTTCACCGCCCAGCAAGTCCTTGATGACGTGAGCGGCATCCTGCGCATTCAAGCCGCCAAACTCGACTTCGACGCCAACCCGTCTTTCGCCGTCGTCCGCGGTGTCACCCTCAGGAGCCTTCCCCGCAGATCGGGATTGATGATCGTCTTTCCGCATGTACGATAACCTTTCTCGCGGGTGAACGCATGGCGTGCGCCCAGGTTCCCGGATTTGCCTCGCGGCCGGGGGAATTTTCCGAACATACCATTTGCGGAAGACTTTTGAATTCGGGTTTGTGTCGGATCCGGGCGAAAGGATCCGGAACGTTTCCAGCAAATGCGCGTTTTCATCTTTTGGAAAGGAGTTCCTCATGTCAGAGAAACCCAAGGGCGAACGCCAGGCCGCGCTGGAAGAACCCATGACACTTGCAGAAGATGTCGAAAGCGACGGCGGCCGGGCCGGCGGCAAGATGAACAGAGAGGTGGCGACGCGCGACCACAAGAAGCGTGCGTTCGAGCGTCCCGCAGGCGCGACGCGTGTCGAGGGGCGGCATGAGCGCAAAAATGGCTAGCGTTGCTCTTCACGCACGGCAATGATGCACCCGGCCGCGGCGACACCTCGCCGCGGCCGGTTTTTTGTTTCCCGCGCCAGGCCGGAGAGTGAGCACCATGTCAGACCGTCTGGCGATCCAGACCAAGTGCCGGAAATGCCCTTTGCGCGACATGGAGATTTTCCGGCCATTAGACGAGAAAGAGCTGAAGGTTGTTTCCGAGTTCAAGACCGGGGAATTGACCGTGGGAGCGGGGGCGACAATCCTGCTCGAAGAAAACAAGACACCACACCTCTACACCATACTCGACGGTTGGGCGTTCCGGCACAAATCGCTGGTGGACGGCCGGCGGCAGATTCTCAACTTTGCGTTTCCCGGCGACTTTCTGGGGTTGCAGCTTGCCGTTTCGAGCGAGATGCAGCACACGGTCACGGCACTTACGCAGACAACGCTGTGCGTTTTTCAAAGAGACGAAGTGTGGTCCGTCTTCAAGAACAATCCGAAGCTTGCCTATTCGCTCACATGGATGGCCGCCCGGGAGGAACAATTGCTGGACGGCCAACTCCTGAGCATTGGCCGGCGCACCGCGTTGGAGAAACTGGCGTATCTCATTCTCCATCTGCATGATCGGGCAGAGGCGGTCGGTTACGCCGGAAATCTTGCCTTCGATGTGCCCTTCAAGCAGGAGCACCTGTCAGATTCTCTCGGGATAACGCCCGTGCACACCAGTCGGACAGTCCGGAAATTGCTGGAAAGAAACCTGATTACCTGGGTTCGGGACCGAATACAGATCCTCGACCGGGAGGGTTTGGAGCAAGTCGCTCTTTACGAATCGGACCACGAAACACGGCGCCCCCTGATCTGATCTGATACCTCCCGCCCGCCCGCGTATCAACCGTGTGGCGGTGAAGACATGACGAGAGCCTCGATCTGAGCCTTCGTGTATGGCTTTCCGATAACGGCCTGGTTTCGAAGGAACAGCGGCAGGTTCTCGGGATTGCCGTATCCGCTGGCCAATATGATCTGCGCGCCGCTTTCCGTAAGACGTTCGGCGAATTTCAGACTGTTTTCATCGCTGAATTGCACATCGAGAATGATGAAACTGAAAACAAGGCTTGCGAATTTCTCCAATCCATCGGCCAGGTTCGACAAGATTTCTACGGGAGAAAACCCAATTTCTTCGAGAATATACTGTGTATCGTGGGCAATTATAGGATTGTCTTCAACAATCAAGGCCGCTCCAAGCAATTTCAGCTTGGGCGTGTCGGATTCGGGTGTCATGAAATGTCTCTCTTGAAGCCGTATGATGGAGAGATCCTTTACACAGCGAAAACCCGACTGCATTAACATATGTTGGAAGATGGCGAAGATCTTCTCTAAATATCAATTGGATACTATTTTTCGAACAGTTTTTGCAACCGTTGGCCACTCCGCACGTTTACAGTGTGGAGGTGATGATATGATTACTTTGGGAAAACGCACACCAGGCCTTGGGGCACCGCCGATTGTCGCAGCCGTGTTCCTGGCAGCGGCCCTTGCAGCCTCCGGTATGCTCCGGGCGGAGCCGACCCTGTCGGATGAGACGGCGGCGGGTGCGCAGAGCGCCAAGACAGAGTCGACGACGCGTGAAAAGGGCGATCTCAGGATCGACCTTTCGGATGTCGAGGGTCGGCATACGCGATGCGTGAGCAGGAACCAGAAAACCACCTGCACAGGCTGGCCAGTTTTTGCAGGGCCGCTCGCCTACAGGGGCGACTGAGTGAAACATCATTTCGGCATCTGAAAAAACCGCCCCCTTGAGGGCGGTTTTTTGTGGAGTGACAGCATTTGCAGCTCCACGATCCGGTTTTCGGTTTTCAGCTTTTTTTCAAAACGATTTCGATCATGGTTGCCACAACGAGAAGGATCGGAACCGCGACGAAACCGCCGACCGGGCCCCATAGCCAAATCCAGAAAGCTATCGCCAGAAACACAACGAACGGATTGAGCGTCATCGTGCGGCCGAGAACGGTCGGGGTGATGAATTGGGCTTCCGTAAGGTTCAACGCCAGATACACCAGCGGGGGCGTCGCGATCGCGAGCGGCGTATCGCCGATCGCCAACCCGACACAGGTCATGAGCACCACCATCACCGCGGGGCCGACATAGATGACGTAATTGAGCAGACCGGCCAGCATCCCCCAGAGCGGCGGAGACGGAACGCCGAGGGCCCACATCGCCAGTGTGACCGCGGCGCCCAGAGCGATGTTCACCAGCGTGATCGAAAACAGATATGTCGAGAGCCGCTCGCCGATTTTCTTGAGGGCATTGGACATATAGTCACGGTTCGTTTGATTCGACGTAAGATCCAATGCTGATTTGTGCAGATAGGGACGTGTCAATATAAAGAAATAAAGGCTCGCCAGAAAAAGAATGACCTGTGCCACGAAGTTCGGTGCGAAATAGAATACGCTCTCCACGGCCGATGTATCCTCAACGCTCACCTGAACTTCGCCAGAACGCCCCATCGCATTGCGCAATTCTTCCTGCAGGCTTCCGATCGAAGAAAACACTCCCTGCCAACTCATCAGTTGGGCCTGAAGGCGCGACCAGATGAGCGGAAGCCGGTCCATCCAGTCCGACAAGGGCACCATCAGCGCCGCGCCGACTGTCAGGATGAACATGATGAAAAGGATCACCATCGACGCCGCGGAGACCCAGGATGGCACGCCCATTCGGCACAACCGGTCCGCTGCCGGCCCGAATATCGACCCGACCACAATGGACAGGCAGACCGGCGCGAGAATAACCTGGCCGATGTCGAGCGCCGCCACAGAGGCGATCACGCACAGGATCAGCAAGGCGCCGCGGCTGACGGGGTCGTCTGAACCCGGCCATGCGGTTGGCCCCGGACGGTGACGTTTCTCGTCACCGGTGGCATCAACGTGTGTCGTCATGGAAAACTCCTCGCCGTGGACCGGCGCTTTCGCGCGACCCGGGGTCACGCGTCGTCTTCACCGTCGCGTCCCTGGCTGAGGAGGAAGGCAAGCCCGCCAGCCGCAGCCACGAGAAGAAGGCTCTTGGACCTGGCCAATTGGGGAAGCAGGGAGAGCGCGGCCGCAGCCGTCATCCGCCGGGCTGCCTCACGGCGGGCCTGCCGCCTTTTTTCCCGACGTTTGAGAATGGCAAGCGCCAGGAGGATCACCACGCCGAGCGTTGCCATTGCGCCAGTCACCAGCAAGGCCGACACGACAGGCCCGTAGATCGGAGCCAGATAGGCGCCGACGGCGATCAGACCTGCGACATATGCCGTGACAAAGCATACGGCGGCGATCCCGTTCAGGACGGCATTTCGCCGGGCCCGGCGATACATGCCGCGGATGTCGCGCGATGCTGCGGAGATCGCCATCGGAAGGGCGCGGTTGATCATTACCGGCGCACCAGCGCCGCGATCAGGAAACCGATACCGGCGGCGATGCCGAGTGACTGCAGCGGATGACGACGGATCTCTTCCGTCAGAGCCTTCTCGTAGCCCTGAAGCTCGGCGGTGAGATCGCTGAGAGCGTCTTGAGACTTGCGCGTCAGGTCGTCTCCGGCTGCGGAGGCACGCGATCTGTATTCATCGGACTTGCCCGCGCCATATTTTTTCAGGGAACTTGCCAGATCGGCGATGTCGCCCCGGATCCGCGCGATGTTTTCTTCAATTTCCTGTGCGCTGACCGCATCGTCGTTGTCTCTGGCGGTCGAAGTTTTTGCAGTGGCCATAGTGATGCTCCAGTCGTTTCTCGTTTCGCCGGCGCAAACCGTTTGCGCTGTCTTAGAAGCGTCTTGCCAAATGGGCATATCCGCACCCCTGGGCGCGGCGCAGACGCAGGGCTCGTGAGGGAAACCCCTCAGGAGCGGTTTGGTTTCATTCGCATCTTAAAACAAGACGGTCTCGACGGGTCGTCTATTCGCGCAAGGCGGCAATCAACTCCGCCTTGTCCATTTCCGACCGACCCTCGATCTCAAGCTCTTGTGCCCGGTCGTAAAGCTCTTCCTTGGTCCAGTCCTCATAGGGCCGGGCGCGCCCGCCCTTGCTGGACGGTGACTGATTTTTGTTCGCCTGCGCATTGGCGATCCGCGCGGCCTTTTCCTTGCTGTTTCCGTCTTTTCTCAGCGCCTCGTAGACGTCTTCGTTCTTGATGCTGGAGCGGTTCTTGTCGCCCATTGCCTTGTCTCCTGTGTGTTGCATGTTGTTGTTCATCCAACCGACCGTAGCGCACCTTGAGACCCCGCACGCCGTTTGCGGGCGGGGTCGTGCGGACACGGGTTTGCGAGTCCACATCGAATGGGTTCTTGGCAATAGGGAGCGATCCTGTCGCGATCGACCGTCAGCCCTTCGTACCCTCGGGGTTAAAACGCGAAAGAAAGGCAAATGTTCCCGCAGAAGCGTGCGTGCAGTCGGCATATATCTTCGGTGATGACGAATTGCGGGGCGGGGATCTTCGCGAAAACCGCTTGCCGGATTGCGGCCGCATGACCTGCCTTCGATCGCCGGGAGGCGGTATTTTGGAACGAATCTGACGTGCGTATGGAACCAGACCGGCTCGCAAGTCTTTTCCCAACGTGATCATAAAACGTGCCTGCGACGCCATTGGCGTTGGAAACCCTTTGGGATGCGAACGGCAACCTCAGGGTCGATATGGCGAGTTGGCAGCGCTTGCCCCGCCATTTCCCCGCGCGATGCAGGCAGGACGGTGTTCGCGCTTCCGGGGCCGCCGGCAGGCAGTGGCATCGGGTCTGGATCGTGCGGAGTTTGCACTTCGGCGCGCAGGTGATCCCGAGACGACATTCCGTTTCGACAAGACATCTTGTAAGGAGAAGTCATGGCTGGCGTTTTGAATATCGAAACTCCAAAGACCGAGAGCGTCAAGACGGGCGTTTCAAGCGAAGTTCGCGAACAGCTCGCGAAGCATTTGTCCGTCATCCTCGCGGACACCTACTGCCTGACGGTCAAATCCCATCTATATCACTGGAATGTGGTGGGCCCGCTGTTCAAGTCGATCCACGACCTGACCGAAGAGCACTATGAGAACCTGTTCGCCGCGACCGACGATCTGGCCGAGCGTATTCGTGCCCTTGGTCACCGGGCTCCGTTCAACCTTCAGGACGGAAAGCTGGATCTCACGATCGAATTGCCGACGGATGGAATTCCGGACGCGCACGCGATGGTCGAGGATCTGGTGACGCAGCACGAGACGATTTCGGCCAGAATGCGCGACATGGCGAAATACGCCGGCGACAACGGCGATGTCGTCACCGAAGACCTGCTGACGGAACGGATCACCTTCCACGAGAAGGCCGCCTGGATGCTTCGCGCGCTCATCACGGAGTGACCCGTGAGGCAGCAAGCGGCGTAAATCGTGCGCCACGGTGTCTTCATTGCGGAGCCTTTCCAGGCCGCATGCCGCCGTCAGCGACATGCGGCCTTTTTCCTGTTTCCACACGAACCACAGTGTCGAGATGATCAGTGTGCCACTACGATATGCGGGATTTCGGTCAGCGTTCAGCGTTCTGGATGATCAGGCCCTGACGCAGGCGCAAAAACGCACGGCCCTGTTGTCCTGGCGATCCGCGTTGCATCGGGCAACGGTGTCGTCGTCCAAAGGCCGCGCGCGGCGCAACGCCGTTCTGGAAGACATAGATGCGGCGCTGACCCAACTTGAGCACGAAACCTGAAGCGTTTGAGAAAGTTCTGACGCAACGGGTTCATCGGCATTCACAGGACTTTGGAGCCGGATCGTTTCACACCTGATCCGATCCATTGAAACCTGGGGTCCGCGCCTTAGCCCGCCAGGTGCCGGATCGGAAACTCGATGGTGCAGCGAACGCCGGACGCAGCGAAATCGATCGTCACGTCTCCGTCCAATGCCGGAGCCACCAGCCGCTCCAGCAGCATTCGGCCGAACCCGTCGCGCTTCGGGGCACTCACGTGAGGACCGCCGGTTTCCGTCCACGAGAGGCGCACCACGGTTTCGCCGATCTCCCATGCAACGGCCAGTTTGCCATCGAGGACGGAAAGGGCGCCGTATTTGGCTGCATTGGTGGTCAGTTCATGCAAGGCGAGACCGAGATTTTGAGCGGCATCCGCCGATATCGAGCGTGTCGGTCCGCTGACCTCGATCTGCGGGCTGTCGGGATCAATCGACTGGGCGAGATGTGCAATCACCAGTTCTCGCAGGTCGGCGCCGTACCAGGACTGGGACACAAGCAGGTCGTGGCTTGCGGCCATGGCCTGCAGGCGCGCCGAGAAACTCTCGACGAAGTCTTCGGGGTTGTCCGAGCGGGCCGCCGTCTGCCGGGCCATGGCCTGAATGACAGCCAGCAGGTTTTTGGACCTATGTGTCAGTTCCCGCATGACGAGATGCATCTGGCGTTCGTTTTCGCGCTTGTGGGTCAGGTCCACAGCCGTGCCGATGACACCCGTGATCGTTCCGGTGCGATCCCGCGCCGGGTCTAGGGACACATTGTAGTTTTTCTGCTGCCCGGCCATGTCCAGATCGACTTCCAGAACCGTGCTTTCTCCGCTCTCCATAACGCGTTGTTTCGCCGGGGCGAGCTTCAGGCGATCTTCTTTGGAAAACACTGTTTCGTCCGTTTGACCGACGAAGTCCTCCACGGTCGTGCCCGCCGGCGGATTGACCACATGGACATATGTCAGGTCGCGGTCCTGCTCGAAAACCGTGATCAGGGACCCGTCGAGCGCTTTTTCAAACCGCTGGTTGGCCTCGGCCAGGCGGCTGGCCAGGGAGGTGAGCCGGATCTCGTAGAGGTGTTTTTCTGTCATGTCGATGGCGGTGCACACCACGCCGTCGACGGTGCCTTCGTCACTCTTCGTCGGATGCACGACGAGATCGAAATAGACCGTGCCGGCCGCCTGGCTGTCGAATGCGATATAGGTCGATGCGGCCTCGCCGCTTTCCATCACCTGTCGCTTCATCGGCACCATGTCTTCCGCCGCTTCGGGCGAAAACGCCTCAGCGTCCGTCTTGCCGACGATGCTGGACGGATCGAGGCCGAAGCGGGGATTGTGGATCCATGTGTATCGCAGATCCGCATCCTGGGTGAAAATGGAGATGTTCGAGCCGGTCAAGGCCATTTCGAACCGGTCATTGGTGCGGTTCAGTTCCTCGCGGCTCTTGCCGACCTGCTTGCTCAGATTGCGGTTTTCCCTCTGCAAGAGCGCGTTCGCGCGTTCCAGGTCCTGGAGCGGCGCGATTGCCAGCAATCTTGGCAGCATGATCCAGGTTGTGACCGCGGTTGCGATGGAAATCACCGCGGTCAAGGCCTTGATCAGTCCCTGCGCGCCATAGGCAGGCCACCACAAGGTCGCGAGCGCAGCGAAATGGGTCAGGGCGCAGGCCAGGATAAAGGCTATAAAGAGATGGGCAATCCTGCGAGGCGTGCCGTGAATATCGGGACGCCTTCCCAGATAGATCAGCATCGCGACCGGTATCGCGACATAGGCGAGCGCGATTGCGGCGTCGGAGAGGGCATGGAGAGCCACCAGATCGGGACGCCACAAAAGACAATATCCGTGCGGCATGAAAGACGCTGCGCCAAAGAGATAGTCCAGAAGGTCAGCCATCGCGGCCAGCTCCGTTGTTTCGCAAGCGATGCGATCGTTGCACCCTCGATGCGTTACGTGATCCAGGACATGCCGGCGTGTACGCCATGGTGAACCGGATGGTATTCAAGTCGATTTCGCAGGAACTTTCGGACAGCCCGGGCGTTTCCCCCATGTTCACAACGCAAGGAGGTTTCTTCAATGAATTGGGACCAAATCGAAGGCAACTGGAAAGAGTTCAAGGGCAAGGCGCAGGCCCAGTGGGGCAAGCTCACGGACGATGAACTGGACCAGGTCAACGGACGACGCGTCGAGCTTGTCGGGCTTCTGCAGCAGAAATACGGGCAGGGGCGCGAAGAAGCCGAACGCGAAGTCGATTCCTGGCTCGCCAACAACTAGGGTCAGGACCCATTGACGGGCCCACGCTGGTGCTTGCCATCAGGGCCCTGAAGCATCCAATGAGGGGTGAAGGCGGACGATCCCGCCTTCACCCTTTTGCTTGCGCAACGGCGACGATGCTGCTTGTCACACCGCCACAGCCTCCGGTTCCGCGAAGAAGAGGGCCTGGCTGATTCCCGCCTTCACCGTGTTGGGATTGAACGGCTTGGTGATCAGGAATGTGGGTTCCGGCCGCTCCCCCGTCAAAAGCCGTTCGGGGAAAGAGGTGATAAAGATCACCGGGACAGACATATTCGCGAGAATTTCCTTCACTGCATCGATCCCGGAGGATCCGTCCGCCAATTGAATATCGGCCAAAACCAGGCCAGGCGCCTGTGTCTTTGCGGCCGAGACCGCTTCGCTGGCTGTTCTGGCAACCTGTGTAACCGAATGGCCAAGAGATTCGACGATTTGCGTCAGGTCCATTGAGATGAGCGGCTCGTCCTCGATAACGAGGACGTTGGTCTTCGTCTGCCGGTCAATCTCGTCGATGGCATCGGTGATGAGCTGGCTGACTTCGTCCGCGCTCTTGTCGATGATCCGGGCCGTATCGGGGATCGAAAATCCCTCAAGGGTGGACAACAGCAGTGTCTGGCGGCTTTCCGGAGCCAGTGTCGAGAGCCGCTGTTGCGCCGTCTGCTCAAAGATCGACGATGATCCGTCGGCGTCCGCGGGCGGCGCGACAGTGGCGTTCCACAGAACGTGAAAAAGACGGTAGAGTCCGATCTTGATGCCGTCTTCGGTCTTGATGATTGACTGATCGCTTACCAGGGCCTGGAGGCAGGCGCGCACATATGCATCGCCGCTTTTCTGGCTCCCCGCCAAGGCCCTCGCATATCTGCGCAGATACGGCAGGAGCGGAGCGATATCTTGGGAAAGGCTCGTCGACATTCAAAAATCCCTCAGCAAATCACTGTAATGGAGCAACGTTGCAGGCTCAGCGCCACATCGTCCCCGCAGTGGAAATGCGGCAGTCGAAAAAAAGTTCCACGGGCTCGGAACTTTTTTTCGACTGCCGCGTTTGCGCCACAGATCGATCACAAATCCACACAAGCTCAGGAATTGGCAATGGCAGGAAAAACCCGACCTGATGCATCGGATCCGGACTTCGGTGTCATCAAGCCGACGGCTGGCGCCAAGACGAAAGAGGACTGGATCGGCAACCAACTCAGGAAAGTCTACGATGAGGCGCTGTGCGAGGATATTCCCGCGGACATGCTGGAGTTGCTGACTGCTCTTGACGATGGTGGCGTCGACAAAGCCGCCTCCGACGAAGAGGCTGCTGAATGAGCGCCGCACAGTTCAAGAAGGACCTTGTCGAGGCGATCCCGCGATTGCGCGCCTTCGCGAGGTCGATCAGCGGCGATCGGGATCGCGCCGACGATCTCGTTCAGGAAACGCTCTCGAAAGCGATCGCGAACAAGGACAAGTTCACCGAAGGGACCAATTTGACCGCCTGGTTGATTACCATCTTGCGGAACCATTTCTATTCGGTCGGCCGAAAGATGCAGCGCGAGGTTCCCGATCCCGACGGAGAGCACGCCGCGACCCTGGAAACGAAGCCGCAGCAGTCTGGCCATCTGGAACTCAAGGACTTCCTGAGCGCCTTGCAGGTTCTGCCGGACGATCAGCGCGAAGCGCTTATCCTGATCGGCGCCAGCGGGTTTTCCTATGATGAGGCAGCCGAGATTCTCGGCGTCAAGACCGGTACTGTGAAGAGCCGGGTGTCGCGTGCGCGCATCCGCCTGGAAGAGTTGATGAACGGTCGGGAAGAGTTCGATCGCTCCGAGATCGCGGTCGCCGAGTCCGCGGCGATGATTCAGGATGCGCTGACCGTTTGAGAGCGAAGAAATGGAAGCCGCGCCGGGCGCGGGCTCCTGACAGGAGGGCCGCGTGGACGATACCCCGATAAAACGGTCCGGTGCCAAGCCGGAAAACGAAAGCCAGGTCACCGAGGAACGGCTCAACCGCAAAGGAACGCGGCTCAGCGCTGACGACATGTCCGAGGTCGGCAACCGTTTGAGGCTGCGCGCTGCGGTCGTCTACGAGATCATCCGTCAGGAAGGCGAAGAGGAACTGGCGCGTGCTCCGCGGAACCTGTGGTGGTCGGGCATTGCGGCCGGTCTGTCGATCGGTTTTTCCATTCTCGGCGAAGCCTTGTTGCGTGCCTATCTTCCCGATGTCGGTTGGCGCCATCTGATCGAGAACCTTGGCTATGGAACAGGGTTTTTGATCGTCATTCTCGCCAGACAGCAGCTGTTTACGGAGAATACGCTCACCGCGGTTCTGCCCGCAATCAGTGCGGGCAAGCAATACACCTATTGGCGGGTTCTCCGATTGTGGGGGATCGTGCTGCTTGCAAACATCGTTGGTACGGCTTTGTTTGGAAGCGCCCTTGCGTCGGGCTTGTTCATCACAGAGCCGGTCTTTGATGCGGTGGAGGCCTTGTCGGCCCATCTGATGGAGATTCCGCCGATCCAGATGTTTCTTCGCGGCATTGTCGCCGGCTGGGTCGTTGCGACTCTGGTCTGGCTGTTGCCAAGTGCCGAGCACTCCAAGATCGCGATCATTTTCCTGATGGCGTGGTTGATTGCGGCACTCGACCTCACGCATGTGGTGGCCGGCTCGGTTGAGGCCGTTTTTGCATTCTGGACCGGCCATGCAAGTCTTGCCGACATCGTTGGCGGATTCCTGCTGCCGACATTGATGGGCAACATCATCGGCGGCTCCGCCTTGTTCGCCCTGATCGCCTACGCGCAGGTCAGTGAGGAGATCTGACAGGCGAAGGAGGCATCGCGGTCTTCCGTCAGTCCATCCAGCTCAAAAAGACGAGGGAGCGTCGGCCGGTGCATCAGCCGGTTCTTAGTATGATGTTCCGGGCAGTTCGCGACGGGCATTGTCGAAGCCCTCGTCGCACCTGGCCTTGACCGAACGCTTTCGGTCCGCTGGCGTGACAAAAAAGGGCGCCGTGGCGCCCTTTTGATTGGATATGCGGGTTTCAGACACCTCGTCCTCGAACCAGATGCACGACGGCGGAGACTACAAACAGCGCAATCGCGACAAAGAAGATGAGCTTGGCGATCGACACTGCCGTTCCGGCGATCCCGCCGAAGCCCAACACCGCCGCGATCAGCGCGACGACCAAGAAGAATATTGCCCAGGATAGCATAACGTCCTCCGATAAAATGAACACGCTCGGGAAACGCCGGAAAAGCGATATCGTTCCGTATATCGAAGACGTCCGGGAAATAATCACGTTCGAACGGTTCCAGATGGAACGCCAAGGGAGCGTTTCGGATTTTTGGAACTTTCCGCCGTTTTGTTCGTTTTCCGTGCACAGCTCAATTGGAGATATGAAATGGAATACGGAATACTTGGACTTGTCGTTCTTATTCTCGATATTTATGCCGTCGTGAAAACCTTGGGAAGCGGCGCGTCGACCGGCGCGAAGATCCTATGGACGCTCGGCATTCTGATTTTCCCGGTGATCGGGTTCATTGTCTGGTTCTTCGCCGGCCCCCGCGGTGGCACGCAGACGATCTGATAAAACGCGCCTTCGGGCGCGTTTTTTTTGGAACCAACCATTTTCGAAGTTGTTTACATTTCGTGGTCACAATTCGTGACGTGTTTTTTAAAGGAGGTAAGTTATGCTCCGCAATATTCTTGCATCAACCGCAGTCGTTGCTTTGATTTCTACTGGCGCCATCGCCGAAACGGCGACGTCGAAGGCGGATATGTCCGGCAACGAGGCGATGTCATCCGGCATTTACGAGTTCCAGATGGACACTCTCTCAGAGACGTCCACGAAGGGCTTCCTGGCATCCAACATGATCGGTAAAGCCGTGATGGCCGGAGACGGTGAGGACGCCGATCAGATCGGCGACATCAATGACGTCGTTGTCGATCGCGACGGCTCGGTGCGTGCTGTCATCGTCGGCGTCGGGGGCTTCATCGGCCTCGGTGAAAAGGATGTCGCAGTCGATTTCGACCGCCTGTCCTTCGTTTCCTCGAAAGAGGGCCGATTGACGGTCGTCAGCGACGTTTCCAAGACGGAGCTTGAGGACGCTCCGGGATATGAGCGTCCGGACAATATCCCTGACTGGATGTCGATGTCCGCCGGCCGGGAGAAAATGGGCGAGCTTCGCGACAGTGCCGAGGATGCCTACGAAACGGTCGAGAAGGAGACGATCGATCCGGCCAGAGAGCGGATCGACGAGATGGCCGATTCCGACTGGACGGCGGAGAAAACCCAGATCGATACCGCGACCGTGTCGACCGACGCCCTGATCGGCGGCTCGGTCTACACCACTGCGGACACCAATATCGGTGACGTGTCCGAAGTGCTTCTCGACAAGGACGGAAAAGCCGAGGCGGTCGTGATCGATGTCGGCGGCTTCCTGGGGTTCGGCGAGAAACCGGTTGCCGTGTCTTATGACAGTCTGAAGATGTACGAAGCGGAGAACGGCACATTGCTGATCACCGCGACGTTCACCGAAGAGCAGCTGGAAAATGCGAAGACCTATTCGCCGGCTGACTACAAGTCGGATCCGGACAGTGTCCTTCTCAAGGGATAACCTGCTGATTCGTGAACATGACAAAGCGTTCCACCCATGGGCGGGACGTGAAGTTGGCGAAAAACCCCCGGCTGTTGCCGGGGGTTTTTGGGTTTGTTTCGGCATGTTTGAGAAAGTCCGCCCCGGAACAGACAGCGCTCCAGATTATCCTGGTCGAGGGGCTGGCTGCATTGCCGCAACGACGCTTGCCCGGCGCCCGCATCAACCGGGAGGTTTAAGGCCGTTCTCGCGGGTTGTCTGTTTGGCATCCGCTCGAAACGCCGAGTTGTGTGGGAGAGCAACGTCAACGTGGCGCGAGCGCACCTTTGTCTTTTGGGAGGGGGGCGGACACCGGCAGGGATCGGCCGCCCGGCTGTGCCGCTTCCAACCGCAAGGGCCGGTACCGCCAATGCCTGTCCGTGTCAGATCCACAGCCCGCACTGAAAAAGGCCAAAACAAAACCCCGCCGAAAATCGACGGGGCCGGGCAATCCGCCCCAAACCCTATCAACCTTATTTATGGATCCGCTACCCAGTGGAGCGAATTTGACATTCGAGGTCTGTTTGCGGCGAGGCTCCTGATCAAGTGTCGGAATCGAACCCCTAGAACGACATCGACGCAACCGCGGCGATGGCGCCGAGCGCGGAGATCAGGCCGAGCAGGGTGACAATCCCATCCCTTGTGAGAAGCCCCAGGGCCAGCAGCATGATGGCGCCGCCGGGCAGGGCGGCGGCAAGAGGAATGAGGGTTGCCGGGTAGACCAGAACCGCCAACACAATGCACAACAGGGCGATCATTCGGGACATCGTCTCGCCGGTCAGGATCGAGAGACGCCGTCCGAGAAATCTGTCCAGCCGGTGGGCATAGGGGCGAAGCCGGTCGATCGTTTCCGAAACCCTTTTCTCCGGAATCTCGCGCTTGCGTATCAGTGCCGGCAGCCAGATCGACTGCGCGCCGAGAACGAGTTGTGCTGCGACGATGATGATAAGGGTCGAAAGAACAACCGGCACTCCCGGAACCGCACCGACAGGTGAGATCATCACCATGGCCGGCAGGAACAGCAAGGGGCCGGCGGCGCGACTTCCGGTGGCCCGCAATATGGAGTCCACATCGGAATTCCCGCGCTGGATTTCCCGCTCCCACGCGTCCAGCACGCCCGCCGTCGTTTCTCTGCAATCACCAGCCATCGTCGAGGCCTCGTTGTTCACTGCGTGGGGTTCAGGCAAAAATAAAAGGCCGGCAGAGCCGACCTTTTAAGTGGACACCCGCTTTGGGCATCAATTCGCAGATTTCAATGTCAGCTGCGTAACGCCGAGTGTGAGATTGGCGCCCGTCTGGCTTTCCAGGCTGATCGGGTTCAATGCAACGGACTTGTCGAAACCGCCGACAAGCGCGTTTGCCTTTACACCGGCCCCCAGGGTCGCGCCTGCGGTCACGCCCCCGTAGGAGCCTTCAAGCGCACCCCGCTTCATGTCGGCGCTTGGTGCGAGAACGCCCCAGACGAGTGTGGCGTTCGAGGTGCTGCCGATATCAAGACCATAGTCGCTGATCGTTCCGATGTAGTTTGCGGTCATGCCGGATCCCGCCGCATCGAAGAGGCAGTTCAGCGTAGCCTTCGAACCGACGATAAAGTTCGTCTCCTGCTCCACGGCGCAGGTCAGCGTTCCCACCTTGACGCCGGCGCTGGTGTCTTGCGCAATCGCCGATGTCGCCATAAGCGTGGCTCCGGTCAGGGCGAGGGCGTATGCTGCAATGCGTTTCATAAGTAACTCCTTGTTTGAAACGAGAACGGCCTGGCCGACCGGCCAACGCCGTGTTCATTCCGCCCGCTCGCGTCGTGTACGACGCACCAGCGGTGCCTTGAGAACGGCTCGGCACGTCCGGAGTTCCAAAAAAACATCAGGGAACGCAAGGCAGACGCCGCGCGTTGAACAGTCATGAATGCATTGAAGCGACCGGTGCGCCACCGCAATGGCGCGATGGCGACCTCCGTGCTGCACATTCCGCTCGCCGGGTGGTGGGCTGTGTTGAAACGCACATGGACACAGGTGCAGGCCGACAATGTGCTGCTGATCGGCGCGGGGGTTGCCTTCTACTTCCTTCTGGCGCTGGTGCCTGCGCTTACGTCCCTTTTCTCGGTCGCATCCCTGCTTGCGTCACCGGATGCAATCCGTGGCTTGCTTGATGAAGTCGGGGCCATTCTGCCGGAAAGCACAATGAGCCTCTTCACCGATCAGTTCGAGCGCATTATTGTTACAAGTCAGCCTCATTCAGCGCTGACCTTGAAGGCGCTGTTGGGTGTGTTGCTGGCGTTCTGGGCCGCCGGGGCCGGCGTACGGGCAATGATGACGGCGGCCACGCTCGCATACCGGGAGCGCGAGGAACGCCCGTTGTTGCGCTTCCAACTGACGGCTTTTGGCCTGACCTTTGCCGCGCTCCTGATCGGTGTCTGCGCGGTCATCGCCTTTGTCGCCATTCCCGTTGCCATTTCAGTTCTCCCGTTTTCCGGAATGAACGAGACGCTCCTGACGATCTTCCGCTGGCCCGTGATAATCGCTGCGGTCATCGTGGGACTCTCGCTGACCTATCGTTTCGCTCCGTCGAGACGCCAGGCGAAGACGAAGTGGGTCACGACGGGAGCGGTCGCCGCTGCGCTGCTGTGGTTGGTCGGATCCATTGTCTTCACCACCTATGTCGAACGGGTGGCCAATTACGAAGCACTTCACGGGACGCTTTCCTCCATTGTCGTCCTGCTGCTCTGGCTCTGGTTTTCCGCTGTGGTGACGATAATGGGCGCCGAACTCAATGCTGAAATCGAGCATCAGACGAGGATCGACACGACCGTTGGCGAAGACCGGCCGATGGGCGAGCGCGGCGCCTATGTCGCCGATCACGTCGCGTCGGGGACGGGGAATGCGCGGGCGATCGAAAAAAGCGCATCGCGCGAATAATCTCGCGCGATGCGCCCGACCGCGAGACCGGGAGCGATCGTTCCGGCACATAAGCGGATGAGGCAGGATACGCAGCGCACCGGTGTCCGTGCCGTGTCCGCGTGCCTGTCACCCGCAGTCAAGCCGGCGCGCTCCTTTCGCAGTGCTAGGCCTCCACCCCTCGGGCAGGCCTCCTCCCCACGGGCAGACGGGAGCCCTCAGGGGACTTGACCCTCTCCGTCTTGATCGAGAAAACTCTCCCCTGAAGCAATCAGGGGCTCTTCCATGTCAAACCTTACCCGACGCCATCTTCTGGGAGCGTTCGCGGCCACCGGGCTTTCCGGTTATTGCCTGCCTGTCTTTGCCGATGTGGACGAGGGACTGTGCAATGCGGAGACGCGGTTCAAGGAATGGACCCTCAGGGTCGCCATCAGATCGCGCTATACGGACGATAAATTCATCGGTCACAGATATTCCGCCTCGGCCGAGCATCGTCCGACCGGGTTGACGTTCGATCTGAAAAGCGGTTCGACCTATGCGATCGAGAGCGCGTATTTCAAGGACGGGTCGGCGATCGACGTAAGCGTCCCGGACGAGACCTACAATGCGCTGTTTACGCCGAAGCACCAGGGAAAAAGCCCGCGCGAGATGCGCACGTTTTTCCTGCTGAAAGACCCCGATGGCGGCGGTGAAACCAGCATTGTCTACCTCTACAAGCCGATGGAGTTGTGTTCCGAGAGGTCCGAGGGCGACATCATGGCTGAAAACCTGGTTGGCGACCGTCAGGAGCCATGCGTCGACCGCGACACGCCTGACCAGCTTCCAAGGTTCGATGCCGCGAACCCGAGTACAACGGGCTGGCACCGGGAGAAGGTCTCATCTCAGGAACAGACCTATGCTGCGGCCGATCTGCTGCGTGGCGCGAAACGATTGCAACTCATCACCGGCTACTACGACACCGACGGCGGGAAATGGAAGCGCCTCGCGCAGGTCGATCTCGACACCGACGGTCTCGGCACGGCGCTCGACCAATTCATGAACGATGCGCGGGCACGTCTGTCGCGCGAGGAAAGCGGCCCGGAGACCTGCGGCGAGCCGCTCGACTGTTTCCTGACCACCGCCTGTTGCGTGCACATGGGCCGCGCGGACGATTGTTTCGAGCTGCGCAGCCTGCGGGCCTTCCGGGACGGCTGGCTTTCAGCCCGCCCCGGCGGGCTTGCGGCGATTGCGGAATACTATCGCATCGCGCCGGGCATCGCCCGTGCGATCCAGAACGACCGGGCGACGCTGGCGCGTGTCTACTGGGGAACGATCCTGCCGTGTGTCGCGGCGACCCGGCTTGGCGCCCATGGTCTGGCCTTCCGTCTTTATTGCCGCATGGTGCGCCGCCTCGCGGTGGCCCATCCGCCTGTGGCGTGAGACAAAACCGGGTCGTCACTCTTTGGTCGGGCTGCGTGTGACGGGTTTGCGGGATCGGTCGCTTCACCCGCCCGCCGGATCGTCTAGTGTGGGGCCATGAAAAATCCTGGAGGTTCATGATCGATCAATCGCCAGTTGCGTCACGGTTCGCGCCAACGGCCGCACCGCGCGTCTTGCTTATCGGTGCGACCGGCACGATCGGGCGGGCGACGGTTCGCGCCCTTGTGGCGCGCGGCGCCGAGGTCGTCTGCTTCGTGCGCCCGCGGTCCGACAGGGACGGCGGGACCGGCGGTGGCGGGGGCGCGGGGATGCTTGCCGGGGCGCAGGTGCGGTTCGGCAACGTGACGGACCCGGCCTCGCTTGCCCGCGACGGGTTTTGCGGCGAGCGCTTCGATGCGGTGGTCTCCTGTCTCGCGTCGCGCAGCGGTGCGCCGAAGGATGCCTGGGCGGTCGATCACCGGGCAAATCTCAATGCGCTGGATGCTGCGCGGGAGGCGGGGGCCGGGACATTCGTCCTGTTGTCGGCTATCTGCGTGCAGCGGCCTCTGCTCGCGTTTCAGCATGCCAAACGCGCATTCGAGGCGGAGCTAATGGCCTCTGGTCTCACCTATGCAATCGTCCGGCCGACGGCCTTCTTCAAGTCGCTCTCCGGGCAGATCGAACGGGTGAGGCAGGGAAAGCCCTTTCTGGTCTTCGGCGACGGCGAGCTGACTGCCTGCAAGCCGATCAGCGACGACGACCTCGGGTGCTTCATTGCCGCCTGCGTCTTTGACGAGAGCCGTCACAACCAGGTGCTGCCGATTGGCGGCCCCGGACCCGCGATCACGCCGAAACAGCAGGGTGAGGCGCTGTTTCGGCTGCTCGGGCGAAGCCCGAAATTCAAGCACGTCCCGGTCGCCTTGCTGGATGGGATCATCGGCGGACTGGCGTTGCTGGGCCGGGTCAGTCCAACGCTTGCGGAAAAGGCGGAACTTGCGCGGATCGGTCGTTATTACGCGACCCAGTCCATGCTGGTTCTCGATCCGGCGACCGATACATATGATGCGGACGCGACGCCATCCACCGGCAGCGACACGCTGTTTGCCTATTACGAGCGGGTGTTGAACGGCGAGGCCACCGTGGAGCGGGGCGAGCATTCGGTCTTTTGAGCCGCCATGAAAAAACGGCGGCCCGGATGACCGGACCGCCGCTTGTTTCGGTTTCAAACCCTGCGCCCGAACGTGCGGGCGCTTCGACGTCACGCCAGATCGAAGCGATCCGCGTTCATCACCTTGGTCCACGCCTTGACGAAGTCCTTGACGAACTTCTCCTTGGCGTCGTCCTGGGCGTAGACTTCCGCATAGGCGCGCAGCTGCGAGTTCGATCCGAAGATCAGGTCGGCCCGCGTTCCGGTCCACTTGACCTCGCCGGTCTTGCGGTCGCGGCCCTCGAAGATGCCGTCACCGGCCGCCTTCCACTCCGTCGACATGTCGATCAGGTTGACGAAGAAGTCGTTGGTGAGCTGGCCCGGACGGTCGGTGAAGACACCGTGCTTGGCGCCCTTGTAATTGGCATCCAGCGCGCGCATTCCGCCGACGAGAACGGTCATTTCCGGCGCGGTTAGCGTCAGAAGCTGAGCCTTGTCGACCAGAAGTTCCTCGGTCGAGACCGTGTAGTCGGTCTTTTGATAGTTGCGGAACCCGTCGGCCATCGGCTCGAGCACGTCGAAGCTGTCGACGTCGGTCTGCTCCTGCGTCGCATCGGTGCGGCCCGGTGCAAACTGCACCTCGATCGCATGACCGGCATCCTTTGCGGCCTTCTCGACCGCGGCCGTTCCGCCGAGAACGATCAGGTCGGCGAGCGAGACCTTCTTGCCGCCGGACGCGCCGGCGTTGAAGTCGGCCTGGATGCCTTCAAGAACCTTCAGCACCTTGGCAAGCTGCGCGGGCTCGTTGGCGTCCCAGTCCTTGTGCGGTGCAAGTCGGATGCGCGCGCCATTGGCGCCGCCGCGCTTGTCGGAGCCGCGGAAGGTCGCAGCCGACGTCCATGCCGTGGCGACCAGCTCTGCGGTCGACAGGCCGGAGGTGAGTAGCTTCGCCTTGAGGTCGGCAATGTCCGTGGCATCGACCAGCGGATGATCGACCGCCGGAACCGGATCCTGCCAGATCAGCTCTTCCTTGGGCACTTCCGGGCCGAGGTAGCGCGTGATCGGGCCCATGTCGCGGTGGGTCAGCTTGAACCACGCGCGGGCAAAGGCGTCGGCGAATTCGTCCGGATTGGCGTGGAAATGGCGCGAGATCTTCTCGTAGGCCGGGTCCATGCGCATCGCCATGTCGGCGGTGGACATGATGATCGGCACCTTCTTGGAAGGATCCTCGGGATCCGGCGCCATGTCCTCTTCCTTGAGGTCCTTCGGCGTCCACTGCCAGGCACCGGCCGGGCTTTTGGTCAGTTCCCACTCGTAGCCGAAGAGGACGTCGAAATAACCATTGTCCCACTGCGTCGGATTGGAGGTCCAGGCGCCTTCCAGACCGCTGGTGATGGTGTCGCGACCCTTGCCGCTCTTGTAGCTGGAGAGCCAGCCGAAGCCCTGGGCCTCGATGGAGGCGCCTTCCGGCTCCGAACCGACGTTGGCGACGTCGCCCGCGCCATGGGTCTTGCCGAAGGTATGGCCGCCGGCGGTCAGCGCCACGGTCTCATAGTCGTTCATCGCCATGCGCGCGAAGGTCTCGCGAATGTCGTGGGCGGAAGCCAGCGGATCGGGCTGTCCGTCGGGGCCTTCCGGGTTGACGTAGATCAGGCCCATCTGCACGGCGGCCAACGGATTCACCAGCTCGCGGTCGCCGGAATAACGGCTCTGCTCGTGGTCGCTGGTGGCAAGCCACTCGTTCTCGGAACCCCAGTAGATGTCCTCTTCCGGCTCCCAGATGTCGGCGCGGCCGCCGCCGAAGCCGAAGGTCTTGCCGCCCATGGATTCAATGGCGACGTTACCGGCCAGGATCATCAGATCGGCCCAGGACAGCTTGTTGCCGTATTTCTGCTTGATCGGCCACAGCAGGCGGCGGGCCTTGTCGAGGTTGCCGTTGTCGGGCCAGCTGTTGAGCGGCGCGAAGCGCTGTGTGCCGGTCGCGCCGCCGCCGCGGCCGTCGGCGGTGCGGTAGGTGCCGGCGCTGTGCCAGGCCATGCGGATGAAGAGCCCGCCGTAGTGACCGTAATCCGCCGGCCACCAGTCCTGGCTGTCGGTCATCAGCGCATGGAGGTCCTTCTTGACCGCGTCGTAGTCGAGCGACTTGAAGGCTTCCGCATAGTCGAACTCCTCGCCCAGCGGGTCGGTCGGAGCGGCGTTCTGATGCAGGATCTTCAGGTTCAGCTGGTTCGGCCACCAGTCGCGGTTCGACGGCACCCCGAAGGTCGAGGCGATGGGTGTTCCATGCATAACGGGGCACTTGCCGGTCTTGTCGTCGGTAATCGCGTCCATAATCCCTCTCCGATCATAACGTTTCTCAGCCCCTTAGCCGGCGTCGCAGGACGCGGCTGGGCAAAATCCAAAGTGTCCCGCATCCCTTCCGGCGGTCGCTTGGCCCGGTCGCGACGCCGCCGATCCGGCACGTCGTCATCCTTGGTCGCATCAAGCGACGCGATGCCGGTGGACGAGATGTGGGACGTCTCGTGAGATTGGTAACCCCCGAAATCCCACATACTCAGGGTATCAAGTCGGTGCGATCAGGTGAACACGTGTTTGCTGACGGATCGATAAGATTTTCTTATTTTCGTGCGGAGGTTCACCCCACGCGGCAGGCGAGATTTGACGATCGGATTGAAGGTCTTGGCTGGCGGCGGCGTCAAATGGCCCCGACCATGGGCGCCCTCGACGCTGCCGCCGGATCGGCGTTGCGATCAAATCAGGTGGATATGAGCCGGCTTGCGGATCGGCTTTTGTCCTATGCCTTCACGCGGGCGTTCTTCGGATCATAAAGCGGGCCAAGATGCAGTGCGGCCGGAACGCGTTCGTTGGCGACGACCAGTTCATATGTGCCCTTGGTAAGATAGTCGTCGGTGATGCCGTCGGCGTTCCTGACGTACCCATAGCCGATGGGCTTGCCGAGCGTGTAGCCGAAGCCGCCGCTGGTCAGGTAGCCGGCAAACGCGCCGTCGCGCAGGATGGTCTCGCGGCCAAGCAGAACGACATTCGGGTCGTCGACCGTGAAGGCGGCGAGTTTTTTGTTCAACGGGGCGTTGGCGGCGCGCTCGGCCGCCGCGCGCCCGTTGAAGGGGAGTTCCGACTTGAGTTTGACCGCCCAGCCGAGACCGGCTTCATAGGGACTGTCGTTCGCCGTGATGTCTGAGCCCCAGGCGCGGTAGCCTTTTTCCAGGCGCAACGAATCGATGGCGCGGTAGCCGGCCAGGCGAATGCCGTGACCCTTGCCGACGCGCATCAACGTATCGAACACCTCGCCGGTCTTTTCGATGGGGATATGCAACTCCCAGCCCAGTTCGCCGACATAGGTGACCCGCAGCGCGCGCACCGGGCAGCCGGCAATCGTGATCTCGCGGACATGGCCGAAGCGGAAGGCCTCGTTGCTCACGTCGTCATCCGGCGCCGCGGCGGCAAGCACCAGGCGGGCGTTCGGTCCCATCAAGGACAATGTGCCGTAGTCTTCGGTCACGTCGCGGAGCGTCGCATCGGTGCCGTCGGGCAGATGATCGGCGATCCAGGCGCCGTCATGGGTGCGAAAGCCGGTTCCGGTGACGATATAGAAGAGATCGTCTTCGAGGCGGGCGACCGTCAGGTCGCACTCGATGCCGCCGCGCGAATTGAGCAACTGCGTGTAGGTGAGCCGCCCGGCCGGCTTGCCCACCTTGTTGGAGCAGATCTGTTCCAGCGCTTCGGCGGCGCCTTTCCCGGAGAGCTCGAACTTGGCGAAGGACGACTGGTCGAACAGCCCGACGGTCTCGCGAACCGCCTTGTGTTCCTCGCCGACGGCGTTGAACCAGTTCTGCCGGCCCATCGAATAGATGTCGCGCGGCTCGTCGTGCGGCCGGGCGAACCAGTTGGGCCGCTCCCACCCGAGTTTGGAACCGAAGACGGCACCGCGTGCCTTGAGCCGTTCGTACAGCGGGGAGACGATGCGCGGCCGTCCGCTTTCGTATTCCTCATGCGGAAAGCCGATGGTGTAATGCTTGCCGTAGGCTTCCAGCGTGCGTTCGCACACCCAGTCGCGATCGCGGTGCAGACCGGAAAAGCGACGGATGTCGACGCTCCACAGATCGAGCGGCGCTTCGCCCGTCATCGCCCATTCCGCCAGAACCCAGCCGGCGCCGCCGCCGGATGCGATGCCGAAGGCGTTGAAGCCGGCGCCGACGAACATGTTGTCGCATTCCGGTGCCGCACCCAGGATGAAATTGCCATCGGGTGTAAAGCTCTCCGGGCCGTTGATCATCTGCTTGACGCCGGCGGTCTCCAGTGCCGGAACGCGGTGCACCGTGTTGAGGAGATGTTGCTCGAAGTGGTCCCAGTCATCGTCGAAGAGCTGGAACTGGAAGTCGTTGGGCACATCACCCGTGGTCCAGGCAATGGGATCGGGCTCATAGCCGCCCATCGCAAGGCCGCCGACCTCTTCCTTGAAATAGGTGCGGCGGTCCGGATCGCGCACCGTCGGTGTTTGCGACGTGATGCCGTCGATCTGTTCGGTGATGACGAACTGATGCTTCACGGGCTGCAGCGGCACGTTGATGCCGGCCATCGCGCCGACCTGGCGCGCCCACTGGCCGGCGCAATTGACGACGAGATCGCAGGTCACCGGCCCGGCGGTGGTGTCGACGCGGGTGATCCGCTTGCCGTCCATGGCGAAGCCGGTGACGCCAACGCCTTCCATGATGCGCGCGCCATGCATGCGCGCGCCCTTGGCGAGCGACTGGGTGATGTCGGAGGGGCTTGCCTGCCCGTCGGTCGGCAGGAAGCTCGCGCCGACCAGATCGTCGACATTCATCAGCGGCCACATCGCCTTGACCTCGGACGGCGACAGCAGGGCCATCTCCATGCCGAAGCTGCGCGCGGTGGTCGCCAGCCGCTTGTATTCGGTCCAGCGGTCCTCGTTGCAGGCAAGGCGCAGGCAGCCGTTCATCTTCCAGCCGGTTTCCAGTCCGGTCTCCGCATCGAGCCGCTTGTAGAGATCGACGGAGTATTTCAGCACCTGGGTGATGGAGGCGGAGGAGCGCAACTGGCCGACGAGACCGGCTGCGTGCCAGGTCGAACCGCTGGTCAGTTGGCCCTGTTCCAGGAGCAGGACGTCCGCCTTGTGATCGCGGGCCAGGTGATAGGCCGTGGAGCAGCCGATGATACCGCCGCCGATGACGACGACCTGGGCGTGCGAGGGAAGCGACATGGATTCAGACCTTCTCGAAGCGTGACTGGTAATCGTCAAGTGCGGCCTCGTAGGCCGCCAGCGTTTCGTCCGTGTAGGCGGCGTAGTCGACGCCGGGGGCCGTGAGGTGGAGTTCTGAAACGAGGCTCCACATGGTTTCGCGCAGGAGCGAGGCGACCTGCATTGCCGCATAGGCCCGCTGCATCGCGGCGTCCGGTGCGTGTTCCAGATAGGCGGTCATCAGTTCGACGGATTCATCGGCCGACAGACCCGCATTGGAGGCGATGCCGGCGAGGTCGAACATTGCGGTGCCAAAGCCCGCGTATTCGAAATCGATCAGCCAGAGGTGCTCGCCGTCGTCGATGAAATTCGCCGGCAGGAGGTCGTGATGGCCGAACACGATGGGCATCGGCACTTGCGCCTGTTCCATCGTTTGCGCCGCCTGGAGAAATTCGGGCAAACGATCGGCCATGCGCGAGCCGCCTGCGTGCAGCGTGCGGGCGTAGTCGCGAATGACGTGAAAAACCCAGAAAAAGAAGCCCGCTCCGGAGACCTCGGCCGGCATCTCCCGGTGGAAGCGTCGGATCAGCGCGGCAATGCGCAGCCTGTGCGCGCGCACGTCTTCGGCCTGGAATGTGTGGCCATCGATGAAGCGCGTCACCATCACGCCGGGTTCTGCATAGACGAGATCGGGGGCGAACCCGAGGTTGACGGCCGCGCGTGTCACCATGGTCTCTCGCGCGCGCTCGACATGATGAAACGGAAAATCGCGCCCAAGCCGCACGACGTAGGCACCCGAGGCATCGCGCACCAGAACGCTTTCGTTCGACAGACCGCCGGACAGGGGTTCCATCGCCGGCGTGCCGCGCCACACGGGAAGAGCCGCGACCCGGCGCTCCGTCTCGCTCGATACCGTTTGAGGCGAGGAGGCTGAGCTCATGTGCGGGTCTCCTGCGCGCTCGCAAGGCCGAGCCGGACGCGCAATCGTGTGGAGGCGGCCGATATCAGCCGGTCGGCGATGATGGCGATGAAGGCGACCGCCAGACCGGCGACGAGACCGCGTCCGGTGTCCGCCTTGGTCAGCGCGATATAGACCTCCTGGCCAAGATCGCGGGTGCCGACCAGGGCCGTAATCACCAGCATGGAGAGTGCCAGCATGATGGTCTGGTTCAGCCCGAGCAGGATCTCGGGCAGGGCGAGTTTCAGGCGAACTTTCGTCAGCAACTGCCAGGGAGTGGCGCCGGCGGCGATGCCGGCTTCGATCAAATGCGGATCGACGCGGCGCAGGCCGTAGGCGGTGTAGCGGATTGCGGGCGCGATGGCATAGGCGACCACCGCGATCATCGCGGTGAAGTCGCCGACGCGAAACAGCATGACGGCCGGCATCAGATAGACGAAGGAGGGCAGTGTCTGCAGCGTGTCGATGACGAGTTCGACAGCCCGCCAGACCCGCTCGCGACCGGCGGCCCATATGCCGACCGGAATGCCCAGGAGACAGGCGATGGCGACCGAAATGCCGCAGAGATAGACGGTGATCATCGCCTTTTCCCACTGCCCGGTGAAGGCGATCAGCGCGGAAAGGGCCGCCGTTGTCAGCGCCAACCGCCAGCCGCCGAGGCGAAATCCGGCAAGCGCCAGAATGCCGACGACGCCGATCCAGGGCAGGCCGAGCAGGAAGCGCTTGAACGGGATCAGAACGTTGAGCAGCAGGGTGTTCTTCACCGCTTCCAGCTGGTCGAAGAAATGCACGTTGATCCAGCCGACGAGATCGCTGCCAAGCGATCCGGACGAGATTTGCAGGGCCTCGGGGTAGGTCTGCAAGGGGGCCGAGACGAGCCCGGCCAGTGTGCTGACGACGATAAGAACCAAACCGGACACAAGATAGGGATGGCGATGCACAAAGGTTCCGCGCCGGTCCTGCGCGCTTTCGTGGTTCGGGCGGCGGGCCGCCAGGGCCTGGCTCAGCCGGTCGAGCGCGATGGCGAGCGCGACGATGGCGAGCCCGGCTTCGAACCCTGCCCCGATGTCGAGGCGGCGAAGCGCTGCAAGCACCTCGAAGCCGAGGCCGCCCGCACCGATCATCGAGGCGATGATCACCATGTTGAGCGAGAGCATGATCACCTGGTTGACGCCGACCATCAGCCCGGGCATGGCGCTGGGCACAAGAATGCGCCATGTCATCTGCCGCTTGGAGCATCCGGTCATGCGGCCAAGTTCATGCGCCTCTTCGGGAACGGCGCGCAGGGCAAGCAGCGAGATACGCGTCATCGGCGGCAGCGCATAGACGATGGTGGCGATGATCGCCGAACTCGGTCCGAAGCCGAAGAGGAAGAGGATCGGGACCAGATAGGCGAACACCGGCACGGTCTGCATCAGATCGAGCAGGGGCCGCAGCGCCGTCTCGACGGCCTGCCAGCGAAAGGCGGCAAGCCCCAGCAGCAATCCGCCGACAATGCCGACGGGCACGGCGATCAGGATCGAGGCGAGGGTGACCATCGCCGCGCTCCACTGACCGAACACCGCGACGAACGCAAAACATCCGCCAACCAGGACTGCAAGCCGGCGCCCGCCGGCATAATGGCCCAAAAGCACGGCGATGCCGATGACCGCAATCCAGGAAAACGGCGGCAGGATCTGGGTCGCGGAGGAGCCCCGGCCGTCGAGAATGCCGGTCGACAGCAACCCCAGGATCAGTCGGTAGGGCGCCTCGATGGCACCGGCGATGAAGCGGGTCAGGTCGGTGAAGGTGAAGAGGCCGAAGCTTGCATCATCCACCAGCCAGCGCATGGCGTCGCTGATCCAGCGCTGCACCGGAATTTGCCAGCCGCGCGGCAGCTCGAAGGCCCAGTCCGCGACCGGCTTTCCGAACTTCCAAAGGACAACGAAGGCGACAAGCGCGATCCCCCAGACCGCAAGTGCCGGCCAACGCCGTCGGAGTTTCGGCGCGCCCGGCGTGGTCTCCATCGTCTCTTCCTGCAAGGCGAACGGCGTGGTCATCGTCAGGCCAGCATCAGGACGTCGACGACTGCGTCGCGGGTGAGGGTTCCGACCGGGGCGCCGGCCGCGTTCGTGACCTTGAGCATTGTCACGCCGTCGGAAAACAGCGCCGCCGCCTGCGATACGGTGGCGCTTGCCGCAATCGTCGGCATTCCCTCTTGCGCGGTCTCGCCGGGAGCCATGATGGAAGCGACGCGCACCACCTTTGCGCGGGTGACGTTTTTGGTGAATTCCGCCACGTAGTCCGTGGCCGGGCTCATCACCAGGTCTTCCGGCGTGCCGGTCTGGACGACGGCACCGTCCTTCATGATGGCGATGCGATCGGCGAGACGGATGGCTTCGTCGAAATCATGAGTGATAAAGACGATCGTTTTCTTCAGCACGGACTGAAGGCGCATGAACTCGTCCTGCATCTCCTGCCGGATCAGCGGGTCGAGTGCGGAAAACGGCTCGTCCAGGAACCAGAGCTCCGGCTCCACGGCGAGCGAGCGGGCGATGCCGACGCGTTGCTGCTGGCCGCCGGACAGTTCGCGCGGGAAAAACGCCTCGCGCCCACCCAGTCCGACGAGCTCGATCATCTTGCGGGCGCGTTCTTCGCGCGCGGCACGGGCCATGCCCTGCACCTCGAGCGGAAAGGCGACATTGCCCAGAACGCTCAGGTGCGGAAGCAGCGCGAAGTGCTGGAAGACCATGCCCATGCGGTGCCGGCGGATCTCGACCATCCGCCTGTCGCTGGCGGTCAGCAGGTTCTCGCCGTTGAAAAGGATCTCGCCGGCGGTCGGCTCGACCAGGCGAGACAGGCAGCGCACCAGCGTTGATTTTCCTGAGCCGGACAGTCCCATGATGACGAAGATCTCACCGTCGCGGACCGCGAGATTGACGTCGCGCACCGCACCGACAAGACCGGCAGCGGCGATCCTGCCGCTGTCGGTGGCGCCCGGCTCCAGAACCGGATAGCGCTCGGCGCCGGTGCCGAACAGTTTCCACACGTCCCTGCATTCCAGCTTCGCCGGCGCGGTGTTGCGGGAGGCCGATGGCGATGGAGAGGCGGGAGAGGCTGAGATTTGCACGGGCTGAGCATCCGGTGAGACCGGGTGTATGGGAACGCCCGGCGCCAGAAGGCGAAGAAAAAACGGCTGCCGCCAAGGGGACAGTGCGGCGGCAGCCAGTCGGGCAAGCTTTCGCTTATTTGATCCAGGCCGACCAGCGGTCCTGGTTTTCGTCTATCCAGGTGGCGACAACCTTCTCGACGGGTTCGCCGTCCAGATCGGCCTTCGTGATCAGGCCGCCCATTTCGTCGTTGTCGATGGAAAAGGCGGAGATGGCCTTGTGCGCGCCGGGCCACTGGTCCTTCAAGCCGGCCCAGGCAACTTTCCAGATCGGGCCGCGCGGCTTGCCGCAGTCATAGGCCATGTCCGGATTGGAGCCCCAGGCGGGATCCTCGTAGCAGGCTTTTTCGTAGGCCGGGAACTCGACCCATTCGCCGTCGTATTTCAGCGGCGCCCAGTGCGGCGCGTAGACCCACAGCAGGACCGGCGCCTTGCGCTGGTAGGCGGATTCCAGTTCGGCGAAGAGGGCCGCGTCCGTGCCGGCATGAACCACCTCGAACGGGAGATCCAGCGCTTCCACACGCTCGTCGTCATAGCCGCCCCAGGTAACCGGCGCGCCGAGATAGCGACCCTTCGGCAGGGTCTCGGCCGTGCCGAAAGCTTCCGCGCAGGCCTCGCTTTTCAGCGCCTTCCAGTCAGGCAGGCCCGGGCAGACTTCCTTCATGTAGGAGGGGTACCACCACTCCTCGATGGCAAACATGCCGCTGTCGCCGAGGTTCTCGACCTTGCCGGTCGCCGTTGCCTCGTCCAGCGCGTCGCGCCCGGTGGTTTCCCAGATCTCCATCGCGACATGCAGGTCGCCTGTCTTCAGGCCGGCGAACTGGGCGATATAGTCCGCCTGGACGTATTCGATATTGTAGCCGGCCTTCTTCAAGACCTCGCCCATGATCCGGGTCGAGATGAGCTGGCCGGTCCAGTCGTGCAACGTGAGGCGAATGGGATCGTCGTTTTCAGCCGCGGAGGCTGGCGTTCCGGAAAGCGCTGTTGCGACAAGCAGTGTCGACAAGACTGCTGCGGCAGGGCGGGCAAATGTCATGGCTGGTCCCCTGTGAATGATCGTCTGGAGGCGGCGCCCGTCCCTTGCGGCCCCTTCAGGCGACCATCTGGCGGGATCTTTCAGCAACCGTCATCGGATCGTCGCACCCGGTTTATCGCACTGTCAATTAAGATGAGGTCTTTTTTTGGTTTTAATTGCCTATTATGTTGTAAAAGTCTTCTTTATGGTGGTTATTGCCACAATTCGGGCACCAAAGCCAAATCGGAGTCGCGGTCGTCATGGGTTTTGGAAAACGTCAGTTGAAGATCCTGGAACGCGCCCGGCAGGCGGGCAGCGCGCGCATCGGCGATCTCGCTGTAGAGCTTGGCGTTTCGCTCGAGACCATTCGCCGCGACATCCGTCCGCTGGTGGAGGCCGGCGACCTGCTCAAGGCGCATGGGTTTGTCAGTCTGGCGCGGCAGGATGCAGAAGCACCGTTCGAACGGCGGATGCGCGAAAACCTCGCGGCCAAGCAGGCGATCGCGCGGCACGTCGCCGCCGGCATCGAGGACGGCGACAGCGTGATGATGGACACCGGCACGACCACGAGTGTGCTGGCGCGCGAACTGCGCGGCAAGTCGGGTCTGACGGTCGTCACCAATTCCTCGGACGTCGCCCGTACGCTCGCCACGGTCAACGGCAACCGGGTCTACATGGCCGGCGGAGAGTTGCACGGCGACAATGGGGGTGCCTTCGGGCGCTCCGCCATCGAATTCATCGCCTCGTTTCGCGTGCGCCATGTCATCATCTCGATATCCGCTGTGGATCCGGTCGGTGGATTGATGGATTATCAGCTTGCCGAGGCGGATTTCGCGCGCACGGCGATCAGATGCGGCGAGACGTCCAGCGTCATCACCGATCACACCAAGTTCGACCGGCGTGCGCTCGTGCGCGTTGCCGGCTTTTCCGAAATCGACCGCATCGTGACCGATGCCCCGCCGTCCGACGCAATCTCCGCGCGCTTGCGCGACGCCGGCACCACGCTCGAGATTGCGCCGGCGCTTCCCTTGTAAATACCGGCGGCTGGACGTGGCGGGTTGCCTGCGTCGGCTCACCGAGCGGCGAAAAGTCTATCCGCGTCTCGACCTCACCCGAATTTATGGCTATGAAACCGGTCATTGCGGTTCCATAATTCTGTTTGATTTGTGAGGGAGTTGCGGGTGGGTGAGGAAGTCACGTCGAAGCCGCGTGCGCCGCGAGGGGTGCAGTCGATTGAAACGGGCGGCGCCATCCTCATGGCATTGGCACAGGCCGGTGGACCGCTGAAGCTGCGCGACCTTGCCGAAGCGCTCGGCATGGCGGCGGCGCAGCTGCATCCCTATCTCGTCAGTTTCCGCAATATCAACATGGTCGAACAGACAGAAACCGGGCAATACCAGCTCGGCCCCTTCGCGCTGCGCCTCGGGCTGACGCGGCTGCGCAACCAGAACGCCTATCGCGAGACGATCCGCCGGGTTCCCGACCTTGCAGAAGAACTCGGGCTGATGGTTGCGATCAGCGTCTGGGGGCTGCATGGGCCGACGATCGTCTACATCGAGGAGGCGGCGGCGCGCATCCATTCCAATGTCGCCGTCGGCGGCACCTTCATGCTCACCGCGACCGCGACGGGCAAGGTGTTCACGGCTTTCCTGCCGCGTTCGACCACCGATCCGCTGGTGCAGGCGGAGTTGTCCGGCGCGCAGCCTCCGCTCTATGCCATTCCGGCGATCAGCGAGGCAGCCTTTCGCGCCGACGTGCGCGATGCGGGCCGACTTGGCTATTCGATCACGCGGGATGCACCGATCCCGGGCGTCAGCGCCATTGCCGCCCCGGTGTTCGATCATACGGGCACGATCCAGCTTGCGGTGACCATCATCGGTCCCACCAACTACATCGACCTGTCAAAGGACGGGGCCACGCTTTCCCGGCTTCTTGTTTTCACGAAAGCGCTTTCCAGCGATCTCGGCCATATCGAAGACGCCTGACCAGCGCGGCGAAACCGTCGAGCGACAGGATCAGCCCGAGCGCCGCGATGCCGACGCCAAGCAACTGGATCCCGTTCGGCCAGATGCCGGCATAGGGTATCGCGATGAGCACCGCGAGCGGCGGGACGATGGCGGGAAACAGGCCCGCAAGCCCCGGTCCCAACCGTGCGATGGAAGCCGCGTAGACAATGATTGCGATGCAACCGCCGAGAACACCCTGATAGAAAAGCTGCTCGCCCCATTGCGCCATAGAGGCGCTCGCCGGCGTGAAGGCGAGCAGATAGACCGGCAGGCAAACCAGGGTCGTCAGCACCGAGATCGTGCCGATGGCTTCTATCGCCGGGATGCGCCAGCGCCCGACGAGATAGGTGAAGAGGCCCCAGAGCGTGCCCGATCCGACAAAGCACAGATCGCCGACGAGTGTTGCGACGTCCGGATCCTTCGACGGCGGCTGGTCCATCGCGATGGCGATCAGACCGCCGATCAAAACGGCAATACCGACCTGACGATGGCGCGGCAGCCGGGCCCCGTCGAACAGAACGGGAAGGAGGTTGGCCACGATCATCGTCACGCCGGGCGAAATCACCACCGCATGGGCAAGCGGCGCGATGCCGTAGCCGGTGTTGATCAGGAAGGCGAAGGGCGGCCCGATGGCAACGCTGAGCAGCAGCATGCGCCAGACGGTCATTTCGGCCGCCAACCGCCCGGTCCGCCTCAGCAGCAGGGGCAGCAGGATCGTACCCGCCCCGGCATAGCGCAGGATCGCCAGATCCGCGCTGGAAAACCCGTCGGCGCGACCGATATCGACGCCGATGTTGTAGATCGCCCAGGTGAGCGCGGCGCACAGGCCAAGGAAAACGCCCTCGACAAGGCGCCTCCTTTGACCGCGCTCCGTCAGGTCTTGCGTTCCTGTCGTCACGAATTGCCGCCGGACATGTGCCGGGCGGCGATGTAGCCGAAGGTGACCGCCGGCCCGAGCGTGATGCCGCCGCCGGGATAATTGCCGCCCATGATGGAGAGCGCATCGTTGCCGGCTGCATAGAGCCCGCCGATCGGCTGACCGTCATCCCCCAGCACGCGGGCGTTTTCATCGCAGCGCAGGCCGGCGAAGGTGCCGAGATCGCCGATCACCAGCTTCACCGCGTAGAAAGGACCCTTTTCCACCGGCGCGACGCAAGGATTGGGGCCGTGCTCGGGATCGCCGAGCGAGCGGTTGTAGGAGGTGGATCCCTTGTGGAATTCGGGATCCTCGCCCTTGCGCGCGTGTTCGTTGAACGTCGCGACGGTCCGTTCCAGCTGCGCGCTGTCGGCACCGATCTGTTCGGCGAGATCGCTCAGTGTGCGGCCCTGGAAGAGATAGCCGGAGCGGATGTGGTTGCGGTAGGGCACGGGCGAGGGCTTGACGAAGCCAAGGCCGTAGGTGCGCAGCGTCTTGTGATCGGCGATGAAATAGGCGCAGATCTCGCCGCCTTCCGTCGTGCAGGTCTTCATCATCGCCTGGCAGAAGTCGTGATAGGAATCCGCCTCGTTGACGAAGCGCTTGCCCGAACGGGTCACGGCGATCACGCCCGGCTTGGAGCGGTCGACGAAATGCGGGAAGACGCCGAGCGTGCCGTCGCGCTTCGGCGGACGCGACACCGGCACCCAGGCGGCGTCGTTGGGAAGCTTGTCCTTGATCGATGCCCCTGCCGCAGAGCCGAGCCGAAGGCCGTCGCCGGTGTTGCCCGGAGGGGCCGGGGACACATGCTCGTGGCCGCTCGGCGCGTGCGGAAACAGTTCCTTGCGCCGCACGGCATCCTGCGGGAAGCCGCCGGCGGCCAGCACCACGCCCTTCTTTGCCTCGATCTCCACGCGGCCCTCGGCGGTGTCGACGATAGCGCCGGTGACCTTGCCGCTTTCGTCACGTAGCAGTTCCTTGACGGCGGCGCGCGTCCAGATCGGCACGTTCATGTCGAAGCAGGATTTCGCCAGCCGGCCGACCAGCGCGTTGCCGTTCATCAACCGCATCGGACGGCCGTAGAAGGCCATGTCGCGCAGGAACTTGAGGAACAGCTTCGCGACATAGAACGCCGAGATCGGCGATTTGGTGACGCGGAAGAAATGCAGCAACTCCTTGCCCGAGCCGATCATCATGCCCAGGAAGGTGATCTCGGCAAGCGGCGGGCGCAGGCGCTTGATCTCGTCCTTGATCTCGCGGCCGTCGAAGGGGCGGGCGACGATGGAGCGTCCGCCCGGCATGCCGCCCGGTGCGTCGGGATGATAGTCGGCGAAGGTCGGGCCGAGATCGAACTGCAGGGCGGTTTTTTCCTCGAAGAACTCGACCGCCTTGGGTCCGGCCTCCAGAAAGGCGTCGACGCGGGCGGCATCGAAGTGCTCGCCGGCTTCGTGCTCGAGGTAGGTGCGCGCCTTTTCCGGCGTGTCTTCCACCCCGGCGCGCTTGGCCGGGGCGTTGCAGGGGATCCACATCCAGCCGCCGGAACGCGCCGTGGTGCCGCCGAAGACCGGCTCCTTTTCGACCACGAGGACATCGAGGCGGCGGTGCGCGGCCGATACCGCGCTTGCCAGTCCGCCCGCGCCCGATCCAACAACCAGAACATCGCAAATGTGCTTTTTCATCATGGGTTTCCTTGAAGCAGGAGGAGAGCGTTACGCCGCGAGATAACCGCCATCGACCGGCAGGATGACGCCGGTGACGTAGCTCGACATGTCGGAGGCGAGGAACAGAACGGGGCCGACGAGTTCGTCCGGCTGACCGGTGCGCGCCATCGGCGTATGCGCCATGAAGCGGGAGATCGCCGCCTCGTTGGCGCGGGTTGTCGTGGTCATCGGCGTGTCGATCACGCCGGGGGCGATTGCGTTGACCCGAACGCCGCGCGGGGCGAGTTCATGGGCGAGCGCTTTGGTGAACTGGGCGACCGCGCCCTTGCTGGCGACATAGGAGCTGATGCCGGGGCCGGCGGCCTGCGACATGATCGAGGCCATGTTGACGATGCGCCCGGCGGTCGTTTCAAGCTGTGCGGAAAAGGCCAGGACCATGTTGCGGATGCCGTCGACATTGACGCGGAAGGTCGCGTCCCAGCCCTGCGTGAACCCGGGATCGTGCAGGGCCTGGCGGCGGATGATGCCGGCGTTGTTGACCAGAATTCCGGCCGCGCCGAGTTCGTCTTCAACGCTTGTGGCAAACGCCCGTGCGGCGGCAAGGTTCGAGACATCGCAACGATAGGCAACGGCTTCTCCCCCGTCCGCGCGAATCGCTTTCGCCGTGTCTTCCGCCATCTCCCGTTCGATGTCGCAGAGCGCAACGCGGGCGCCGGCGCGGGCCAGACCAAGGGCGATCGCACGGCCGTTTCCCTGGCCCGCGCCGGTCACCACGGCGACCGAACCGCTTACTCCAATCATCGCGTCCTCCATGAATTAGTATATTGCTAATCCGTTTGATTATAGATAATACTCGGGCAGGGCAAGCGGCTGATGAAGAAAGCCGAGCGGCCCGCCACGTCGCCGTTTCAATGCGGATGGCGCGCGAAATGCGTTGACGAAACGGCGCATCGAATGCGTTCGAAAAGAACGCCAGAAAGGGAGGACTTCATGAAAGCTCGGCTTTTGTCCGCAGCACTTGCGGCAACCATGCTCACCGCGGCCCCTGCCGTTGCCGATAGCTACGACCTGCAAAGCGTGTTTGGTCTTCAGGTGCCGTCAATCGGCCCGAGCCCGGTCAAATGGGCGGAGCGCGTGAAGCTGATGACCGGCGGCGAGATCGACATCACCGTCCATGGCTCCGGCGATTTCGTACCGCCCTTCGAGGTGTTCGGCGCGGTCAGCACCGGCGCGATCCCGATGGGCTTCGACTGGATCGGCTATTGGGCAAGCACCATTCCGGTGGCGAACCTTATCGGTTCCATGCCGTTCGGGCCGAGCCCGGAAGTCGCCAATGCGTGGATGTTCGAGGGCGGCGGCCTGGAGATCATCCAGAAGGCCTACGACCCGCATGGTGTGAAGGTCATCCCCTGTCACCTCGTGGTGCCGGAAGCCGGTGGCTGGTTCAACAAGGACATCGAGACGGTCGAGGACTTCAAGGGCCTCAACATGCGCATCGCCGGTCTCGGCGGCAAGACGCTCGCGCGTCTGGGTGCCAATACGCAGCTGGTCCCGGCGGGCGAGATTTTCGTGTCTCTGGAAACCGGCCGCATCGACGCAACCGAGTTCTCCGCACCGCAGCTCGATCTCGGCTTCGGCTTCCAGAAGGTCGCCAAGAACTACTACTTCCCGGGCTGGCACCAGCCGTCGAGCTGGGATTCCATCATCATCAACATGGATGTGTGGAACGGCTTTTCCGAAGACCAGCAGACCATCATGGTCGAGGCGTGCCGCGCCAACATCGCCTATAATCTCGGCGACCAGATCCACCAGCAGGCCGAGGCGATTGCCGCGATCCGCGAGGCCGGTGTCGAGATCAAACGCTTCCCCGATCCGGTGCTTGCCGAACTGCGGACCGCTTCGCGCGCGGTGATGGACGAAGAGGCGGCGAAAGATCCGATCTTCAAAGAAGCCTATGAATCGCTTAACGCCTATGTTGAGCGGGTCGGCGAATGGGGCGAGCTTCAGGCTCTGCCGCGCTGAGCCATTGGGCTTTGACATCAGTGGGCGGCGTCCGGACCGGGGGCCGCCCATCGATATGGATCGGGGAGCTTGGGCGTGAAACGTCTTGGGGAAACAGTGGGAAGCGTCTGTGCGCTGCCCGGAATGATCGTGGGGTGGCTGATCCTGCCGCTGATCGTGTCGGTCTGTCTGGGCGTGCTTGCCGCGCAGCTCGGGATCAACCATCTGGTCGACTGGCAGGGCAGCGTGCCCTTCTTCGACGAGGCGCTGACCGTCAACAGCATGCTCGATCTGCAATGGCACATCTTCGCCATGGTGGTGCTTTTCGGCGGCGTCTATGCCTATCGCGACCGCGAGCATGTCAGCGTCGATTTTCTTGCCGCGCATTTCTCGAAACGTCGCAAGGCCTGGGTCGACATGCTGTGCGACCTGGTCTTCCTGCTTCCGTTTTGCGCGATCATCGTCTGGTTCGGCACCAAGTTCGCCTATCGCTCCTATCTCACCGGTGAAGGCTCCACCTACGGCGGCATGATCGATCGCTGGTTCGTGAAGGCCTGCATTCCGGCCGGTTTCCTGCTTCTGGGAACGCTCGCGCTCGCCCGCATTCTCTCCGCCGCCGTCTTTCTTTTCGGCCGGGACGCGAACGGATCGGCTGCCGACGACCAGGGAAGGACAGGCGCATGATGGAAGATGCCTTCTGGCCCGTCCTGATGCTCATCGGTCTGATGGGCGGCATTTTCGCCGGCTATCCGGTCGCTTTCGTGCTTGCCGGCATCGGCATCTGTTTCGCCGTTCTGGCAGGCGTGCCGATGCTGTTTCTGTCGACCACCGTGTCGCGGATGTATTCCGGCATTCTCACCAACTGGCTCTTGATCGCGATCCCGCTCTTCGTCTTCATGGGGCTGATGCTGGAGCGCTCCGGCATCGCGGAGCGGCTTTTGAAATCGCTCGCCTCTATCTTTCGCGGTCTTCCGGGCGGCTACGGGTTCGCTGTCGCGGTGATCGGCGTGATCATGGCGGCGTCGACCGGCATCATCGGCGCCTCGGTGGTGCTGATGGGCATGATGGCGCTGCCGACCATGCTGCAGAACAACTACGATCCGAAAATCTCCTCCGGCCTGATCGCGGCCAGCGGCACGCTTGGCATTCTCATCCCGCCGAGCATCATGCTCATTGTCCTGGGCGACCAGCTGCGCGTTTCCGTCGGCGACCTGTTCATGGCGGCGGTCGGTCCGGGGCTTTTGCTCGGGAGCCTGTATATCGGCTATCTGATTCTTGTCGCGATTTTCCAGCCGCACCGCATGCCGCCGGCCGCGCCGAGCGAGCAAAAGCCGTTCTGGTCGGCGGTCGCCTCGCTGGCGCTCGATCTTCTGGCGCCGGTCATCCTGATCGTCTCGGTGCTCGGCACCATTGTCGCCGGCATCGCGACGCCGACGGAATCGGCGGCCATCGGTGCGCTGGGGGCGATGTTCCTGGCGTTCGTGTCGCGCAAGCTCGACTGGAAGACGCTGAGTTCGGCCCTGCGCGACACCACCAAGACGACGGCGATGATCATCTTCGTGATGATGGGCGCGACAGTGTTTTCCGTGGTGTTCCGAAAGCTTGGCGGCGATGCGCTGATCGCCGATGCCTTCGCCGTTCACGACGGCAACCCTTACGTCGTCTTCATCATGATCATGGCGCTGGTCTTCGTGCTCGGCTTCTTTCTGGAGTGGGTCGAGATTACGCTGGTGGTCGTGCCGATCGTGGCGCCGGTGGTGGCCGCGCTCGATTTCGGCCTGCCGCCCGAGCAGGTGCTGATCTGGTTCGCCATCGCACTGGCGGTCAACCTGCAGACCTCGTTCCTGACGCCGCCGTTCGGCTATGCGCTGTTTTATCTGCGCGGCATCGCGCCCAAGGGCGTCTCCATCGGGATGATCTACCGCGGCGTCGTTCCTTTCGTGGTGCTGCAGATCCTGGCGCTGGCCTCGGTGATCGCCTGGCCGCAGATCGCGCTCTATATCCCCAACGCGCTGGCGCGGTGACGGAACCATGCGGCCCTGGCGATAGCGGCCGGGGGCAGGCGCGTCATCGTCTGCGGGATCCGCTCAAAAGGCGGAAATGCCGCCATCGACGGCAAGCGCCTGCCCGTTGACAAAGCTGTTGTCGGGGGCAATCAGCGCGATCATTGCGGCCACAACTTCCTCCGGGGCCGGCAGCCGCTTCATCGGAGATCCTTCGGCGAGCCGTCCGGCGCGTCCGGCCAGGGGGCCGTCGCTCAACAGCGGTGTCGGACTGTAGTAGGGGCATACGGCGTTGACGCGGATGTTGTCGCGAGCGTGTTCCGCCGCCGCCGTGCGGGTGATCCCGATGACGGCGTGTTTCGCGGCCGAATAGGCGGCAAGCCTGGGGCCGGCGCCGATGCCGGCGAGCGAACTGACATTCAGGATCGCGCCGCCATCCTCCTGCGTCAGCATCTGGCGGATCTGATGCTTGACGCCGAAGAAGACGCCCTTGGCGTTCACCGCATACGCGAAATCGAGGTCGGTTTCCGTCGTGTCGACGAGAGGTTTGACCGCGCCCGTGGCGCCGGCATTGTTGACGGCAATGTCGAGCCGCCCAAAGGCGGAAACGGCCGTGGCGACCAGCGCCTCGACGTCCGCCTCTCGGGTCACGTCGCAGACCCTCGTCACGATGTCCGGAGTGTTCACGCGCAAGAGGGCGGCGGCCGTCTCAAGGCCGGCGGCATCCCGGTCGCCGAGGACGAGCCTCGCCCCGGCAGAGGACAGGCGTGCGGCCAGCAGATGGCCAAACCCGCTTGCCGCGCCGGTGATCAGGACGACATGTCCGGCAAATGCGTCATCAGCCATGGTCTCGCTCCTTGTCTTCCGGCGGTCGAGGCGCCGCTTTCCCGGGCCGCCTATTGGTGTCAGGACAGATGGCCGAAGCCAATCCCCGATCTTCGGACGGGCGTGATACCAAATTCCCTATTGGTTCTGCATCCAGAACGCGAAGCGGACTTTCAGTGCGATTCCGGCTTGAAAATCATTTGGAAAGTTATTTTTCGGGCAGGCTGATTGAAATTTATGCGTCTCTGCCTGCATCCGAGGGCTTGCCAAGGCTGTGCCGGCGACAAATAATGGAACCAATCTCAGAAAGGTTCACAAGGGTTCGCGTATCTTGTCAGAGGCTCCCCAATCGCTGCGAAACTCCAGTCTCGCGCTTGAGCGCTTGCGGATCATCGTCGATCAGCTGGAGCTGGAGGCGCGCGAGCAGCTTCCCACGGAACGCGAACTGGCCGAGGAGATCGGCGTCGGCCGCCGCGCCGTCCGGCGCGCACTGGATGTGCTGGCGGCGGAGGGGCGCATCTGGCGCCGGCAGGGCGCCGGCACCTTCATCGGCGCGGCGACGCGGCTGACGGGCGAACGCCAGATGGCGCAACTGCCGCAGATGAGCAACATGTTCGAGGTGATGGAGGTTCGCCTTCGGCTGGAGCCGGCGCTGGCGCGGCTTGCGGCGGTTCGAGCTTCCGCTGCCGACGTGGCGCGCATGCGGGCGTTGTGCAACAGCGTGTGGCAGGCGCAGGACATGGACAGCCGCGAACTTTGGGACGGCGCGCTGCACCGGGCCATTGCCGAGGCCGCCGGCAATACGCTGTTTCTCGCCGTCTTCGAGGTGGTCGACCGGGTGCGTCAGGACGACACCTGGCGCCACGTGCGCGAGGCGTTGCGCACCGATGGCACGGCGGAACTCTACACGTCCCAGCATTCGGAGGTGCTCGACGCCATCGAACGGCGTGACCCGGTTGCGGCGGAACGCGCGATGCGCCGGCATTTGCTGGCGCTTCAGGAGCGGCTCTTGCTGCAGTCGTCGGAGGAGCTTGCCGATGCCGAGTGAGACCACCGGTTCCCCCGCGGAGGACGCCCGCCCGCTTCTGTCCGTCGACGGATTGTCGATCCGCTTCAAGGGCGCGCGGGCGAATGTGGTCGACGGCGTGTCGCTGTCGGTCAAGCCGGGCGAGACCCTGTGCATCGTCGGCGAAAGCGGTTGCGGCAAGTCGGTGACGGCGCTGTCGCTGATGGGGCTGTTGCCGGTTCCGCCGGCCGAAATCATGTCCGGACGGGCGATGTTCGAGGGGCGCGATCTCCTGCAGCTGACGCGCCGGGAACTCGGCGAGATCCGTGGCGACCGCATGTCGATGATCTTTCAGGAGCCGATGACCTCGCTCAATCCGGTTTATACCGTCGGCGACCAGATCGCTGAGATCGTGCTGCGGCATCGCCGGATCGGCAAGGCTGCGGCGCGCGCCCATGCGCTGGAGATGTTGCGCCGGGTCAAGGTGCCGGCGGCGGAAAAGCGGCTGGACGACTATCCGCACCAGCTTTCCGGCGGCATGCGACAGCGCGTGATGATCGCCATGGCGCTCGCCAACGACCCGCAACTCCTGATCGCCGACGAGCCGACCACGGCGCTCGATGTGACCATCCAGGCGCAGATCCTCGACCTGATCCGCACGCTCCAGAAGGAAAGCGGTACGGCGCTGGTGCTGATTACCCATGATCTCGGCGTCGTTGCCGAGATCGCCGATACGGTTGCGGTGATGTATGCCGGGCGTGTGGTCGAACAGGGCAGCGTGACCTCGGTCTTCGACGATCCGCAGCATCCCTACACCATCGGCCTGATGAGTTCCGTGCCCTCGCTCGGCAAGCGCACGGGAAGTCTCGCGACCGTGCCGGGCATGGTCCCGACCGTTGATACCATGCCGGACGGATGTCGTTTCGCGCCGCGCTGCCCCTTTGCATCCGATGCCTGTCGCCTGGAGGTGCCGCCGCTGCGCCAGGTCGACGTGTCGCAGACGTCCGGCCATCACGTCGCCTGTGTGCATGCGCCGCTTGAGGCGAGTTTCGGCGGGGTGGCGGCATGAGAAACAACCCAGGGGACGCCGTGCAATTCCGGGCCGGTTCTGGTGACTGCGTGCTCGAAGCGCGAAATCTTGCCTGTCATTTCAAGGTCGGTTCGGCGTTCCTGTCGAAGCCGCAAGTGGTGCGGGCCGTCGACGGCGTGTCGCTCGGCGTGCGCCGTGGCGAAACGCTGGCGATCGTCGGCGAGAGCGGTTGCGGGAAATCGACGCTGGCGCGACTGCTGTTGCGGCTGATGCGTCCGACGCGCGGGCAGGTGCTTTATGATGGCACGGACATCAGCTCCTTGCCGGAAGGCGACATGCGTCGGTTGCGCAAGGACCTGCAGTTCATCTTCCAGGACCCGTTTTCCTCGCTGAACCCGCGCATGACGGTCGGCGCCATCGTGGAGGAACCGATGCGCGTGCACGGCATCGGCACCCGTGCCACGCGGCCCCGGCGCGTTGCGGAGCTGTTGACCCGCGTCGGACTGAGGGCGGAATACGCCAACCGGTATCCGCACGAGTTCTCCGGCGGCCAGCGCCAGCGCATCGGCATCGCCCGGGCGCTTGCCTCCGGCCCGAAGGTGCTGATCGGCGACGAGCCGGTCTCCGCGCTCGATGTGTCGATCCAGGCGCAGGTGATCAACCTCTTGGAAGACCTCAAGGCGGAGTTCGACCTGACGCTGGTGCTGATCGCCCACGACCTGGCGGTGATCCGGCACATGAGCGACCGGGTGGCGGTGATGTATCTGGGCGAGATCGTCGAACAAGGCGAGACCGATGCGCTCTACGACGCGCCGCTGCACCCCTACACCCAGGCGCTGATGCGGGCGATCCCCATTCCCTCGCCACGCAGTCGCAAGGTGGACGCCGGGCTGACCGGCGATGTTCCGTCACCGCTGGCGCCGCCGCCGGGCTGTCGTTTTCACACCCGTTGTCCGCTGGCGAGCGGGATCTGCAAGGTCGAGCGTCCGCCGCTTGCCAAGGTGGCGCATGACCGGACGGTCGCCTGTCATCACTGGGAAGAGGCGCGCGCCGGCGTCCCGAAGGCCGCGGATACGCCTGCACTTTCCCCGGCGGTCGAGCGTCGCTTTGAGCTGTATCGGGAGCGCAGCCGCGCCGCGACAGCGGGCCCCGCCGGTCGTGTGTCATGACCGCGGACCCCGCCTCCCGTCTTTGTCTTCCGTTCCGGGCAGGGCACGACGCCCGTCGCGCGGGACGACACTTTACCGGGCACGGAATTGCCGGCGATCTTTGCCGGCGACCGCGTCCGTCCTGCCGCAGCCGGGCACACCGGGCGCGATCTCTTTCAGGGGGAGCGTTCACAAGACCCGGCATGGTCCGAAAGAGTTCATCTCACCAGAGGAGCGTTAGATGAAAACCAAACTGCTAGCCGCATTGCTGTTCGCCCTTGGCGCCTCCACGGCGCTGACGGTACAGGCCGCCGATCTTCGCATCGGCCTTCAGGACGACCCGGACGTGCTCGATCCGGATCAGTCGCGCACGTTCGTCGGTCGCATCGTCTATGCGTCCCTGTGCGACAAGCTGGTCGACATCACCCCTGATCTGGAGATCATCCCGCAGCTCGCCACCGGCTGGTCGTGGTCCGACGACGGGCTGACGCTGACGATGGATCTGCGTGAGGGCGTCACCTTCCATGACGGGACGCCGTTCGACGCGGAGGCCGTCAAGGCCAACATCGACCGCTCCAAAAACATGCCGGAAAGCCGCCGCAAGAGCGAGGTGAAGTCGATCGAAAGCGTTGCCGTGACCGGCCCGTATCAGGTCGCCTTTTCGCTCAGCGCACCCGACGCGACGCTGCTTGCCCAGTTCGCCGACCGCGCCGGCATGATGCTGTCGCCGACGGCAACCGCCTCCGCCGGCACCGACTTCGGCGCCAAACCGGTCTGCTCGGGTCCCTTCTCCTTTGTCGAGCGCATCCAGCAGGACCGGATCGTGCTGGCGAAATTCGCCGACTACTGGAACGCGGACGCGATCAATTTCGACACCGTGACCTTCCTGCCGATCCCCGACACCACCGTGCGTCTCGCCAACCTGCGCGCCGGCGATCTCGACATGCTCGAGCGTCTCGCGGCAACGGATGCGGCCGCCGTCAAGGGCGACGACGGTCTTGTCTATGCCGAAGCCGTCAGCCTCGGCTATCAGGGCATCACCGTGAACGTCGACAATGGCGCGCGCGGCGACAATCCGTTCGGCAACGAGCCGAAGCTGCGCCAGGCGTTTTCGCTGTCGCTCGATCGCGACGCGATCAACCAGGTGGTGTTCGAAGGCGCCTTCGCGCCGGGCAACCAGCCGTTCCCGCCAACGAGCCCCTGGTACGACAAGTCGCATCCGGTGCCCGCGCGCGACGTTGCCAAGGCCAAGGAACTGATGAAGGAAGCCGGATACGAGACGCTCGACGTCGAGGTCCAGGTCGCCAACAACCCGGTGCAGACGCAGATGATGCAGGTGGTCCAGGCGATGGCCGCGGAAGCCGGCTTCAACGTCAAGCTCAAGTCGATGGAGTTCGCCAGCCTGCTTGCCGATCAGTCGGCCGGCAATTACCAGGGGAGCCAGGTGGGCTGGTCGGGCCGTGTCGACCCGGATGGCAACATCCACCAGTTCATGACCTGCAAGGGCGGAATCAACGATTCCAAATACTGCAACCCGGAGGTCGACCGCCTGCTCAATGCCGCGCGCACGAGCAACGATCTCGCCGAGCGGAAAAAGAGCTATGACGCGGCGCGCGACATTCTCGCGAACGACATGCCGATCATCTATCTCTATCATCCGACGTGGATCTGGGCGCTGGATGGCAAGATCGAGGGCTTCACACCCTATCCGGACGGCATGATCCGGCTCGAGAACGTGAAGTTCAAATCCTGAGCCGGTCTGACCGGCGGTTGCGGAGGGCGGTGTTCCCGCCCTCCGCGTCCCGTTTCCCGCACATGTTTCCTGTTTCGGTTTCCGTGCCGCACCGTTCTGCAATCAGGCCATGATGAAGACCTTCGTCATCAATCTCGACCGCGCTCCCGAACGCCTGGCAAAGATATCTGCCGCGCTCGACGGCTGCGGCTTGCCGTTCCAACGGGTGACGGCGGTCGACGCCAGGACGATGCCGGACGCAGAGCGTGCGCGCCGGGTTTGCGGTGAGGGATACTGGGGCTGGATGACACCCGGTGAAGTCGCTTGTTTCCTCAGCCACCGGATGTGCTGGCAGATGCTGGTAGACAGCGATGCGCCACACGCGCTGGTGCTGGAGGACGATGTGGTTCTGGGGCGCGATGCGGCCGCTGTCCTGGGGCGCTGCGACTGGGTTCCGGCGGAGGCGGACGTCGTCAAGCTCGAGACGAATTTCGATCCGGTGATCGTCGGCCGGCAGGAGATTGTGGTCGTTCCGGGTCGAAGTGTGAGGCGGCTGCATTCCTCCCACTACGGAACAGGGGCCTACATTGTGAGCCGGACGGCCGCGCGCCGGCTCCTGCCGCTTACCGAGCGGTTCATCGACGCAGTTGACGAGACCCTGTTCAGCACACGGTCCGCGATTTCCCGCAGCCTGGGCAAATACCAGCTGAGCCCGGCGGCCTGCGTCCAGCCTCACAAACTGTCCGCCACGATTCCCGTGCATGATCCCGGCGGCAGCATCGAAGGGCGCGAGGACAAGCACATGCGCCGCGATCCGCTCGTGCGGCGGCTTGTCGCCGACGTTCGGAACGACGTGCGCAAGGCCGGAAATGCCGTCGCCTGCCTCGCCGGTACCCGTCGACGGATCGAGGTGCCCTTCCAATGATGTTTGCCGCGCGCCCCCGTTTCGCCAGAGGACCAGCGTGATGCTTGCCTTTATCGCCCGCCGCCTGCTGATCGCGCTGCCAACGCTGGTGCTGGTGTCGATCTTCGTCTTCACCCTGCAAAAGCTCCTGCCGGGCGATCCCGCGCTGGTGCTGGCGGGAGAGGAGCGCGATCCCGAAACGCTGGCCTTCATCCGCGAGAAATACCATCTCAACGAGCCGATCCTGTATCAGTATCTCTATTGGGTCGGCGGGCTGCTGCAGGGCGATCTGGGCGTTTCGCTCAGAACCAACCAGCCCGTCCTGACGCTGATCGCCGACAAGCTTCCGGTGACGATCCAGCTTGCCGTGATGGCGATGATCATCGCCATGGCGATCGGCATTCCAACGGGCATTCTCTCGGCGGTCAAGAAGGGCGGGCCCGTCGATTATATCGCCAATTTCCTGGCGCTGTCGGGCTTGTCGATCCCCAATTTCTGGCTCGGGATCATGTTGATACTGCTGGTCTCGGTCAATCTCGGCTGGCTGCCCGCGTCGGGGTACGAATCGATCTTCGTCGATCCGGTGCGCTCACTGGAAACCATGATCATGCCCGCCTTCGTGCTGGGCACGGCGCTCGCCGCCACCTTGATGCGCCATACCCGCTCGGCAATGCTTGGCGTGCTCAAGGCCGACTATGTGCGCACGGCCCGCGCCAAGGGCTTGAGCGAGCGCGTCGTCGTGATCAAACATGCCTTCCGCAATGCGCTCCTGCCGGTGGTGACGCTCGGGGCGCTGCTCTTTGGCGAACTGCTGGCCGGCGCCGTCCTGACCGAACAGATCTTCACCATCCCCGGCTTCGGCAAGCTGATCGTCGATGCTGTCTTCACCCGCGACTACGCAGTGGTGCAGGGGGTGGTGCTGTGCACGGCCGCCGGCTTCATCCTGATGAACCTGATCGCCGACGTGCTCTACATCCTTCTCAATCCGCGCATGAGGAACGCCCAGTGACCGGCGCCACCGTTTCCCCGTCTGCCGACGGCATTGCGGCCCGGCGCCCGAGCCGGGTCTGGAGCAAGCTGAAGCACAATCGCGGCGCGCTGATCGGCGCGCTGATCGTCGGCTTCTTCGTCGCCATCGCGGCGCTGGCGCCCTTGCTGCCGATTGCCGATCCGACCGCGACGAGCTGGACCGCCGTGCGAAAAGCGCCCTCCGCGCTCTATTGGCTGGGGACCGACGAGATCGGCCGCGACATTCTCTCGCGCTTGATCTGGGGCGCGCAGGCGTCGCTTCTCGCCGGTGTCGTCTCGGTGCTGATCGCGGTTGTCATCGGCGTGCCGTTCGGGCTGGTGTCGGGCTATTTCGGCGGCTGGACGGATCAGGCGATCTCGCGGGTGACCGACGCCCTTCTGGCAACGCCGTTCCTGATCCTGGCGATCGCGCTTGCGGCGTTTCTGGGGCCAAGCCTCACCAATGCGATGATCGCCATCGGCCTGTCTGCGACGCCGATCTTCATCCGGTTGACGCGCGGCCAGGTTCTCAGCGTCAAGACGGAAGACTATGTGGAGGGTGCGCGCGCCATCGGCCTGAGCGATATCGCGATCATGTCGCGCTACATCCTGCCCAATGTCTTTGCGCCGATCCTCGTGCAGGCGACCCTGACCATCGCCACCGCGATCATCGCGGAGGCAAGCCTGTCCTTCCTCGGCCTCGGCCAGCAGCCGCCCTATCCCAGTTGGGGATCGATGCTGAATGTCGCCAAGAATTTCATGACCCAGGCGCCCTGGATGGCGTGGTGGCCGGGCGCGGCGATCTTTTTCGTCGTGCTTGGCTTCAACCTTCTCGGCGACGGCCTGCGTGATGCGCTCGATCCGCGCGAAAGCTGATCCCAAAACCAAACAAGACATTCCGGGAGCTCCCATGTCCACCTTTACCACCCGTCCCGAAATCCAGGGCACCTTCGGCGTTGTCACCTCGACGCATTGGATCGCCTCGGCCGTCGGCATGCGCATTCTGGAAATCGGCGGAAATGCCTTCGATGCGGCGGCGGCCACCGGCTTCGTGCTGCAGGTCGTCGAGCCGCATCTTAACGGCCCGGGCGGCGACATGCCGGCCATCATCCATGATGCGGGTACGGACCGGACAGAGGTGATCTGCGGCCAGGGCAGTGCGCCCGCGGGTGCGACCATCGAGCGCTACAAGTCGGAGGGCATCGACCTCATTCCCGGCGACGGCCTCCTCGCGACGGTGATCCCGGGCGCTTTCGACGCCTGGATGGTGATGCTGCGCGATCACGGCAGCCTGCCGCTGCGCGACGTTCTGGAACCCGCGATCCATTACGCCGAGGCCGGCCATCCGGTCCTGCCGCGCGTGAGCGCGACCATCGAGGGGCTGGGCGGCTTCTTCAAGGAGCACTGGCCGACATCGCATGCGACCTGGCTGCCGGGCGGATCGGCGCCCAAGGCGCATACGCTGTTCAAGAACCCGGCGCTGGCGGAGACCTGGAAGCGGCTGCTCACGGAGGCGGAAGCGGCATCCGGCCGCGAGGCGCAGATCGAGGCGGCGCGCGCCACCTTCTACCGCGGCTTCATCGCGGAGGAGATCGACACCTTCCTGCGCGAAACCGAGGCGATGGACGGCAGCGGACAGCGCCACAAGGGGGTGATGACCGGTGAGGACCTCGCCGGCTGGCAGGCGAGCGTCGAGGCGCCGCTGACCTATGACTACCACGGCTGGAGCGTTGCAAAGACGGGGCCGTGGGGGCAGGGGCCGGTGCTGTTGCAGTGCCTGGCGATCCTCAAGAAACTGGATGTCGGTTCGCTCGATCCGGCGGGCGCGGATTTCGTTCATCTGGTCGCGGAGACGATGAAGCTCGCCTATGCCGACCGCGAGGTCTATTACGGCGATCCCGATTTCGCGGAGGTGCCGATGGGGCAGCTTCTGTCGGACGACTACAACGCGGAGCGGCGCAAGCTGATCGGCCTGCAGGCATCCTACAATCTGCGGCCGGGCACGGTGCCGGGCTTCGAGGACCAGCGGGCGCGGACGCTCGCCGTCATCGATGCGCTCGGCGTGTCGGAGACGGGCGTCTACGAGCCGACGATGGCGCATTTGTCGGAGCGCCGCGGCGACACGGTGCATATCGACGTGATCGACCGCTGGGGCAACATGGTATCCGCCACCCCGTCCGGCGGCTGGCTGCAATCCTCGCCGGTGATCCCCGGGCTCGGGTTCTGCCTGAATTCGCGCGCGCAGATGTTCCTGATGACGCCGGGCCTGCCGACCTCGCTCGCGCCCGGCAAGCGGCCCCGCACGACATTGACGCCAAGCCTTGCCTCGCGCGACGGAAAGCCGATGCTTGCCTTCGGTACGCCGGGCGGCGACCAGCAGGACCAGTGGCAGCTGTCCTTGTTCCTGAGGCTGGTGCATCACGAGGTGAACCTGCAGCAGGCGATCGACATGCCGCTGTTCCACACGACGCATTTCCCTGCATCCTTCCACCCGCGCAAACGCGCGCCGGGCCATCTGATGGTCGAGGAAAACTTCGGCGAGGCCGTTTTGAACAGCCTGCGCACCCGGGGACATATCCTGGATGTCGCACCGCCCTGGTCCATCGGGCGACTGACGGCTGCAAAACGTGAGGCCGACGGTCTGCTCAAGGCAGCCGCCACGCCGCGTTTGATGCAGGCCTATGCCATCGGGCGATAAGGGGGTGCCGGCGCCGTCCCGGCGGGCTTGAGGGAACCATGCGCCTTCGAGGGGCAAGAAGGAGACGAGGATGACCTATTCGATTGTCGCGCGCGACCCGGGCACGGGTGCTTTCGGCGTGGCCGTGGCCAGCCGGTTCTTCGCGGTCGGGGCGCTGGTGCCGCATATGGACGGACGGGCAGGCGCCATCGCCACCCAGGCCTTCGTCAGTCCGCTTTACGGCACCGACGGGCTCGACATGCTGAAGCGCGGCGATGACGCGCAAACGGTGATGGAGACGGTGACCGGGCGCGACGCCGGCCGGCATTCGCGGCAGATGCATGTGATCGATGCGCAGGGACGCAATGCAGCCTTCACGGGCGAGGACTGCGTCGACTGGGCAGGGCATCTGGTGGCGGAGAATGTGTCGGTCGCGGGAAACATGCTCGCAGGCCCGCAGGTGCTGGACGCCACGCTTGCCGCCTATCAGGATCGGCCGGACCTCGACTTCGCAGAGCGCTTGCTGTGCGCGATGGAGGCTGGCGAGGCGGCGGGCGGCGACAAGCGGGGCAGACAGTCGGCCGCGCTCAGGATCACCCGCGGAGAAGCCTATCCCTGGCTCGACATCCGTGCCGACGATCACGGCAATCCGCTTGCCGAATTGCGCCGACTGATAGCGGTTGCCGGCGAACGCTTCCTGCATGTGGCCGAGACCCTGCCCACGGCGGACAATCTCTCCGGGCTTCTCGACCGCTCGCCTGTCGACGAGAAGATCACCAGGCTCGAAATGGAGCGAAAGGCGCAAGGCCGCGCGTCGGCCTCGTTCGCGACACCGCCGGCGTGAGGGCGAAAATGTCCGGGGCGGGCATTTCATCGCGGAAATTGCGGTGCGCGCGCCCTCGAAAAACCAGCCTGTCGGGCGCCTGGTTCAACGTTGTTTTAGCTTGTTTTCAAGACATCACAGGGTCAAGAGAAGAGAATTTTCATTTTCGGCATTAATTTTAAGTACAAGATACATTTTTTTCGATTGAAATTCGTTCATTTGTATAATTTGCATTATTTTTGTGCAACAAATACGATAGTAACAAGTATTATGTTGCGCTGCACAATATCTTGTACATAAGATCACTGCTCATTTTTCCGGTCGCGCCTTTCGGAGAAAAAGCCGATCCGCTTAAACTCCGTATTATACTAAAAGAGAGTTGCGATCTTCTGGTGTTTCCGGAACGCTGGCGCTCAGGATCGAGAGTGACCTTGCGTAGGCTTTCGTCCCAAGAAAAAGGCCCGCGAAACGGCGGGTGCTGGGAAATGCTGGAGGAGATACTTTATGATAAAACGACCAATCAGCCGTCGTGGGCTAATCAAGTCTGCCGGTATCGTCGGCGTCGGTCTTGCCGCGCCGCATGTTTTCATTCGCAATGCAAATGCGTTCAACAACGAGCCGACGGGTAGCACGGTCACCCTTGGCTTCAACGTACCGCAATCGGGTCCCTATGCCGATGAGGGTGCGGACGAGCTGCGCGCCTACGAGCTTGCGGTCGAGCATCTCAATGGCGGCGGCGACGGTGGCATGCTCAACACCTTCTCGTCGAAGGCGCTGAAGGGCAACGGCATCCTCGGCAAGAAGGTCGAGTACGTCACGGGCGACACGCAGACCAAGTCGGATGCGGCGCGCGCGTCCGCCAAGTCGATGATCGAGAAGGACGGCGCGATCATGATCACCGGCGGTTCCTCGTCGGGTGTCGCGATCGCGGTCCAGAGCCTTTGCCAGGAGGCGGGCGTCATCTTCATGGCCGGCCTGACCCACTCCAACGACACGACCGGCAAGGACAAGAAGGCCAATGGCTTCCGCCATTTCTTCAACGGCTACATGTCGGCCGCGGCGCTCGCGCCGGTGCTGAAGAACGCCTATGGCACGGACCGCAAGGCCTATCACCTGACGGCCGACTACACCTGGGGCTGGACGCAGCAGGAATCGATCGCAGCAGCGACCGAGGCAATGGGCTGGGAGACTGTGAACAACGTCCTGACCCCGCTCGCGGCGACCGATTTCTCGGCCTACATCACGCCGATCCTCCAGTCCGATGCCGACGTTCTGGTGCTGAACCACTACGGCGGCAACATGGTCAACTCGCTCACCAACGCCGTCCAGTTCGGGCTGCGTGCGCGTGAAGTGAACGGGAAGAACTTCGAGATCGTCGTTCCGCTGTATTCGCGTCTGATGGCGCGTGGCGCCGGCGAAAACGTGAAGGGTATTTTCGGGTCGACCAACTGGCACTGGTCGCTGCAGGACGAAGGCTCCTTCGCTTTCGTGAAGTCCTTCGGCACCAAATACGGTTTCCCGCCGAGCCAGGCCGCCCATACCTGCTACGTGCAGACGCTGCTTTATGCGGATGCCGTGGAGCGTGGCGGTTCGTTCAACCCGTGCTCTGTCGGCGAGGCCCTGGAAGGGTTCGAGTTCGACGGCCTGGGCAACGGTCCGACGCTCTACCGCGCCGAAGACCACCAGTGCTTCAAGGACGTGCTCGTCGTGAAGGGCAAGGAAAACCCGACCTCCGAGTTCGATCTTCTGGAGATCGTCGAAGTGACGCCGGCCGCACAGGTCACCTATCCGCCCGACCATCCCATGTTCGCAGGCGGCGATCTGGGCACCTGCAACTCCGGCGCCTGATTGCACGGATGACGTCGAATGACTTGCCGGCTGCGCGTGTTGCGCAGCCGGTTCCCTCGTCTTTTCAGGCTGCTTCGCCAAAACGGAAACAACAATGGACGCCATAATCCTGCAGGTCCTGAACGGACTGGACAAGGGCAGTGCCTATGCGCTGATCGCGCTTGGGCTCACGCTGATCTTCGGCACTCTCGGGGTCGTCAATTTCGCACATGGCGCGCTGTTCATGCTCGGTGCGTTTTGCGCGGTCACCCTGAACGAGATCCTGCGGCTCTCCTCGGAAACCATCGACCCGACACGCACCGATTTCCTGGGCAATCCGCTCAAGGTGAAGACGCCTTTTGTGGAGACCTGGTTCGGGCCCGATATCGGCGGGGCAATGATCGAATGGTCGGTGCCGCTCGCGATCGTGTTTTCGATCCCGGTGATGATCGCGGTCGGGTTTACGATGGAGCGTGGGCTGATCAAGCATTTCTACAAGCGCCCGCACGCGGACCAGATCCTGGTCACCTTCGGCCTTGCCATCGTCCTGCAGGAAATCATCAAGTACTTCTTCGGTGCAAATCCGATCCCCACGCCGGCGCCGGATGCGTTCATCGGCAGTTTCGACTTCGGGGCATTGGTCGGCATGGAGGCGGGGACAATCATCTATCCCTACTGGCGGCTTGTGTATTTCGCCTTCGCGGCACTGATCATCGGCGGGGTGTTTGCGTTCCTGCAATACACCACCTTCGGCATGGTCGTGCGCGCGGGCATGGCGGACCGGGAGACCGTCGGTCTTCTGGGCATCAACATCGACAAGCGCTTCACCATCATGTTCGCCATCGCTGCCTGTGTCGCCGGTCTGGCAGGCGTCATGTATGCGCCGATCAATTCGCCCAACTATCACATGGGAATGGATTTCCTGGTGCTGTCCTTCGTTGTGGTCGTCGTGGGCGGCATGGGGTCGCTGACGGGGGCCGTCGCGGCCGGATTCCTGCTCGGGATCCTGGAATCCTTTGCCTCCATGTCGCAGGTCGTGAACCTGCTGCCCGGTATCAATCAGATCATCATTTACCTGGTGGCGATCATCATCTTGTTGATCCGTCCCCGCGGCCTGCTCGGCCGCAAAGGCGTGATGGAGGGATAACGTCATGCTCGGACTGAACAAGAGGGACACGCTGCTGTTCGCGATCGTCATTGCGATCACGATTCTGGCTCCGGTCATTCTCAACCCCTTCCCGGTGGAATCCGATCTCGCCCAGTTCAACGCCGGCTATCCGGACCTCATGCAGCGCTTCGTGATCTTCGGGATCTTTGCAATCGGCTTCAACATCCTGTTCGGGCTGACCGGCTACCTGTCGTTCGGGCATGCCGCCTTTCTGGGCGTCGGCTCCTACGCCGGCGTGTGGATGATGAAGCTTCTGACCATGAACGTGGTGCCGGCGATCATCATCTCGGTGATCTTCGCGGGCCTGTTCTCGCTGCTTGTCGGCTACATATCGCTGCGCCGGTCGGGCATCTACTTCTCGATCCTGACGCTCGCCTTCGCGCAGATGTCCTTCTCGCTTGCCTATTCGGTGCTGACCCCGATCACCAACGGCGAGACCGGCCTGCAGCTTTCCCTCAGCGATCCGCGTATTCTCGGCGTCAGCCAGACTGCCGACGGGTCAATCCCGATGACCAACTTCTTCGGCATCGCGATGCGGGATGGCTTCGAAATTTCGATGGGCGGCTGGCTCTTCACCTTCAACGCCGGCTACTACCTGTGCGCCGCGATCCTGCTGGTCGCCTTTTACGTGTCGATCCGCATCTTTCGCTCACCGTTTGGCGTGATGCTCAAGGCGGTGAAGTCGAACCAGCAGCGCATGCTCTACACCGGCCTCAATCCTCGCCCCTACACGCTGGCGGCTTTCGTGATCTCGGGCATGTACGCCGGGCTGGCCGGCGGGTTGATGGTGGCGATGGATCCGCTTGCCGGCGCGGAGCGCATGCAGTGGACGGCCTCCGGTGAAGTGGTGCTGATGACCATTCTCGGCGGGATGGGAACCCTGATCGGGCCGATCCTGGGGTCGGGTGCGATCAAGTACTTCGAGAACATCTTCTCCAAGATCAACGAGAACATTCTGCACGACTGGTTTGCGTTTCTGCCCGACGGAATGGAAGATTTCGTCGTCGCGATCATTTACCCGTTCATCGGCAAGGGGTGGCATTTGACGCTTGGTATCGTATTCATGCTGGTGGTGATCTTCCTGCCGGGCGGGATCGTGGAAGGCGGCCAGCGCATTGCCCGGCTGTTCAAGCGCAAGCCGCCTGAAGACAAGAACAATTCAACGACGGCTTCCGCGCCGTCGGCGGCGGAGTGAGGCGTCATGGGCATTCTTGAAGTCAAGGGCGTCAACAAGCGATTCGGCGGCCTGAAGGCGCTGGACGACGTCAATCTGGATATCGAGGAGGGCAGCATTCATGCCATCATCGGTCCCAACGGCGCCGGCAAATCGACGCTTCTCAACTGTTTTGTCGGACGGCTCGAGCCCGACACCGGAACGGTGATCTTCGACGGAAAATCGCTTCTGGGCATCCAGCCGTACGAGATCAACCAGACCGGCGTCAGCCGGGTGTTTCAGACGCCGGAGATTTTCGCCGATCTGAACCTCTTGGAAAACGTGATGATACCGGCCTTCGCGCGTCGTGACGGATCGTTCAAGGTCAACGGCTGGATCAGCGTCGGCGACGAGGGCGACATTCGCGAGGAGGCGATGACGATGCTCGCCGAACTCGGCATGGATGGCAAGGCGGATCACGTGGCCGGGCAGTTGTCGCGCGGCGACAAGCGGCGTCTGGAACTTGCGATGTGTCTGGTGCAGAAGCCGAAACTGCTGCTTTTGGACGAGCCCACCGCCGGCATGGCGCGGGCCGACACCAACAACACCATCGATCTGCTGAAGCAGATCGGCAAGCGCGGCATCACCATGGTGGTCATCGAGCACGACATGCATGTGGTGTTTTCGCTTGCCGACAAGATTTCGGTGCTGGCACAGGGCACGGTCATCGTCGAGGATGTGCCGGAAAACATCAAAGGCAACCCGAAGGTCCAGGAAGCCTATCTGGGAGGGGCGCACCTATGAACGATACGACACCGGCAGACACGAAGCCCGCCGTCACCGAGAGCGGTTCCGGTTCCGGGAACATGTGGTCGGGGCATGCGCCCGGAGTGGCGCCGAAAAAGGGGCAGGGTGGTCAGCGCGCCTATTTTTCGGTGTGGGACCTGCACGCCTACTACGGCGAAAGCTATGTGGTTCAGGGCGTCAGCTTCAACGTGCGCGAGGGCGAGATCGTCGCGCTTCTGGGACGCAATGGCGCGGGCAAGACCTCGACGCTGCGCGCGATTTCGCGGGTGGACACTCCGCAGGTCAAGCATGGCGAGGTGTGGCTCGACCACAAGCCGCTGCACGAGATGAAGGCCTATCAGGCGGCGCAAAACGGCATCGGCCTCGTTCCGGAGGATCGGCGGATCATTCAGGGGCTGACGGTCGAGGAAAACCTGAAGCTTGCGCAGATCGCGCCACCTCGGGGCTGGTCCATCGAGCGCATCTACGAGCTGTTTCCGCGTCTTGCGGAGCGCAAGGACCAGGAGGCCACCACCATGTCGGGTGGCGAGCAGCAGATGCTGGCGCTGGCCCGTGTGCTGGCGCGCGACGTAAAGCTGTTGCTTCTCGACGAGCCCTACGAGGGCCTTGCGCCGGTGATCGTGCAGGAGATCGAGCGCACGCTTGAGGAGATCAAGGGGCTGGGCATGACCACGATCATCGTGGAGCAAAACGCGATCGCCGCGCTTCATCTGGCCGATCGCGCGCTCATACTCGACATGGGCGAGATCGTCTTCGACGGCACTGCGCAGGAAGTGCTCGAAAACGACGAATTGCGCCAAGACTATCTGGCGCTGTAGGCGCGACCGCATTGCGGCGTCTTCCGGATATGGCGGACGCCGGGTTCGGGCTCCGGGGGAGGCAAGGGTGGAGCTTAGGGTGTGGACCCATAATTGAGGCTGACATGGCATGGAAAATGGCGATGAATTGCGTGCAGGGCGGGCCGGGCGCCCGGTCAAGCGCGCTGACGATGCGAAGCGAAGCCATTTCCCTGTCCTTCGGATTTGGTCGGAATGCGCCTCCTCTTCGTCGCGAAAGGCTTGAAAATACCCGTATTTCCTGCGCTTCCGCTCCTTGACGAGACGCAATCCGCCTCAAACCATGGCAATCTCATTTATAGGTCCACACCCTAGGTGCGTTTCATGACGCGCCAGGCGCCACCCTTGTTTGTTTTCGGGGAGCGTTCCCGCCTCAGGTCAACTTGCCGCGCGCGGCGATTTCGGTTCGGCGCATCATGCCGTCCTCGCCTATCAGCCAGGCGAAGTTGAAGAGGTTGGTCACGACGCAGGCGTGGTTCGGCACGATTGAGACGCGTTGACCGATTTCGAACTCGTTCTCGCGCTTGGTGTGGACGATGGCGTGTTCCTCGCTGAGCGCGACGATGGCCGCATCCGGATGCCCGAGGATCGTGCCGTGGCCGGTGAGGCCGAGAAGATCCGACGACAGCGCCTTGGAGCCGGCGTCGAGGATGGCGCGCGTCGGCGTCGGCGTGCTGACCACCGTCGCCTCCACCGTCAGCGCGCAGTCGTCCAGCGAACACGCGCCGCCCGCGACCAGTGAGCGGTCGTTGTAGATATAGGTGCCGGCGCGATATTCGGTGACGATCGTCTCCCCGCCCGCCTTCCACATGTCGGGCGAGCCGCCGCTGGTGATCGTCGGGCAGGCGATCCCGGCCGTCTCGATCAGGGATTTCGCCGCGCGCATGAAGCTTTCGACGTCCTTGCTGCCGCCGGCGGCGGGATAGGTCATCAGTCCGCCGAAGACGAGCCCGTCCGTTGCCGCGATGGTGGTGGCGAGACCGGCGGCTGCCTCCGGCGTCTGCACGCCGCAGCGCCCGGCGCCCGTGTCGCATTCGACCAGCACGGTGAGCGGGCGGTCTTCGCGCGAAAACGCCTCCCCCAGTCCGGCCACCGTTACCGCGCTGTCGGCGACGACGGCGAGCCGTTCGACGCGGCGCGCGACGGCGGCGAGCCGCGCCAGCTTGTCGACGCCGAGGATGTTGTAGGTCAGCAGGATGTCGGCAATGCCGGCATCGGCCATGACCTCGGCCTCGCCAATCTTCTGCACGGTGATGCCGCAAGCGCCGGCCGCGATCTGCGCGCGGGCGAAATGCGGCAGCTTGTGCGTCTTGATGTGCGGTCTGAGCGCCAGCCCGGCCGCGTCGCAATGGGCCTGGAAGCGGGCGATGTTGGCCGTGGCGACGCGCTCGTCGATGACGAGAGCCGGGGTTTCCGGGGCGTAAGCGGTCATGTCAGGCACGTCCTTTGGCAGGTCAGCTTCCCGTCGCCTTGAGGGCGTGCGGGTCTTCCACGCGCGGCCAGATGGCGCGCGTCAGCTTGGTGTAGGGATTTGTGGCGGGATCGTTGGGGTAGGGACCATCGACAGCAGCGTAGAGAATGTCCGAGGCCACCGGCAAGAAGGCATCGTGAAAATGGTTGGTCGACTTCACGACCAGCACCTTGCGTTTGGCCGGGTCGATGCCGAGGTTGGAAAAGGCGTCGGGGCTGAAGATCTGCGAGCGCACCGTGTTGAGGATGACGTCGACGCCCTCCACGCTGATCCAGACGCTGTCGCCGAGCGGCACGATGCTCTCGCCGAAGCTCTGCACCGCGTTGCGCACCACCTTGCGCACCCGCACGGTGGCATCGACGGGATCGCCGGCGGTGGCCGACATCTTGCCGCCGAAGCGCAGCGGCAACACGGCGCCCTCGCCGGCGGAGATGCAGGTGCGCACCGCGATCGGATCCCAGATTGAGGCAAGCGCCACGTTCTCCATCTTCCGCTTCAGCATCTCGCGCAGGATGATGGTGGAATCGCCCGGCACTCCGCCGCCGGGATTGTCCCAGACATCGGCCACGACGATGGGCGCGCCCTCGCGCGTTTCGGCGAGTTCCAGCGCGCGCTGCGGCGTCAGGAAATCCGGGCGGGTGCGCCCGCGGTAGGAGAACAGCTCCATGCCGAACTTTCGCGCCAGGGCATCGCCCTTCGCCTTTTGTCCGTCGGTGACCACGACGAGCTTGCTGCCGAGATCGGCAACGTCGGCGGCCATGAAGCCGTGGATCGCGGAAACCGACAGAACGCCGTCATGTCCCTCCATCGCCTTCATCTTGTCGACGAAACCGCGCATCGGCTCGCGGCTCGTGGGAAAGATTTCGATCATCCGGCAGTCGAACACCGAGATCTCCGGGTCGATGGCACCGGTCGAGGCGCGATGGGCCAGATCCACCAGGCTTTCGGCCGCGATCACGAAATCGGTGTGCGGGAACTCCTTGAAGACGACGACGAGGTCGGCGTTTTCGGTTCGGCGCGCCGACAGGTGGCTGTGCGGATCGAAGGTCGCGCCGATCACCGTTCCGGGACCGACGAGCTGGCGGACCTTCTCCAGCAGCTCGCCCTCGCAGTCGTCGCAGCTTTCCGCGATCATCGCGCCATGCAGGCCGAGCAGCACGATGTCCAGCGGCAGCGCCGCCTCGATCTCGGCCAGGATGGCGTCGCGCAAGGTTTCCCAGGTGGCGCGGTTGACCACGCCGCCGGGCTCCGCCCAGGCCGCGGTTCCCTCGATCACGTCCCAGCCATACTGGCGAGCGCGGTCGCGGGCGACCGGAAACACGGCACTGCACAGCGTCGGCGTCACCGGATGCTCGCCGGGAGGGGCGTAGAAGCTGTCCTTGAAGTCCTGCATGTCAGTGCGCAGCGGGGAGAAGGTGTTGGTTTCCGTTGCCACGGAGCCGACATAGACGCGTTTTTTCTCGGCCATCACGCGGCCTCTCCTTGGTGTTTGCCGGCGTGGTGGCAGGCGCTGAATTGTCCATTGCCGAGATCGACCGGAAGAGGCCGCACGCTGCGGCAGATGTCGGTTGCGATTCCGCAGCGCGGATGAAACGGGCAGCCGGGCGGCGGGGCCGCGGCGCTGGCGGGCTCGCCCCGGTCCTCGGCCGCCACGCGGCCCGGGCGGATGCGCGGGATCGAGGCGAGCAGCAGCTTGGTGTAGGGGTGCGAGGGCGCGGAAAACAGCGTCGCCTTCGGCGCGGTTTCCACGATCCGTCCGAGATACATCACCGCCACGCGGTCGCAGATATGGCGCACGACGCCGAGGTCGTGCGAGATGAACAGCATCGAGATGCCGCTCTCGGTCTGCAGGTCCTTGATCAGGTTCAGCACCTGCGCCTGGATCGAGACGTCGAGCGCGGAAACCGCCTCGTCGGCGATGACGAGCTTCGGTTCGACGATCATCACCCGGGCGATGCCGATGCGTTGGCGCTGTCCGCCGGAAAACTCGTGCGGGTGGCGGGTCATCACCTTTGGGTCGAGGCCGACCTGGGTGAGCGTGCGGGCGATGCGTTCACGCACGCCCTCGCGGGTCGTCTCCAGACCGTGGATGCGAACCGGCTCGGCCAGCGTCTGCTCGATGGTCAGGCGCGGATTGAGCGAGGCGAAGGGGTCCTGGAAGATCATCTGGATTTCGCGGCGCAGCGGCCGGAAGGCGGCGGGGGTGAGCGACAGCATTTCGCGCCCGTCGAATTCGGCCGTGCCGCCGGTCGCCTCTTCCAGACGGGTCAGCGTGCGCCCGACGGTGGACTTGCCGCAGCCGCTCTCGCCGACGATGCCCAGCACCTCGTCGGCGGCCAGATCGAAGGAGACGCCGTCGACGGCCTTCAGCACTTTCTTCGTGCCGCTGAAAAGACCGCCGGACTTCAGCGTGAAGTGGGTCTTCAGGTCGCGGACCCTGAGGAGGGGGGTGTTGGCGTCGGTCATGCGTCCGGCTCCAGCGGGTGGTGGCAGCGTGCGGCGTGTCCGCCGCCGAAGGTGGTTTCGCCCGGGTCCTGCTCGCGGCAGATCGCGGAGGCGCGCGCGCAGCGCGGGTGGAAGGCGCAGCCCGTCACGCGCTCTTCAAGCCCGGGCACACGACCGGGAATCGTCGGCAGGCGCTCGACGTCCTCATCGGGTTCGGGGATGGAATCGAGCAGGCCGCGCGTATAGGGGTGGCGCATCGTGGCAAAGAGATCGCGCGTGTCCGCGCTTTCCACCACCCGGCCCCGGTACATTACCGCGATGCGGTCGCAGGTCTCGGCGATGACGCCGAGGTCGTGCGAGATCAGGATGATGCCCATGCCGGTTTCCGCCTGCAGGTCGGCGATGAGGTTGAGGATCTGCGCCTGGACCGTCACATCGAGCGCGGTTGTCGGCTCGTCCGCGATCAGCAGGCGCGGCGATCCCGCAAGCGCCATGGCGATCATCACGCGCTGGCGCATGCCGCCGGAGAGCTGGTGCGGATAGCTGTCGATGCGCCCGTCCGGGTCGGGAATGCGCACCATGCGCAGCAACTCGACGGCGCGGATACGGGCGGCGGCCTTCGACATCGGCTGGTGCTCGCGGATCGTCTCCACGATCTGGTCGCCGATGCGGTAGACCGGGTTGAGGCTGGTCATCGGCTCCTGGAAGATCATCGACATCTCGTTGCCCATGATGCGGCGGCGCTCGCGCGGCGCAAGCTTGAGCAGGTCGCGGCCGTCAAACAGGATCTCGCCGGCGGTGACGCGCACCGGCGTTCCCTCCAGCAGGCCCATGATCGCGAGCGATGTCAGGCTCTTGCCGCATCCGCTCTCGCCAACGATGCCGAGCGTCTCGGACGCCGTGAGGGAGAAAGACAGATCGCGCACCACCGGCATCAGGCCGTCGCCGGTGGCGACCGACAGCGACAGGCCGCGCACGTCGAGGAGGGGAGGCGTGGTTCGTGTCATCGTCACACCCCCTTGATGTCGTTCTTGAACCTGGGGTCGATGCTGTCGCGCAGCGCATCGCCGACGAGGTTCATGGAAAAGACGGACAGGATGATCAGCGCGCCGGGAAACAGCAGCAGCCAGGGCGCGCGGGTGACGTAGATGCGCGATTCCGACAGCATGTTGCCCCAGCTCGGCACCTCCGGCGGCAGGCCGAGGCCGAGGAAGTCGAGGGCGGCGGCCTGGAGCTGGGCGAAGGCGAAGATGAAGCTCGCCTGGACCAGCAGCGGCGAGATCAGGTTCGGCAGGATGTGGCGGAAGAGCACGCTGGCATGACCGGCGCCGGAACACACGGCGGCGTCGATGAAGACCTCGTTCTTGAGTTTCAAGGTCATGCCGAAGAGGATGCGTGCCGTCGTCGTTGCGTAGACGATGCCGATCACGATCACCGTGTTCATCACGCTGCGTTCCAGGATCGTCATGAGCACCAGCGCCAGAAGCAGCGCCGGAAAGGCCATCAGCACATCGACGACGCGCATCAGGAAAGCCCCGAGCCTGGTGAAATAGGCGGAAATCATGCCGGTGAGGCCGCCGACGAGCAGCGCGACCAGCACCGAGCCGATGCCGATGACGATGGCCATGCGCGCGCCGTAGATGCTGCGCGAGAAGGTGTCGCGGCCGAAGTGGTCGGTGCCGAAGAAATGCGCGGCACCCGGTTCGGTGAGGCGGGCCACCGGATCGATCTCGAGCGGATCGAACGGCACGATCAGCGGCGCGAAGACGGCGGCGAAAACCACGAGCATCAGCCAGGCGAGGCCAAGCGTTGCGAGCCAGCGGCCGCGGAAGATCCGCCGGCCGGTGGCGAACAACTGGAGTGTCGCGTTGGGGGTCATTTGAGCGATACCCTTGGGTCGAGCCATGCATAGGCCAGGTCGACGAGAAGATTGATGACCATGTAGAGGACCACGATGATCAGGATGACGCCCTGGATGACGGGATAGTCGCGGCGCAGGATCGACTGCACCACCAGCCGGCCGATGCCGGGCAGCGAGAACACCGTTTCCGTCACCACCGCTTCCGAGATCAGCGCCGCGAAGGTGAAGCCGAAGGCGGCGGCGACCGCGATCAGCGCATTGCGGAAGACGTGCTTGGTGGCGACCTTCCAGGGGGCGAGGCCCTTGGCCCGGGCCGTACGCACATGGTCCTCGCGCTGCACGTCCAGCATGGAGGCGCGCACCAGACGGATGATCAGCGCCGCGTTGGGCGCGGCCAGCGTGAAGCTCGGCAAGAGCAGGTAGCGCAGGTTCGCCAGTCCGCCGTCGTCGGAGATCGAGGGATAGCCGGAGGACGGCAGCCAGCCAAGGCTCACCGAGAAGATCAGGATCAGGTAGAGACCGAGCCAGAAGGTCGGCACGGAGGCGAAGAGCATTGCGCCGCCGGAGGCGACCTGATCGACCCAGGTGCCGTGGCGCGTGGCGGAGACGACGCCGATCGGAACGCCGAGGATCACGATCCACACCATCGTCATCACGGCCAGCAGGATCGAGGTTTCCGCGCCGTCGGCGATCACCGAGAGCACGGGTGCGCCGAAGAAGATCGACGTTCCGAGATCGCCCTGCATGACGTTGCCGAGCCAGTAGAGATACTGGAAGTAGACGGGCGCATCGAGGCCCATTTCGCGCGTCAGGGCGTCGACCTCTTCCGGGGTCGCCGTGTCGCCCAAAAGGACGGCGGCGGGATCGCCGGGGATCAGGTGGACGAAAAGGAAGACGAGCATGGATGCGGCAAGCAGCGTCGGGATGAGCGCCAGCAGTCTCCGCGTCGCATATCCGAGCATGTCGACGGTCTTTCCGCAGGTGAGAGGGGCGTTTAAGGGAGTGTGCCGCGATTTTCGGCGCATGTCGCGGGGCGCAAACGCCCCTTCCGCGCCACGATCCTTGCGGATCGCGCAGGCGGCGCGGAAGGGGCGGCCGGGAGGTGGCCTGCTTACTTGTCGACGTTCCAGAAGTGCGGCCAGATCAGGGTGGCGTCACCCAGTCCGGTCAGCTTCGTGGAGGCGATGTTGTAGGTGTAGACATCGCCCGTCTTCATCGTCGGAACCTGCTGGTAGACCAGGGCCTGGATCTCGCCCCACAGCTTCTGACGCTCGGCCGGATCGGCGCTTTCGGTGAACTTCGCCTTCAGCGCGGCCTTTTCCGGGGTCGCCCACCAGCCGGGATAGTTGTCGTTCATCACCGAGATCAGGATCGGATCCGGGACGAAGCCGTGGTGGGTGAAGAACAGATCCCACTGGTCCGGCTGGGCCCGCTTCTTGATCAGGGTGGCCCAGTCATAGACCTGCAGGTCGATGTTGAAGCCGGCCTGGGCAAGCTGCTTGGTGTAGACGATGGCCGTGTCGTAGTGGAACGGATAGTTGGTGGAGACCATGAACTTGATGGGCTCGCCGTCGTATCCGGCTTCCTTGGCGAGCGAACGGGCCGTGTCGGCATCGCCCCTGGAGAAGTTCTCCGCGCCGGCGTCGGTGTACCAGACGTTGCCCTTGGGCAGGAACGAGCCGTTGGCGCGCCACAGCTTGTCCGGACCAATGGCGACCTGAAGCGCCGGCACCTTGTCGATGGCCGTCTGGATGGCGCGTCGAAGGGCGAAGTTCTCCTTCAGCGGGCCGTCCTTGGAGTTCATGAAGACGAGACCGAACAGCGGACCGCCGTTGACGATAGTGGTGACCTGCGGGTTGGCGTCCAGATCGGCGAAGAGATCGCCGGGGATGCTTTCGGCATAATCGTAGTCGCCCGCCTGAAGCCCGCTGACGCGGGTGCCGACGTCGGGCACGGGGATGAAGCGCAGCGCGTCGAACATTGCCTTGCGTTCGCCGGCATAGCCATCGGCCTCGCCCGACGGCGAATCATAGTCGTCGAAACGGACCAGCTCGACATGGCGGTTGGCCTGCCATTCGCCGAACTTGTAAGGACCGGTGCCGATGTAGTTTTCCGGGGAAATCGGCGCCTTGCCGGCGTCGGCCACGACGGACGCGGGATAGATCGCCGGGCCGCCGTTGATGAAGGCCATCAGGTTCTTCCAGGGGCCGAACGGCTTGGCGAGGCGGATCGTAACCTCATGGTCGCCGGTCGCCTCGACGCTTTCCACGTTGGAGAAAAGCAGCGAGCCGCGCGATCCGTGCTCGCCCCAGCGGTTCAGCGAGGCGACGACGTCGGCCGCGGTCATGTCGGTGCCGTCGTGGAACGTCACGCCCTTGCGCAGGGTGATGACGATGGTCTTGCCGTCGTCCTCCAGCCGGTCGCTCTCGGCGAGCAACGGCTGGGGTGCATTGGCCGCGTCGAAGGTGTAGAGACCCTCGAACATGTGATGGGCGATGGTCGTCGCCAGGTCCGAGGTGACCACGTGCTGGTCGAGGCTCGGCGGTTCGCCGACGGTCGCATAGCGCAGCGTGCCGCCGGCATGGGCGGTGCTGGCCATCGACGCGGCAAAGGCCGCGGCCAGAATTGTCTTAAGGGGTCTGTTCAGCTTCATGCCTGGTCTCCTCCCAGATCGTTTACAAGCCGGATATCGGCCGCTCGATATGAAAGAAATTTTCAGAAATGGCGGGAATTGTCAATTCAGGATTTGAAAATCGCGCAAACACCGCTAATTTATGAAAGAAACTTACAAAACGGAGTTGACGCATGACCACTGGAATCACCCGATACGACACCGCCGACCTCGCAGCCGGCGGCACGCGCCGTCCCTTCGCCAAGGCGGTGCGCGCAGGGGATTTCGTCTATGTTTCCGGTCAGGTGCCGGCGGAAAAGGGCGAGATCATCACCGGGGGAATCATTGCCCAGACAGAAAAGGTGATGGACAATCTCGTGGCGGTTCTCGCGCTTGCAGGCTGCACCCTGGAGCATGTCGTGAAGGTGAATGTCTGGCTCGACGACGCCCGCGACTTTTCCAGCTTCAACGGCGTGTTCGAGCGCTTTTTTCTCGACCATCCGCCGGCGCGCTCCACGGTCCAGTCGCCGCTGATGGTGGATGCCAAGGTCGAGATGGATGTGATCGCCTACAAGCCGGAATAGGCGCGGGCCGCGCGGGGACCTATCCTGCGCGACGGGGAGACGGCAAAGGGGGTCGGGGAACGTGAGCAAGGTGATCGACATCATCGCCCAGTTGCGGGGCTTGAACGGGGCGTTGCCCAAGCGCGAGCAGAATGTCGCCGACTATGTGCTCGCCAATCTGGAGACCATCGCCTACCAGCGCCAGAGCGAGATCGCCAGGGGCGCGGGCGTCTCGGATGCCACCGTCAACCGTTTCTGTCAGTCGCTCGGCTGCGACGGCTTCAAGGAGTTCAAGATCCGGCTGGCGCAAAGCGTGGCGGTCAGCCTGCAGTATCTCGGCGGACAGGCGAACGACCGCTCGCCCGCCGACCAGCTCGTCGCGCAGGTGTTCGGCGCGCTCGTCGACACGCTCAACACCGCCCGCTCGCAGCTTGACGGGGCAGCCCTTCAATCGGCTATCGACACGCTGGCCGACGCGCGGCGGATCGTGTTCTTAGGTGTCGGTGGCAGTTCGGCCAATGTCGCGCGCGAAGGGGCCAACCGGTTCTTCCGTCTCGGCATACCGGCGGAAGCGCATGCCGACGGCTATCTGCAGCGGATGATCACCTCGACGCTGGAACGCGGCGATGTGGTCTTCGCGGTCTCCGCCAGCGGTACCCCGGCGGAATTGCTCGACAGCGTCGCCATCGCCCGCCAGTACGGCGCGGCGACCATCGCCCTGACCAAGGCCGGGTCCGATCTGGCGCAGGCCTGCGATATCGCGCTGGGTCTGGATCTTCCGGAAGACCAGGACATCTTCAAGCCGAGCGCCTCGCGGCTTGCCTATGTGGCGATCGTCGACGTGCTGGCGGCGGGGGCGGCGCGGCGTCGTCCCGAGCGGGTCAAGGAGTATCTGCGCCGCATCCGCACTTCGCTGGTGCCGCTCTCCACCGACGTCGGACCCAAGCCCATCGGCGACTGACGACGACCGCCCGCAGTCGCTCCGGCTATCGGCTTTCGTGATATCCGCTTTACTGAATGCTATTTGATTGAAATATCAATCTGCCGTCTCCTGAGCCTCGGATTCATGTGCCGGACAGACCCTCGCAGCGCCTTGCGTTGCCATGGCCGGGGTCTGAACCGGCAATTTGGGAGCGGGACATGTCGAGACTTGCAGCCTTCAACTTTCAGAAGTGGATCGAGGAGAACAAGCACCTGCTGAAGCCGCCGGTCGGCAACCAGCAGATCTGGAAGGACGCCGACCTGATGGTCACCGTCGTCGGCGGGCCGAACAAGCGCACCGACTATCACGACGACCCGGTGGAGGAGTTCTTCTACCAGATCAAGGGCGACATGCTGCTCAAGCTTTATGACGGCACCGAGTTCTACGACGTGCCGATCCGCGAGGGCGAGATCTTCCTGCTGCCGCCGCATGTGCGCCACTCGCCACAGCGCCCGCAGGAAGGCTCCATCGGCCTCGTGATCGAGCCGGCCCGGCCCGAAGGCGCGCTGGATGCGATCGAGTGGTACTGCTTCGAGTGCGAGCATCTGGTGCACCGCGCCGAACTCGATCTGGAGTCCATCGTCGACGACCTGCCGCCGGTCTATCAGGCCTTCTATGCATCGAAGGAGGCCCGCACCTGCCCCAATTGCGGCACCGTGCATCCCGGCAAGGAACCGCCGGAGGGCTGGGTCAAGCTCTAGGACGCGGCCTGCGCTCACGCGCAGCCACCGCAGCGGCAATGCCCTTACATTCCCTTTCACCATCAACGCAATGCCCGCCCGACATGAAGGTGTCCGGCCGGCGTTCGGGAGGACCGAAATGCAACTCAAGACCCTGATCACCCGCGCCGTGCCGGCCGCTCTTCTGGCTCTGGTCACGACGACCGGCCTCGCGTCGGCCAAGGAGTTCCGGCTCGGACTGATCACGCCGCCGCCGCACATCTGGACCGTTGCCGCGCAGTCTTTCGGCGAGGAGCTGGAGGCTGCGACCGACGGCGCGCACACGGTTGCCGTCTTTCCCTCGCGCCAGCTCGGCAACGAGGCGCAGATGATGCAGCTGCTGCAGACCGGCGCGCTCGACATGGCGTTCCTGACGATCGCGGAAGTCTCCAACCGCGTGCCGGATTTCGGCGCCTTCTACGCGCCCTACATGGCGGATGACGTCGGTCATGCCGGGCGCATCCTGCGCTCGGATGAAGCCAAGGCAATGCTGGCCGACCTGCCGCAGAAGGCCGGCGTCGTCGGCCTCGGCTACGGCATGGCGGGCCTGCGCCAGATCGTCAGCCGCGATCCGGTGACGAGTGCGGCCGATCTCGCCGGCAAGAAGCTCAGGATCACGCCGTTCGAGCCGATCAAGGACTTCTACAACGCGGTCGGCGCGGCCTCCACGCCGATGCCCCTGCCGGCGGTCTATGACGCGCTCGCCAACGGCCAGGTCGACGCCATCGACATGGATGCCGAACTGATCTGGAAGCTGAAGTACTATGAGCACGCCGATACGGTGCTGATCTCCAACCACATGATGTTCCCGATGGTCGGCCTGGTGTCGGCGCGGGTGTGGAAGGACCTGTCGGCCGAGGATCGCGAGACGATCTCCACCTTGATGGCACGCCAGCTCGACGGCGTGATCGACACCTATATCGCCAAGGAGGCCGACTGGCTGCTCGCGGTCGAGGGCACCGGCACCAACATCGTTGAAGCGGATGCCGCCTTCTTCCAGGATGCCACCGCCGAGTGGGACGCGATCTGGAGCGAGAAGGCGCCGGCGCTTTCTGGTCTTCGCAAGGTTGCCGACGAGACCCGTCAGTAGTCTCGTCCCGAGACCCGAACTCCCGCATCCGGGCGACATCGGCCGACAGGTCCGGCGTCCGGATGCGTGGCCTGGATGGATACCGCGATGCTCTACAGGATCTCCGCCTTCTGGGCGCGCTGCGAAATCGCGCTGGCCGCCGTCCTCGCCGCGACGATTACCGGACTGATCCTCCTCAATGTGGTTACGCGCTCCGCCCACATGGCGATCTACTGGATCGACGAAGCGGCGATCACCGCCATGATCTGGATGACGTTCCTGGCCGGAGCAGCTGCCGTTCACCGCAGATCGGGCGTTGCGGTGACGCTCGTTTTCGACACGCTCTCACCCGGTGTCGCCCGCTGGTGGCGTCTTGGCCTCGATGCTGTGACGGCGGGGTTCGCCGCCGCGATGATCTGGTTCTGCCTGCTGTGGTTCGACCCGTTCGCGCTTTATGCCACCGGCTTCGACATCCAGGCCTTTCAGGGCGAGACCTTCAATTTCATCTATGCCGAGCCCACCGTGACGCTGGGCGTTCCCAAGGTCTGGGTGTGGAGCATCATGATCGTCTTCACCTTCGGGCTGACGCTGCATGCCGCGTCCAATCTGGTTGCGAGCCTTTGCGTTCTCGCCGGCGGTGCCGATCCGCAGGCGGACGCCGACGCGGAGACGCGCCCATGACGGCGGTCGTCTTTCTGCTTCTCCTGTTCGGCGCGGTGCCGATCGCGCTGGTGCTGGCGCTGTCGGCGATCTGGTACATCCAGGCGAGCGGCAACGAGGTGCTGTATGCAAGCTTCGCGCAGCAGCTCTACTCCGGTATCGAGAGTTATGGCCTGCTGGCGATCCCGCTGTTCATGCTCACCGGCGAACTGATGAACGAGGGCGGATTGACCAAGCGGCTGATCCAGGCCGCGCGGGTCTTCGTCGGCGGGTTTCGCGGCGGGCTTGCCTATATCAATCTGCTGGCCAACATGTTCATGGCCGCGATCATCGGCTCGGCCGCCTCGCAGATCGCGGTGATGTCGCGCGCCATGGTGCCGGCGATGGAGGCGGAAGGCTACCGCCGCGATTTCGCCGCCGCCACGACGGCCGCCGGCGGACTGCTGTCGCCGATCATTCCGCCGTCCATGCTCTTCGTGATCTACGGCGTCCTGGCGCAGATCCCCATCGGCGACATGTTCATGGCCGGCATCATTCCGGGCCTGATGCTGTCGGCCTCCTTCTTCGTCATCATCGCGATCGTGGGGTTGACCCAGTCCTTCCCCAAAGGCCAATGGATGAGCAGGCGCGAGGCACTCGTGGCGCTGCGCGACTGTCTGCCGGCAGCGCTCATCCCGCTCGCCATCGTCGGCGGCATCCTGCTCGGTGTTGCGACGCCGACGGAATCGGCGGCCGTCGCCTCGCTGATCGCGTTTCTGATCGGGCGGTTCGTCTACCGCGATCTGAAAATCACGCGGCTTGGCTCCCTGTTCGTGCGCACCGCGACCAGCTCCAGCCTGGTGATTTTCCTGATAGCCGCCGCCAACGTCTTCGGCTGGGTGATCATCTACGAGGCCCTGCCGCAAAAGCTCGCCGGACAGCTGACGGCGATCACCTCGGATCCCTTCGTCTTCCTGCTGATCGTCAACCTGTCTCTCTTCGTCATCGGCATGGTGATCGACGGCATCGCCGCGCTCATTCTGGTGGTGCCGATCCTGCTGCCCATCGCGCAGATGCACTACGACATCGATCCGTTCCAGTTCGGCGTGATCGTCTGTCTCAATCTGGTGCTGGGTCTTCTCACGCCGCCGGTCGGGGCGGGGCTCTACATCGCCTCGGCGATGAGCGGTGCCCCGCCGATGGCCATCGTGCGCGCGCTCTATCCGTTCCTGATCGCGGTGGCGCTGATCCTGGTGCTGTTGAGCTGGGCGCCGATCCTGACCACAGCGCTGATTTGATACGCAACGCTCGCGGGCGTCAAACCGTCTCCGCGACGGCCCGCAGTTCGTCGAGGAAGAAGGCGGCTGCCGGTGTCAGCCCCTTGGTCTTGCGGTAGGAAACGCCGACGGGGCCGATCGGGATCGGCACGTCCCAGGGCACGCGCGCCAGAATGCCGGCGGCGATGTCCTGCTCGACCACATGGCTGGGCAGGACGCCGATCATCGTGGAGTTGGCGAGCAGACTGCGGTTGGCGAGGAAGGACACCGATTCCACCGCGTTGATCGGCGAGCTCAGGCCGTGGTCGAGAAACACCAGGTCGATCTGGCGCCTGAGCGTTGTCTCCGGCGGCGGCAGGATCCAGCCGTACTCCATCATGTCCTGGAAGGTGACCCGCTTGCGCCCCCGGAGCGGGTGGGTCATGCCGGTGACGGCGATCACCCTTTCCTCGTAGAGACGCTCCTGCAGCAGTTCGTCGCGGTGGCGGTGGGTCGGCAGGCGCCCGACGACGAGGTCGACCTCGCCGGAGCGCAGTGCCGGCATAAGCACCTCGTTGGTGCCTTCCTGGATCTTGATCGACAGGCCCGGCTTTTGCGCCAGCACCCGGGCGATGGTCTTGGGCAGCAGAAGCGCGGAGGCGGCCAGCAAGGTGCCGATGACGATGCGCCCGCTGGAGCCTTCCGCAAGGTCGTCGAGTTCCTGTGCGGCGTGCGAGATCTGCGCGAAGATCAGCTTGCCGTGGCGTGCCAGCGCCTCGCCGTAGATCGTCGGCACCACGCCCCGGTTGGTGCGCTCAAACAGGAGCACGCCAAAATCGGCTTCCAGGTCCTTGATCAGTTTTGTGGCGGCCGGCTGGGACAGGTTCAACTCGCGTGCGGCATGCAGGATGCTGTTGTGGCTTTCCACAGCCACCAGCAGGCGCAGCTGCTTGAGCTTGAGCCGGGTCAGGATCCGCTCGACGATGCGGACGTGCTTCTGGTTCGGTTCGCTCATTGGAGCGTCTTTGTCCTTGCGACGGGTGCTGGCGGGCCGGACGCGCCCTCACAGCCATAGCCCAACGGATCATGCAATGCGAATGGCGTCTTCAAGGCGCGCGAGCGTGTCGACCATGCTCATCGCCGTCAACGCGGAGGACTTCGGATTGTCCGGCATGGCGCGGCCGGAAACCTGAATGGCGAAGGAGCCGAAGGCGCCCTCGACGGCAAGCTCGTGCCGGTTTTCGCGGCAGGCGGGATCCGAGATCAGCTCGACCTCGGTTGCGTCGAAGCCGATCCCGGCAAGCGCGATGCTCGCCGTCACATTGGCGTTCTTGGGATAGAGACGCGCGGCCTCGCGCGCGGTGCCGCGAAAATGCACCCGCGCTTCGCTCTGGGCGTCGAGGTCGATTGTGTCTTCCGCCGGCGTGCCGCGCCAGCTCTCCGGTGCCTTGCGGCCGCGATAGACCACACTGCTCAGCCCGCCCCGGCTGGCCGCCCCGAGGATATCGAGACCGCCGATGGCCCCGGATACGATCCGGAGCGCCGTCCTTCCGCGCCGGGCGGCATCGCTCAGGGTATCGTAAAGCTCCGCATCGGCAAGCGCTCCGGCGGATACGCTGTAGAGGTCGATGCCGGCCGTCAGGATGCCGGGGCCGTGCTCGCGCAGGCCTGCGTGTCCGGCGCAGTCGAGCACGACGTCCGGACGCTGTGGCAGCTTGGCCACATGCCCGGCAATCGCAACCGTATCCGGCGCGCAGGCTTGGGCCCCTTCAAGTCGGCCCGCGCGCGCGATGATCCCGCAAAGCGAGAGACCGTCCCGCTCGGCGATCGCCGTCATGACATACCGGGCGATAGCGCCATATCCGATGATGGCGACATGTTTCATGGGCAGCTCCAGCCAAGTCTCAACTGGTGCGATCTTGCGCCAATCCAGGCGCTCCAGCTATCCAAATTCCGGATAACAGGTTTGAAACACAATATTTGCCGCGATATCTGATCGCCGCCACTGTTGGCCCGAATTCCCGAGGGGCATCCTGCCCGCCAGCAGAAGACGAGTTTTTGGCCGTGACAGTTATTTCGGCCCGTGGCGCGGAGCGCGCGGGATCAAGTGAGCCGCAGATCGGCCGTCCCTTGCGCCGGCGCGAGGACGTCCGCCTCATCACCGGGGCGGGGTGCTATGTCGCGGACGTGCCTTTGCAGGATCCCTTGCATGTCGCCTTCGTCCGCAGTCCCGTGCCGGGCGGGCGGATCGCCGGATGCGAGACCGAGGCTGCCCGCGACATGCCCGGCGTGGCACAGGTCGTGAGCGCTGCGGACCTCGGTGAGTTGGGAACCCTCGGCATCAATCCGGTTCTGGAGCCCTTCGGGTCGGCGTCCTTTCCCGTGCTTGCGGGCGCGCATGTCTGTGCCGTCGGCCAGCCGGTCGCCGCCGTTCTGGCCGATACGCCCGGCCAGGCGCTCGACGCCTGCGACGCGGTTCCGGTCGACGTCGAGGACGACGATGGAGCGGCGGAGCCTGCCGGCTTTCGCGGGACCTGGTCGTCGGGCGATTGCGATGCGGTGATGGCCGGCGCAGCACATCGGGTGTCGGTGACGGTCGACCATCCCCGGCTGGCGCCCGCCTCGCTCGAGCCGCGCGGCATCGCCGTCGCCTATCACGGCGAGAGCGACAGCGTGACGGTCTTTTTGTCGACGCAGACGCCGCACCGCGCGCGGCGCGAGCTGTCGCGCATTCTGTCGGTCGCGCCCGAGCGTATCCATGTCGCGGCGCCGGATGTCGGCGGAGCCTTCGGAATGAAGGCCTCGCTCTACCCGGAAGAGGTGCTGTGCGTGTGGGCGGCGCTGCGGTTCAAGCGCGCGACCCGCTGGATTGCGTCGCGCGGCGAGGACTTTCTTGCCGCAAGCCATGGCCGTGGCGCGAAGAGCGAAGGCACGCTCGGTGTCGATGCCGATGGCCGGTTCGAGGCGTTGAGAGCCTCCGTCACTTCGCCGCTCGGGCATTGGCTGCCAAGCAGCGCCGCGATCCCTGCCTGGAACGCGGGGCGCATCCTGCCCGGTGGCTATCTGGTCGGGGCGGTCGATATCCGCTCAAGCGCCGAGACGTCCAACACGGCTGCCGTCGGGATTTATCGTGGCGCCGGGCGCCCGGAAGCCAACTGCCTGATGGAGCGCCTGGTCGATGCGGCGGCGAGCGCGACCGGGATCGATCCGCTCGAAATCCGCAAGCGCAACATGATCCCGCCCGAACGGTTTCCCTACACCGGGCCGACCGGCGTGGTGCTCGATTCCGGTCGCTATGCCGAATTGCTGGACCAACTGGCCGACGAGACCGGCTACCAGTCGCGGCGCGCGGCGGTCGCGAAACGTCGCGCAGGCGGCGAGGTCGTCGGCCTGGGGGTCGCCTTCTACATCGAGCCCTGCGGCACCGGGTGGGAAAGCGCGCGCGTCACGCGCAATCCGGACGGCACGGTGCTGGTCGCCTTCGGCGGCAGCACGCAAGGGCACGGACGCGAAACGGCGCTGGCCCAGATCGCGGCGGACGCGCTGGGTCTTGGTCCGGAGGCGATCGACGTCGTGTGCGGGTCGACGCAGGACTGTCCGACCGGTATCGGCGCGCTTGCCAGCCGCAGCACCGCGATTGGGGGCAGCGCCGTTTTGAAAGCCTGCGAGGCGCTTCTTGCCCGCGTCGACAGTGGGGCGGACACCAGCGTGCCCGTCAGTGAAGAGGTGGTCTATGAGGCCGCAGCCGAAGCCTGGGGCTATGGCGCCTATCTGGTGCAGATCGCCATCGATGCGGAGACCGGCGATCCGACGCTTGAATATGTCGCCTGTGTCGATGACGCCGGCACGGTGATCAATCCGATGCTGGTTGAGGGCCAGATCCGCGGCGGCTTCGCGCAAGGGATCGGCGAGGCGTTGATGGAGCGGCTGGTCTATGACGGCGACGGCCAACTCGTGACCGGATCGCTGATGGACTACGCGCTGCCGCGCGCCGGCGACATTCCGGCGCTTGCGATTTCCAAGATAGAAACGCGGGCCCCCAACAATCCGCTGGGCGCAAAGGGGGTTGGCGAGGCCGGCACCATCGGCGCACCGGCCGCCATTCTCAATGCCGCCATCGACGCCCTGCGTCCCCATGGCGTCACCGATCTTCCGATGCCGCTCACCAGCGAAACGCTGTGGCGCGCACTGCACCGAACGTGAGACAGGACAAAGCGATGAACTACAGCAAACCGGACGCCAAGGCTTACGCCCGCGCCAACATGAAGGGCATTTGGGCGGCCGCCCTCAATCCGTTCCGGCCCGACTTCAGCCTCAACGAGGAGGGCCTGCGCGCCAACATCCGCCATTGGGTCGACGATCTCGGGATCGCAGGGCTTTTCATCGCGGGCAAGCAGGGCGAGTTCTTTTCCATGTCGCTCGCCGAGCGCAAGCGCAACTTCGAGATCGCGGTGGAAGAGACCGGGGATCGCGCCGGCACCATCATGTCGTGTTCCGACCAGAACTTCGACACGGTGATCGAGCTTGCGAAACACGCCGAGGCGGTCGGCGCCGATTATATCGTCGTGCATGCGCCGATGCTGCATTTCGTCACCGATCCCGACGACACGGTCTACGAATACTACAAGGCAATCTGCGAGAAGGTGAACATCGGCATCGCCATGTGGAGCCACCCGGATTCCGGCTACCTGATGAGCCCGGAACTTTGCGCGCGCGTGGCGGAGCTGCCCAATATCGTCGCGATCAAATATTCCGTGCCCCGGCCGATGTACACGCAGCTGAGCCAGATGGTCGGTGACAAGATCCTCGTCTCGACCGCTTCGGAAGACGAGTGGCTCGACAACATCCTGGAGCTTGGCTGGCAGCTCTACCTGTGTTCCTCGCCGCCCTACCTGCTGCAGAGCGCGAACGACCGGCGCATGCACGACTATACGCAGGCCGCTTTCGCCGGAGACGAAGCGCGGGCGCGCGACATCAGCAAGAGCCTCGGTCCCGTGCGCAAGGCGCTGAAGACGACGCGTCCGGGTGGCAAGCCGCAGGCGCACCAGAAGTACTGGCAGGAGCTTCTCGGCCAGGTCGGTGGGCCGGTGCGCCCGCCGCTGCTGCAACTGACCGACGCGGAAAGGGACGCGACCAAGGCCGCGTTCGAGGCCTGCGGGCTTCGTCTTTAAGCGTTGGCGGGCGGGCGGCATTCACGCTGCGGTAACCAAGCCGGGCGATTGAGCCCGCTCGCCTTTTGCGGATTAACCGAACCTGAGCGCCCGTGTCCGATACTCGCCGTCGAAGGGGAGTTGTCATGGGCAGAACGTTTTTCAGGCAGGAGGCGCTCGACGCGGCAACGCGGGTCGACGAGACCCAGCGCACCATGCGGGTCTCCACCGCGGTGACGCGGCTGAGCGCGGCGGCAATCGCCACAGCACTTGCCGGCGTGGTCACCTGGAGCGCCTTCGTCGACGTGCCGATCCATGTCACCGGCCACGGGGTTCTGGCGCGTTCCGGCGAGACGCTGATCTCTCCGGTGCGCGCGGCCTCTGCCGGCTATGTCGCCGAACTGCTGGTGGAAAGGGGGCAGACGGTCGCCCCCGGCGATGTGCTGTTGCGCCTGTCGCAGCCCGAGCGTACGGCCGCGCTGGAAAAGGCCAAGCGTGTGCTCGACGTTCTCGCCCGAAATGTCGAGCGCACGGAAACGCTGCGCCAGACGGATGCCGATGCGGAAAGCCGCAGCCATGCGCGGCAGTTGATCGCGCTGGGCGAGCGGATCCAGGCGCTGTCGTCCAAGAAGAACTGGCTGGAGGAGCGTCACGAGACGCTGGAGAAACTTCACGCCGACGGGATTGTCTCTCTGGAGGCCGTCTCCAACGCACGCATCGCCGCGGACGTCGCCGAAGACGATCTCGCCGCCGCGCGGGCCGAACAGGTTGCGCTTGATGTCCGCCGCGAGGAAGCGGCCTCCCAGCGCGAACGCGCGGCTCTTTCGGCGAAGCTGGAGATCGAACGGCTGCAGGCGGAGGTGGCGGCAAGCCGCGCCGCGCTCGTCGCCGGATCGACCGTCACCGCCGATGCGCCCGGCCGCGTCATCGGCATCAACACCCGTCCCGGCGCGCTGGCCTCGCCCGGCGAACCGCTTCTGGAAATCCTGGTCGACGGGGCGGCCGACGGCGACCGCGATCCGCTGGAGGCGGTCGTCTTCGTGCCGATGTCGCAGGGCAAGCGGTTGAAGCCGGACGACCGGGCGCTGCTGACGCCGGCGGACCTGCCGCTCGACCGGCACGACCGGCTGATTGCGCGAGTGGTGTCGATCTCGGAAGTGCCGGCCTCCTCGCAAAGCCTTCAGTTCGCGCTCGGCGACGACACGCTGGCAGAAAAGATCTCCGCCGGCGGGCCGACCTTCGAGGTGCGGCTCGTGATGGAACGGGCCGCGGGCGACGACACGGGCTACGCCTGGACCGGCGCACCGCCGCCCGGCGTCACGCTGACGCCCGGAACGCCGCTCAGCGCCAATGTGACGGTCGAGCGCCGGCCGCTGCTGGCGCTGGCGATCCCCGCGCTGAAGCGGTTCCTGCATCTTGAGGCTGACGACTGGACGGGGCGCCCATGATGGGGCTGGCCTCGGCAAGGGCCCGCACTGTCCTCCAGATGGAGGCGGCGGAATGCGGTGCGGCGTGTCTCGCCATGGTGCTCAGCGCCCATGGCCGGGAGATCGCGCTGGAAGACGCGCGCGAGCGCTGCGGCACCTCGCGCGACGGCGTCGACGCCGCCGCACTGGCGCGTGCCGGCGAAAGTTACGGCCTCAAGGTCAAGGCGGTGCGCCGCGAGCCGGAAGATCTGGCCAAGCTGCCGCTGCCCGCGATCCTGCACTGGAATTTCAATCATTTCGTGGTGCTGGAAGAGGTCCGGGGCGGCCGCTTCGTGCTGCTCGATCCGGCCGTCGGTCGGCGGGTGGTCGACCGGCGCGAACTCGGCGAGGCGCTGACCGGTCTCGTTCTGGTGATGGCGCCGGGCGAAGGGTTTCGCCCGGGCGGACGGCGGCCGATGGCGATCCCGGCGCTGGTGCGCCAGGCGGCCGGCTCCTGGGATGCGATGGCCATCGTCTTCGCGTGCGGGGTCGTCGGCATCGTCCCGGGCCTGATCCTGTCGGGCGCGATCCAGACCTACTCCGATTATGTGGTGACGCAGGGCCGCCGCGACTGGATGATCTTCATTCTCGTCGCGCTCGCCGTGACGCTCCTCGTGCAGGTAATGCTGGGCGCGCTGCGCGAATGGACGGTCGCCTCGCTCAAGTCGAAGATCGGCGTTGTGGTCGCCGCGCGCGCCTTCGAGCACGTCCTCTTTCTGCCCCTGTCGTTCTTCGCGCAGCGCAATGCCGGCGAGGTTGTGTCGCGCATGCGCATCGGTTCCGAGATCGGCGGCACCGTCGCCGGCCCCCTGGCGCAGATGCTGCCGAACATCGCGGTTGCCGGCGGCTATCTTGCGATCATCTGGCTCTATGACGCGGTGCTCGGTGGCATCGTCACCGCGATCGCGCTGGCCAATCTCGCGGTGCTGATCCGCCTGTCGGAACGCCTGAGCGAGGCGACGCGGTTGCAAAACGTTCTGGAAGGCACGGCGAGCGGCGTGGCGACGGCCGGCTTCATGGCGTTCGATGCGTTTCGTCTGCTCGGGCGCGAGGCGCTTTTCGGATCGCGCTGGCTGACGGCGGAAGAGGCGGCGCTCGACGCAGAACAGCGGCTCGGGCGTATTCGCACTGCGGTCAATCTCGGACCGGCGGCCGCCATGCTCCTGATCAGCATGTGTGTGCTGGGAGCGGGCGCCTTCCGGGTCATGCAGGGCGATCTGGCACTCGGCGGACTGCTGGCGTTGCAGGTGCTCGCCGGGCTCGTTGCCGCGCCGGTTGCCGCGATCGCCACGCATTATTGCGCCCTGCAGGAATCGGCCGGCGCGCTGCTTCGGCTCGACGACCTGATCGACCATGCCGCAGACACCCAGATCAATCGGCGGGCGTCGGTCCCTGCGGCCCCCGCAGGAGAGACCGGACAGGATGCGTCCGTGTTGCGCCTTGAGGGACTGTCCTTCGGGTTCGGAACGGGAACGGATCTGTTTTCCGGTCTGGATCTTGCCTTTTCGACGAACGAACTGGCCGCAATCACCGGCGTGTCGGGTGCGGGCAAATCGACGCTCGCCCGGCTCGCCGCCGGGCTCGTCGCGCCGCGCGCTGGCCGGGTGCTCTTGCGGGACCGGTCGCTTGGCGACTGGCCGCACGAGAGCCTGCGCGGGCGTCTCCAATACGTGCCGCAGGCGAGTGCGGTGATGAGCGGCACCATTCGCGACAACATCACCATGTGGGACGAGACGATCGGGCAGGACGCCATCAATGATGCGCTGGAGCTTGCCGGCGCGCAGGAAATGGTGGCTCGGGCCGGCGGGCTTTCGGCCATGCTGAGCGCCGACCGTCCGGGTCTCAGCGGCGGCGAGATTCAGCGGCTCGCGCTGGCGCGCGCATTGGCGCGCCGTCCCGAGGTTCTGGTTCTGGACGAGACGACATCCGCGCTCGACGCCCTGAGCGAGCAACGTGTTCTGGAGGGGCTGACGCGCTGCGGTGCGGCGGTGCTTCTGGTCTCGCATCGGTCCGGCTCGATCCGCCGGTGCGACCGTGTGCTTCATCTGGACGGCGCCGGCGGGGTTGCGCTTCGCGCGCACTGCGAAAACGAAAGCGCGGGTGCACAGGGCGTGGAATCGCGGGACGAGGGCAGGGCGGTCGCATGAGCAATCAAGCCGGAAACGAATTCTTCGTCCGCTCAGCCGAGCGCATCGAGACGCTCTTGAGCGATCCGCGTCCGGCGATGTCGACGCCGTCGCCGGTTCTGGTCGATGCATTGCATGCCGCGGCCGCTGCGGCGGAGGTCAAGCTGATGCCCGGCAGCGCGCTGGTGCCGGGCGAACCGGTGGCTGACTCGATCGAGCGTCTTGCGCGCGCCGCCGGCCTTCAGGTTCGCCAGGTGCGTTTAAGCGATCAGCGTATCGGTGAAAGTCCGGTGCCGATCCTGGCGCTGCGAAAACCCGCGGAGGGCGACGCACGCGAGGATGCGCCGGCCGATGCCGTCTTGTTGACGCGCAGCGGAGATCACTGGCGGGTGGCGGAGGCCGCCGGTCGCTGGAAGCCGGGGCAGGCCGGGTCCCTGGCCCTGGATGACTTCGAGCCGACCGGTTACCTCGTCCTGCCGGCCTTGCCGGACAGCAAGCTGACTGCCAAGGGTCTCCTGCGTTTCGGCCTCCCGCAGGCGCGCAAGGATCTTGCGGCGTTTTTTGCCTTCACGCTGCTTGCCGGCATGGCGGTCGCAACGCTTCCGCTTGTCACCGGCCCGCTGTTTGCGACAATCGTGCCGGAAGGCGACTTCGGCCTGCTTGCCAACATGATGGTGTTCTTCGCCGTGCTCTTCGGCGCCAATCTGCTGACCCGTTTTGCCGCCGGCATCGCCAAACTGCGGCTTGACGGACGTATCGGGTTTTTTCTGCGGGCCGCGGCGATCGACCGCGCAATCCGCATCGCCGAAGGGACCGCCTCGACCGGAGGCGACCTGCCGCCCGCGCCCATCGCCGCCCTGTCCACCCGGTCGGTGGAACGCTGGCACCGTGGCGTGTGGGGCATGGCGCTGTCCGTGATCGCGGCGCTGCTGGTCGCGCTTCCCAATATCGCCGTCGTCGCCGCAACCTCTGCCACCGGCGCGGTGGTGATCGGTGGTGTGGTTGTTGCGGTCATCCTGGCCGGCGGGCTGATCGCGCGTCGTCGCGTGCAGGCGTTGTTGAGCGGTCTGGCCGCGCCGCAAAGCTGGATGAGCACGGCCTATGAAGCCCTGACGATGATCGACACCGTGCGTGCGACCGCCTCGGAGGGCCGCGTGTTCAGCCGCTGGACCGACGGGTTTCTCTCGCTGCGCCATCGTTTCCTGAAGGCCGACCGGGTGGGGGCCGCGTCTTCCGCGCTGGAAGAAGCCGTGGAAGGGGCGTTGGTCCTGTCGGCCATCGTTGCGCTTGCGCTTGCGGGTGGCGTTGTCGCCGGGGGTGCGTCGATCTCGCTGGTGGTTGCCGCCGGCAGCATCGCCGGGGCCGTGTCTGCCGTCTTGGGGGCTTTCGGCCAGGCCACCATGCTCGGGCTTCAGTTTCGCATGATCCATCCATTGCTCGACGGCGTGCCGCGCCCGGCGATCGACGGCTGGACGCCGCCGCCGCTGAGCGGCGCGATCGAGTGTCGTGATCTCGTCTGCCGGCACCGTGCCGGTGCTCCGGCCGCGCTGGATGGTGTCAGCACTCGCATCGAGCCGGGCGAGCATATCGGTATCGCCGGCCCGTCGGGTGCGGGCAAGTCCACGCTGGTCAAGGCCCTTCTCGGCCTGATCCCGCGCGAAAGCGGGTCGGTCACCTTCGACGGCTTCGATCTCGACCGGCTCGACGACCGGCTGTTGCGCCGGCAGATCGGCATTGTCGGCCAGGGCGGGCGCCTCTTTCCCGGAACCCTGTTCGACAACATTTCCGCAGGTGCGCCGATCACGATGGCCGATGCGTGGGAGGCGGCGGGAAAGGCCGGACTCGAAGCGGATATCAAGGCATTGCCGCTTGGTTTCGGCACCCCTGTCGGCGACACCGAATGCGGCTTTTCCGGCGGTCAGATCCAGCGCATCCTCCTGGCGCGCGCCTTTGCCGCAAAGCCGAAGATCCTCATTCTCGACGAGGCGACAAGCGCGCTCGATCCCGCCCTTCAGGCCCATGTGGCCTGGGCCATCGACGAGATGGACGCGACCGTGATCAGCATCGCGCACCGCCTCGAGACGCTCAAGGCCTGCGACCGGATCCTCGTGCTCGACCGGGGTCGTGTTGCGGAATCCGGCGCCTATGAGGACCTGCTCGCCGGCGACGGATTGTTCTTCGAACTGATCGAGGCTCAGGACGCCGCATAGACCACCGTGCTTGCAGGGTTCGCCGAGTGCCGGGCGATTGAAAGTCGCAGGTTTCAGAGTTGATCCATGGGTTTGATATCGTCTCTTGTCGGACCTTTTATCCGAATGTAGCTTAAAAATTATAATACTGTTTACCCTTTGAATCCAAATACGTATTTTTTCTACAAGTTAGAAAAATCGCAAGACCTGTCACCTAGGTTTCTTCTTGCAAACAACATTTCAGAGGTGGCGGGATGAACAAGGGAATTAACAACAAGTTCGACGAGCTCGATGATGCCATTCCGCTGGAGGCCCTGGACGGGGTTTCCGGCGGCACGCGTGTGTTCTCGACGGACGATGGCGGCTGGAGCGATCCGGACCTTGGCGTTCATGCCGGCACCTCCGGTTCGACCGGCGACAGCCATGCCGGCGCCTCGGGCAGTGCCCATGTCGGCGACGGCGTCTCCGGTCATGCCGGACATGGCAGCGTCTCGGGAGCGGCGGGGGCCGGCGCCAGCGCCTCCGGCGAGGTGCATGCCCATTCCGGTCCGGCTAGCGCAGGTGCGTCCGGTGAAGCGCAGGCCGGTGCCGGCGCGTCCGGCTCCGCCCATTCCAACAGCTCCGACACCGGCGCATCGGCGTCCGCGGGCGCGTCCGCTGGCGTTTCCGGTGACGCGAGCGGCTCCGTCAGTTCGCACGGCGTATCCGCTGGCGAGAATGCCGGCGGATCGGCGACTGTCGGCGCGACCACCAGTGGCTCGGGCGATATCCAGCACGGCCACGGCTCCTACGGGGCGGGCGGATCCGGCAACGCAATGGCGGGCGCGGGCGCGGAAGCCCATGCCGGCGGCAGCGGCTCCGTTCACGGCGTCGGTTCGGGCGGCGGCTCGGGCGGTGTCGATGCCGGCGAAGTCGGCGTCGGCGGCGAGGCCCATGCGGGCTATTCGCATCACCACATCAACTTCGGCGTCGGCGGCGATCTGGCGGCCGGTCTCGGCATCCATTTCGATTTCCACTTCTCGCTCGACACGCGTCCGTTCGAGAACGCCTTCCACTTCCTGGATCATGCGTTTGGCGGGGCGGTTGCGCATGCGGCCTCCGAGGTTGGCCACGACGTCAGCCATGCGGCGCATGAGGTCGGCCATGCGGTCAGCCATGAAGCACATGCGGTGGAGCATTCCGTCAGTCATGCCGCCCACAAGGTCGGCCATGCGGTGAAGCATTTCTTCCATCACTGGTGATCGCGGACACGCGCGCGGGTCGCGTCATGCGGCCTGAATCCCATTGAAGAACTTACGGTTTCAGGAGTGAATGAGTATGACCACGGGTAAGGAAGCAGTTTCCCAGGTAAAGGATATCGTGACCGGCCTGGCCGCCGGCGGCGCATCGCTGGCCGGCTGGTCCGCCGGCGAGGCGGCGCTTCTTGGCGTCAAGGCGGAGGAGGCGACGACCGCGCGCCTCGCGCTCGGCCAGGATTTCAACGGCGCGATGGATGCCTCCATCTCTGAGGCCGAGATGGTTCTGGTGATGGACGTCTTCTGCAAGGCGATGGACGAGACCGGCGACGCGCAGACCGCGTTCGACCGGGTGGTCGCGATCAAGATGAAAGCCGCCGACGATGCACCGGGTTCGGAGACCGCGCAGAAAGTTGCGCGTGCCGCCTTCCTCGACGCCGTTCGCGGCGGCTTCGCGCCGCAGGCAGCGATGCTCAGCGCGTTCATTTCGGCTGCCGCAACCATGCGCCTGGCGGCTGCCGGAACGCACTGAGCGTCAGCCATATCGCTTTCAATACAGCGATTGAAGGGCCGGCCTTGCCGGCCCTTTTTCTTTGGTTTCGGTCTGGCTAGAGACCCCTGAGACGACCGGGTGAGAGCGTCCCGGACGGATCGAGGGCTGCGCGCAGGCGGGCGAGCACCTGCGGCCAGTCGTCGCCGGCGGTGGCGATCTCGTCGAGCGCATCCGCATCCGCCAGGCCCAGCCGATAGGGCGCAAAGCCGAGCGCATGACAGCCCCTGATCACCGCGTCATGCGCCGTCATCGCGGCCTCGTCGGCGCCGGGCACGGCGCGGTCCCAGGCAAGCGAGACATAGCCGTGCAGGGCGCGGGCGCTGACCGCCTGCAGGCCGAGCGCGGGATAGAGCGATGTGCCGGCCGCGACCGTTTCCAGCAGGTCGGCAAGCGCGCGCGCAGCGGCTCCTTCCAGCGGCAGCGCCGGGCAGACCCACAGGAAGCCGCAGCCGTCGAGATCCGGGTTTCCCGGCACCTCCGGCAGCTCCGCCTTGCCCCAATAGGCGCTCATGACGTTGTTGCCGTCGCTGAAGCCGGTGATCGGCGTTTCCTGCCGGCGGCCCTCGGCGTCGCGGTCGCTTTGGACGTTGATGTCGCGGCAGACCTTGGCGAGTTCGCTGGTGACGATCCTGACGCTCAGCTGAAGCAGGTCGGGATGGGCCGCCGCGACCACGACGGAAAGCGCCCAGTCGTCGGGCCTGGTGCCGAGGAGCCCGGCATCGGCGTGGTGGCGGCCGACCAGCGAGGAGACGCGTTTCGCACCGTTCCAGATCGCGGCCGAATGCGGCGCGACGAGACCGGCGTGGATCAGCCGGGTCAGGGTCGCGAGCGCGGCGTCCAGGCCCTCTTTCGGACCGATGTCGGCGAGGATCATGTTGGCATAGGGAAGGGTCGGCTGCAGCGCGATGCGGCCCGACAGCACGACGCCGAGGCCGGACTGGCTGAACAGCCCCTCGACCAGCGGGCCGGCCGGGCGGGCATGCAGGGCCGACAGCCGATCCTGACCAAAGCGGGCGTGTCCGGTGCGGAAGCGCTCTCCGGTGGCAAGCGCCACGTCGAGATCCCACAGCGATGCGAACCGGTCGCCCATTGGCCCGGCGCCCTCGCCGCGCTCCAGCGCGTTGGCGAGCACGCTGGCGTCGCGCGGTCCGCCGAAGGAGGGAAGGTGGAAGGCGAGCCCCTCGTCCTTCAGCCGGGCCTGCAGCGCCTCGAAGGTGACGCCGGGCTCGATGCGGGCCGTGCCGCCTGTCATGTCGACATCGAGAATACGGTCTAGCCCGGAGAGATCGAGGATCGCGGCATCGCGCGGCGGCAGCCGCGAGCCGAGGCCCCAGCTGCGGCCGCGACTGACCGGGTGGAGAGGCACGCCGTGGCTGGCGGCGCGCGCCAGAAGATCCGGCACGTCGTCGGCGGTTTCCGGCGAAAGAACCGCCAGAGGACCGGCTGCCCAAGGCAGCGTCGCCTGCGTCCATTCCGCGCCGATGGCAGTGCCGGCAACAACGCGGTTCGCCCCGATGCGGGTGCTTGCGGTCTCGAGAAAGGCGGCAAGCGCGCTCGGGTCGATGGCAGGAGGCATGGATGTCACGGAGCGCTGGTCCCTGGATGCGAGGTGCCGCGATTAGACGCGATTCGCGAGGCCTTTGCGACGGGTGCCCATGACCCCGCGGGACGGCGGCTTGTCCCCGGTCCGGGAAAGCGGAAACCCCCGGTACCGGCCCTTGCGGCAAGGCAGCGCGAGACGCGGCGATTTTTGCAAAATCGGCAATCTCAAAATCAATCTTCGCAAATTTCTTGCTTCATTTTGCAGGATTTGCAAAAGCGAACGCGAAGCCGGTCATTGCGGATCGTTCAAAAAAAGCGCGCGAGGGTGGCCCCTCACGCGCTCTTCAAAGATGCGGTCTGGCGGTGGTGTCAGCCGAGGACCTCGTTCACCGCCTCGCGGGTCTTGGCGACCACATGGAGCGCTTCCGCGCGTGTCAGGCAGAACGGCGGGGCGAAGCCGAGGATGTCGCCCTGCGGCATCGCGCGGCCGATGACGCCATGCTTGAGCAGGGCACCCGATACGAGCGCGCCGATCTTCTTGGACGGGTCGAAGAAGGTCCGGTTCGCCTTGTCTTCGACGAATTCGACCGCGCACAAGAGGCCTTCGCCGCGCACGTCGCCGACATGCTTGTGGTCGGCCAGCGCCTCGCGCATTGCGTCGTTGAAATAGGCGCCCGTCTCGCCGGCATTGGCGACGAGGTTCTGGTCGTCGATCAGCTTGAGGTTGGCGACGCCGGCGGCCGCGCCGATCGGATGGGCGGAATAGGTCCAGCCGTGGCCGATCGGGCCGTTTTCGTCGGTGCCCTGTTCCAGCACCTTCCAGACCTTGTCGGAAATGATCGAGCCGGACAGCGGCGCATAGGCGGAGGTCAGGCCCTTGGCGATGGTGATGATGTCGGCCTCGATGCCGTAGTGATCCGAGCCGAACATGGAGCCGAGACGGCCAAAGCCGGTGACGACCTCGTCGGCGATCAGCAGGATGTCGTGGCGCTTCAGCACCTCCTGGATCGCGGCCCAATAGCCGGCGGGCGGGGGCACGATGCCGCCGGTGCCGAGCGCCGGTTCGCCGATGAAGGCTGCGATGGTGTCGGCACCCTCGCGGTCGATCAGCGCTTCCAGCTCGGCGACGCAATGGGCGACGAAATCGGCCTCGCTCATGTCGAGGTCGGGTCGGCGGAAGTAGTAGGGGGCTTCCGTGTGAACAACTTGCGCCAACGGCAGGTCGAACTTCTTGTGGAAGAGCTCGAGGCCCGTCAGCGATCCGGTCATCAGGCCGGAGCCGTGGTAACCGCGCCAGCGCGAGATGATCTTCTTCTTCTGCGGCAGCCCGCGAATGTTGTTGTAGTACCAGACGAGCTTGATGTTGGTCTCGTTGGCATCCGATCCGCTCAGGCCGAAATAGACCTTCGACATGTTTTCGGGCGCACGCTCCAGCACCATGTGCGCCAGCGTGATCGAGGCCTCCGTGCCGTGGCCGACATAGGCGTGATAATAGGCAAGCTCATGCGCCTGGGCGGCGATCGCATCGGCGATCTCCTTGCGGCCATAGCCGGCGTTCACGCAATAAAGGCCGGCAAAGGCGTCGAGCAGGCGATTGCCGTCGCGGTCCTCGATGTGAACGCCATCGCCGCCGGTGATCACGCGCGTCGGGCTTTCGCCGCGCGCATGCTGCGCCAGATGGGTGGAGGGGTGGAAGAAGCTTTCGCGGTCCCACTTGCCCAGTTGATCGTTGGTCAGCATTCGATGTCTCCCTTTCGTATCCCAGGATCGCTATATGGATCCTGTAAAGAAATCATGTGTTTGGCGTATCGTACTGCATGGACCGGGCTCAAGCCCAGTCGCGGCAGACGTATTTGAGTTCCATGAAGGCCTGCATGCCGAGCGCCGCGCCCTCGCGCCCGACGCCGGACTGTTTCATGCCGCCGAAGGGGATCGGCGCGCCGGTCACTTTCGTGCGATTGACCGCGACCATGCCGTAGGTGAGGGCCCGCGTCAGCCGGTAGGTGCGTCGCGCGTCCTGGGTGTGGACATAGGCGACCAGTCCGTATTCGCTGTCGTTGGCGCGCGCAATCGCCTCGTCTTCCGTGTCGAAGGGGGTGATCGCGGCGACCGGTCCGAAGGTCTCCTCGCGCATGATCAGCGCCGCGTCGGGCACGTCGGCCAGAACCGTGGGCTGGTAGAACAACGGCCCGGCCGAATGGCGCTCGCCGCCGGCAAGCAGCGTCGCGCCGTGCTCCAGCGCATCGTTGACATGCGACACTTGTTTGGCGATCGCCGCGTCGTTCATCAACGGACCGATGTCGGGGTCGTCGAGACCGACGCCGACGCTCAGCGCCCGGGCACGTTCGGTGAAGAGCTCACAGAAGCGCTTGTAGAGCGGGCGGGCGACATAGAAGCGGTTGGCGCCGAGACAGTCCTGGCCGGAGGTGGCGAACTTGGCCTTGATCGCCTCGTCGACCGCGCGGTCGAGATCCGCATCGGCGAAGACGATGAAGGGTGCGTGGCCGCCAAGTTCCAGCACCATGCGTTTCACGGTTGCCGCGCATTGACGGTAGATCAGCCGGCCGATCTCGGTGGAGCCGGTGAAGGAGACGGCGCGCACGCGGGCGTCCGCCGCCCAGGCGCCGACAATGGTTGCCGCATCGCCGGTGACGACGTTGAAGACGCCGGCGGGGAAGCCCGCGCGCTCGGCAAGTTCGGCGAGCGCCAGCCCCGAGAACGGGGTTTCATGCGAGGGATGGATCAGCACCGTGCAGCCGGCGGCAAGGGCGGCTGCCGCCTTGCGGGTGATCATCGCGCACGGGAAGTTCCAGGGCGTGACAAGCGCCGCGACGCCGACGGGTTCCAGCCAGACTTCCATCTCCGCGTCGGGAAGATGCGAGGTCACGCTTTCGATGTTCGGGCGCTTGGCTTCCTCGGCATAGAATTCCGCGAAGGAGGCGGCATAGTCGATCTCGCCACGGGCTTCGGAAATCGGCTTGCCCTGTTCCAGCGTCATCAGCCGGGCGAGGTCTTCCTTGTGCTCCATGATCAGCTCGAACCAGCGGCGCAGGATATGCGAGCGGGCTTGCGGAAGGGTCAGGGACCAGTCGGCGAAGGCTGAATGGGCGACGCTGACGGCCTCTGCGCTCTGGTCGGCGGTAAGGCTCGCGACCTCGCCTAGACGCTCGCCGTCGGCGGGATTGCGCACGGCGATGGTTTCGCCCGTTTCGCCGGCGATCCACCGGCCGCCGACATAGGCGAACTGTCGCATCAAACGTGCGTCATGAAGCGAGGGTCGCGTGTGGCCGGTTTCCGTTCCCGTCTTGATCATGGCGCCGAACTCCCTGTTGGCGATCGCGTGGTTGACGACAGGATGGGCGCGCACGCGCAGACGATGCATCTGAACTGGCCGGGCATGCCAGACGATCCGTCTTTTTTGAAACGCTTTCGCAGGCCGATCAGTCTGTTGGGCCGGCGATCAGAATCTCCAGCGGCGGGATGCCGGAGGATTTCACGTCCTTTGTGACGATGTAGGTGTAGTAGCGCGCCAGCCCCAGACCGCGATCGAGCAGGCGATCGATCAGCCGCTGATAACTGTCGACGTCGCGGGTGACGATCTGCATGAGATAGTCGAACCCGCCACCAAGCGCCCAGCAGTGGAGGATCTCGTCCTGGCTTTCCACCATCTGCTCGAACAGCTGAAAGGCGCCGGCGCTGTGATTGTCGAGTTCCAGCGTGACGAAGATGGTGACATGCGGCGCGGTTTTCTTCAGCGCGATGCGGGCGCTGTAGCCTTCGATGATGCCGGCCTTTTCCAGCCGCTTCAACCGCTCCCAGCAGGGCGTCGGGCTCAGGTTGATGCGGCGCGCGAGGTCGGCCTTCGACAGCCGGCCTTCGCGGCAGAGCACTTTCAGGATGGCGAGGTCACGATCATCGAGACGGAGCATCAAACGGTCATAGCGCCAGCCACCCCTGCCTGTCCATCTTGCTGCCGCCCCGGATCACGCGTTGATGATGGTTCCGATGCCGGCGCCTCTATCCATGTTCCGGCAAAGCGCAAAGACATGGGTTGCAATCGCGGTGTCCTGAGCGCCGGTGCCGGTGAGGTCGCAGATCGTCACGTCGGAGGGCGCGCGCCGTCCCGTCCGCGCGCCGGCGATCACCTCGCCCAGTTCCGCCGGCGTCTCCTGCAAGAGCAGGCCGGCGGCCCGCGCGCTGCGCAATTCGCCGAGTTTCTCGCATTGGCTCACCCGGTCGCAGACATAGGCATCGGCGCGGGCGAGGGCCAACGGCTCGATCTCGTTCTTGGCGTTCTGGTCGGACCCCATGGCGGTGATGTGAAGACCCGGGTGCAGCCAGTCGGCCAGAAAGACAGGGTCGCGCGCCGGCGTCGTGGTGACGACGAGTTGGCTTTGCGCGACCGCGCTTGCGGGATCATCGGTGGCGGATGCCCCGACGCCGAGCATGGCGGCGATGTCGCGGGCACAGGCTTGCGCCTTTTGCGGATCGCGTCCCCAGACGAAGACGCGCGAGAACGGGCGCACCAGACGGGCGGCGGCGACCTGGAGCCTTGCCTGCACACCGGTGCCGAAGACCGTGACCGTCTCCACCGTCTCCGGCGCCATGTGACGGGCCGCGACGGCACCGGCGGCGGCCGTGCGAATGTCGGTGAGATAGCCGTTGTCGAGAAAGAGCGCCTCGACCAGACCGGTCCTGGCCGAAAACAGGATCATCAACCCGTTGAGGCTGGGAAGCCCAAGCGCCGGATTGTCGAAGAAGCCGGGGCTGACCTTGATGGCGAAGCCGTCGAAGCCCGGGATATAGGCGGTCTTGACGTCGACCTCGCCGTTGACCATCGGCAGGTCCATCGAGAGGATCGGGGGCATCACCACATCGCCTGTTGCAAGCGCTGCAAATGCGCGCTCCACGACATCGACGGCGGCGAGATCGAGCGGCACGGCCGCGCGCAGTTCCGCTTCGGTTGCGATCAGGATGTCATGCGGCATAGGGGCGTCCCTTTATCCGGAGGTCGCCGAGCGTCACGTCCTTGCCCGTCACCACGCGGGTGAAGACCTCCATGTCGACGTTTCGCCCCGTGATGATGGTGGCGAGCGGGCCTTTCGACGTCGGCAGCTTGCCGGCCATGAGGGCCGCGATGCCGACGACGCAGGCGCCTTCGGCGACAAGGCGTTCCTCGAAATAGAGCGCCTGCATGGCGCGGTAGATCTCTTCCTCGCTGACCAGCACGATGTCGTCGAGAAGTTTGCTGCACAGCGCGAAGGACAGGCGGTTGTCCAGCCCGATGCCGCCGCCAAGCGAATCGGCAAGGCTTTCGACCTCCTCGACCTCGACCGGATGACCGGCCTGGATCGAGGCGTGCATGGCCGCGCCGCGCTCCATCGAGATGCCGATGACCCGGATCGCGGGATTGATCGCCTTGGCCGCCAGCGCGACACCGGCGGCGAGACCGCCGCCGGAGAGGGGCATGAGGATCGTGTCGAGATCGGGTGCGTCTTCCAGCAGTTCCAGTCCGATGGTGCCCTGGCCGGCGATCACATGCGGATCGTCGAAGGGCGAGATTTCGACAAGTCCTTCTTCTTGCGCAAGCCGCCTGCTTTCGGCAAGCGCGTCGTCCTGGCTGCGACCGGTGATGCGCACCTCGGCCCCCAGCGCGCGGATGCCGTCGACCTTGGTTTGCGGCACCAGCGCGGACATGCAGACGACCGCCTTCAGGCCGCGCGCCCGCGCCGCATAGGCGACGCCGCGACCGTGGTTGCCGGTGGAACAGCAGGTCACGCCCGTCGTGCCTTTCGGCAGATGGGCGAGCGCGTTGAGCGCGCCGCGCAGCTTGAAGGCGCCGATCGGCTGGGTGGTTTCCAGCTTGAGCAAAAAGGGCTGGCCGGCATGGGCCGCGAAGGCCGGCGCGGGCACCAGCGGCGTACGGGTCGCCGTGCCGGCGATGACACGGGCGGCGGAGAGGATATCGCTCAGATGCACGTTGGTCCTGCCTTGTCGGCGGGTTTTCCGTCACCGCGCAGGCGAGCACGCGGCGCTGCCTGCGTCAATCCTGTCAGGCCGCATTCAAAGCGCGCAAAGGCGACACAAACGAAAAACCCCCTGTCCAAACACAGCACAGCGTGTGTACAACGCGAATCAGGCCAATCTTTTACCAGATTGCACACAGGGGGAGTTATGACGGCGTCCGAACTACCGTTTTCCGCAGCTGAGTTCTCGCGTCGTCTGGAAAAAGTGCGCGCCGCCATGCGCGAGAATGACATTGACATTCTCTTCGTCGAGGACCCGTCCAACATGGCCTGGCTGACCGGCTATGACGGATGGTCGTTCTACGTTCACCAGGGCGTTCTGGTGTTTCACGACGCGGAGCCGATTTGGTGGGGACGGCTGCAGGACGCCAATGGCGCGGTTCGCACCGTGTGGATGGACGACGAGCGGGTCTCCGGCTATCCCGATTTCTATGTTCAGTCGACGCTGCGTCACCCGATGGAAACGCTGGCGGCGATCATTCGCAGCTACGGTTACGACGACAAGCGTATCGGCGTGGAGCTGGAAAACTACTATTTTACGGCCAAGGCATATCTGACGCTGCAAAGCGAGCTTCCGGAAGCGGACTTCGTCGATGCGACCGCGCTGGTCAACTGGCAACGGGCGGTGAAGTCCGACGAGGAGATCGTCTTCATGCGCCGCGCGGCACGGATCTCGGAAAAGATCATCGACGGCATCGTCGAGCGCATCCGGCCCGGCATGCGCAAGACCGACCTGGTCGCCGACATCTATGCCGATGCAATCCGCGGCACCGAGGACGCCTGGGGCGACTATCCGGCGATCGTTCCCCTGCTGCCGAGCGGATCGGATGCGGCTGCCCCGCATCTGACGTGGGACGGGCGGCTGATCGAGGCGGAAAGCGCCACGTTCTTCGAGATCGCCGGCTGCTATCGCCGCTATCATGCGCCGTTTTGCCGGACTGTCTATCTCGGCAAGCCGCCGCAATATCTGCTGGACGCGGAGATGGCGCTGGTGGAAGGGCTCGAGGCCGGCCTGGATGCCGCGCGCGCCGGCAACACCGCCGCCGACATCGCCGAGGCGCTCGGCGCGCCGCTGACGCGGGCCGGCATCGAACGCTCCGCGCGCTGCGGCTATCCAATCGGCGTGAGCTATCCGCCGGACTGGGGCGAGCGCACGATCTCCTTGCGCGCCGACGACGAGACGGTGCTGGAAGCCGGCATGACGTTTCATTTCATGCCGGGTCTCTGGATGGATTCCTGGGGGATGGAGATCACCGAGAGCATCCTGATCAAGCCGGAAGGTGCGGCCGAGTGCCTGTGCAAGCGGCCGCGGGAGCTTATCGTCAAGATCTGAAGGTTCGAGACGAGAGGCCGTATTCACGGCCGGAAACCATGGCCAGAACCAGGGGAGTGCCCGATGGCCCTGATCGATGACACGCACGACATTCTCGCCGACCTGATCGCCTTTCCGACCGTGTCCAGCGACAGCAATCTGGAACTGATCGCCTATGCTGCGGATTACCTCGGCGAACTGGGCGCGCGCACCCATGTGATGATCGATCACACCGGTCACAAGGCCAATCTCTTCGCAACGCTTGGTCCGGAAGTCGACGGTGGCATCGTGCTGTCCGGCCACAGCGACGTGGTGCCGGTGGAGGATCAGGACTGGTCGTCCGACCCCTTCCGCTTGCGCGAGGCCGACGGGCTGCTCTACGGGCGCGGCAGTTGCGACATGAAGGGGTTCATCGCCGCCTCTATGGCCGTTGCACCGCGCTATGCCGCGCAAAAGCTCACCCGGCCGCTGCATTTTTCCTTCACGTTCGACGAGGAGGTGGGATGTCTCGGCGCCCGCCAGCTCGTCGACGATCTCGCGCGGCTGGAACTGCGCCCGTCTGTGGCGATCATCGGTGAACCGACCGAGATGCGCATTATCGAGGGCCACAAGGGATGCTGCGAATACACCACACGCTTCACCGGATTTGAAGGACATGCGTCGGCCCCGGATGCGGGCGTCAATGCCGTTGAATATGCCGTGCGCTACGTTGCGCGACTGATGGAGCTGCGCGAGGCGCTGAAGGCGCGCGCGCCGGCCGCGAGCCGGTTCGACCCGCCCTGGACGACGGTGCAGGTCGGGCGTCTCACCGGCGGTGTCGCGCATAATGTCATTCCCGGCCATTGCAGTGTCGACTGGGAAATGCGGCCCGTGACGGAGGCCGACCGCCTGTTCGTGCGTTCGCGCATCGAAGCCTACGTGGCCGATGAATTGCTGCCGGCGATGCGGGCCGTTTCCGCGGATGCGGATATTGTCACGGAGGTGATCGGCGAGGTCGCGGGGCTTGAGCCCGTCGACGACAACGAGGCGCGGCGCATCGTTGCCGAACTCACGGGCGCCAATGGCGCCGATGTGGTTGCCTTCGGCACGGAAGCCGGGCTGTTTCAGGCGTTCGGCATGTCGGCGGTCGTCTGCGGACCCGGATCGATCGCCCAGGCACACAAGCCGGACGAATTCGTCAGCCGCGACCAGCTTCAGTCCTGCCTCGACATGCTGTGCGGCCTGGAGCGCAAGCTGACCGCCTGATGCGCGTGCCCGGGCCTGGCGGGTCAGGCCGGGTTGCCGGCGAGTGTCGAAGCGGGGACTGCGGCATTGCTTCGCCCATGAATGCAACCTTGGCGCGTTTTTTGTTTGATTGAACTTTTCTAGTGTTTCTGACTACACTTTTAAGGTGTGGCGACCGGATCGTTCCCGCGTTTTCATGTCGCCGCAGATGTTTCCGTCCTCCCGAAAGGGAGGGGTCATGATTTTTGTACGAGATTTGAGGGAGATACGGGAAAATGGTCAGCTCACCGAAGGATGACAAGGGAAATCGCGAGATCATGGCGCGGATCGTGGTCAAGGCCTGGACCGATCCGGACTATGCCAAAATGCTGTCGGAACAGCCGCACCGGATGCTCGAGGAAGAGGGCTTCGAGTTCGAGAAGGGCGGCGACGTCAAGGTCCAGTTTCACTTCGACACCAAGACCCACAAGAACATCGTCATTCCCTCGCCCCCGGATCTGCTGAAGCTCGACAGGGACGACCTGATGACGATCGCCGCGCAGATGGTCGCCATTCAGCTCGAGCTGTTCTGACCCACGGGAGAACGTCATGACCGTCCGGGCAAGCACGCCGGCGGAAGCGTCGGCGAGCCTCGCCTCGCTGCTCGCGCCGCTGTCGGTGGAAGAGTTTTTCGCCGACCACTACGAAAAGGCGCCGCTCCATCTCACCGGCAAAAGCGTCGCCGAGCGCTATCCGGGCTTTCCCGATATCGAGGGCTTCGAGCATCTGCTGTGGAGCCAGGAGGAAAAGCTGCGCCGGGTGCTGAGGGTCAACCGCCGCGGCAGCTATTTCGCGATGCCGCATCCCTCGCAGGGCAAGAGCCTGTTTCGCTGGTCGGTGGACCGGCTCGCCGACGGCTGCACGCTGATCCTCAACGGCATGGACACGATGTCGGTGCCGGTGGCGCGGGTGGCGCGCACCATCGAGGCGGAGTTCGGCGGCAAGGTCGCGGCCAACGGGTTTCTGACGCCCACCGAGCAGCAGGGGTTCCTCGCCCATTTCGACACGCATGACGTTTTCATCCTGCAGTTGGAGGGCACCAAGCGCTGGCCGCTGTTCGACCAGCGGCTGGAGCTTCCGATCGACCGGCAAATCCATCTGATCGACCAGGCCAGCGTGGGCGAGCCGACCGCCGTCTTCGATCTCGAGCCGGGCGATCTTCTTTATGTGCCGCGTGGCCTGGTGCACGGGCCGCACACGCTTCAGGGACACTCCTTCCATCTGACGATGGGCTTCAGACCGCTGCGCTGGGTAGACTATCTGTCGGCCCTGGTGCAGGTCGCGGCGGAACAGGACCCCGCATTTCGCAGCTCGATCCTCCAGCTCGACGGGGAGGCCTTCGATGCGTTGTGCGCGGAAAAGCTTGCGCGTCTCGCCGAGACCGGCGGCAAGCGACGCCCCCGGAAGCTCGCGATGGAGCGGCTGATGGAAAGTCTCGGCGCGCAGTTGCGCCCCCTGCCGGGCGAACATATCCGGGTCGCGACGCGGGCGGAGGAAATCGACGCCGACACGCAGGTTCTGCGCCGTCCGGAATGCCCCTGTCACGTCTACGAAAAGGATGGGGCGGTGCGCATCCAGTTTCCCGGGATCGGCCTTGCAACCGACGAGGATCTCCAGCCGGGCTGCATCGAGGCGCCGCTGGTGGCCGGCGGCGCGTTGCGCTGGATCGCGCGCTCCCATGCGCCGTTTTGCGCGCGCGACCTTCCCGAACCGCTCGACATCGACGCCCGTGTCGACCTGGTGCGCATGCTTGCGCGCAACGGGCTCCTCACGCTCTGTCCACCGGCGTGATCTATCACGGCCGGGCACGGGATCTGCCGGAGTTCGATGTCTGCCGCACGCTGGCAACGCATGCGGTGGCGCACGCGCAGCGGACCGCCCAAATGCAGGTGGATGCGCCCGGGGTGCGCCTGGCGCCGGCGGCCTTGTGCGACCTGGTGGATGAGGCGGCCGATGCGCTTTGCGAGATCGCGCTTGCCGATACGGTGATGGCGCAAGCCGCCGGTGCGCCGCGTCCGCTGTCCGGTCTTTCGGCAACCGGCGATTTCGCGACCTTTCAAGAGGCTGCCGGGCAGGCCGGCGCGCGCAGTCTCTCCCGGCAACTGACGGTGTTTCTTGCTGACTGGACGGCTGGCGTTGCCGCGATGATGGCGCGGCTTGATGCGGATGCGGCGGCGCTCGACCGTGCGTTTGGCATGTCCGGAAGTGCTGGCGTGGCGCGGATTTCGGGCGCTCGCGGAGAATATCATCGCGGCGCCTGCGTGCGGCGTATTGCGTTCGATGAGGGCAGCGTGCTGGCCTACAAGCCCCGGCCGGTGGCGCGCGAGGCTGTCTGGGCCGACCTTGGCCACTGGCTCGACGGGCACGGGGCCGTCTCGGTGCTTTATGCACCATTCACCCTTGTGTGTGATGGCTATGGCTGGTGCCGGTGGGTCGAGGCCCGTGCCGCGGCGGATGGTGAGGAGGTGGATGCCTATTTCCGCCGCGCAGGGCATTTGCTTTTCTGGCTGTGGCTGACCAATTCGCGCGATGCGGTCGCCTCCAATCTCGTTGCCCGGGGCGGAGAACCCTGGCTCGTCGATTGCGAGGCGTGTTTTTATCCTGGCGACGATGCCCATGCCGCGCCGCTGGCAACAACCGGATTCCTGCCGGCGGCGGGAGCAGACGGGCAACGGTCGCGCGCGGGCCTGCCTGTTTCGACCGCACCGTGTCATACGGTTCGCCGGTTCAGCGTTGACACTGACGGGCGTGTGTCGCTCGCCAGATGCGATGTCGCCGAAGACAGCCTGTCCAATTTGCCGCATACGGGAGAACTGGCCGTGCCCGCGTCGGGGCACGGCGAGGGAGTGGCGCAAGGGTTTCTGGAGGCGGCGGACGATGCCTTGCGCTTGCGCGAGGCGCTTTCATGCGCGGGCGCGCCGTTTCGAACGCCCTTCGGCGAGGGGCGGTTTGTGGCGCGCGCCACCGTGCTCTATGGCGAGCTCCTGGCCGGCTATCTGGCGGCGGGGTGCTCGCCTGACTGGATCGCGAACATGATCGCCGGACTGCCGCTGTCCGCGCCGCTTTCCGCCGATGTCGCGGATGCGATTGTCGCCAGCGAATGCGCCGAACTGGTTCGGCTGTCCATTCCGAAATTCTATCATGTCGAGACCGGCGGCGGGCCTCGAATTGTTGAAGGCGGGCTGGCGCTTTCCCCTCTCTTGAACGGTCGGGACGTTGCCTTGCGCCGGCTCTCGAAACTGAGCGAAGCCGCGCTTGACCCGCTGGTGCGCGAGATCAAGACCGCGCTCGCGCCCGCCGGGTGAAGCGGGAAGGCGGGGACGCGGGTCTCGTCAAAACGGAATGAAACTGCGCTCCGCGTGGCGTTTCTTCCAGCGCGGGTCCGCCTCGACCCAGACGACCGGCAGGAGATCGAAGGCCACGGAAATGCGGGCGTCCGGGCCTGTGTAGGCCGGCACCTCATGGGCAAGGCCGGGCCCGGCGAACAGAGTGATATCGCCCGGCCGGTTGTCGATCTCCACCGGCTCGCTCACGCCGTAGCGCGTCACGCTTCCGGCGGTGGAAATGTTGATGTGGCCGTGCATCGGATAGGGATGGGCATGGCGCGGAAGCGCCTGCCCCGCGCGCAGGATGTTCGACCAGCACTGGATGTACATCGGCTTTTCGGGCAAGCCGCGCGCCGCGCGCAGCGCGTTGACGCTGGCGCGGATCGCCTTTCCGAGCATGGCGAATGCCGGTTCCTCAAGCGCCAGGAGGTTGTAGCTGGCATAGCGCGACGAGGCGACGTGGTCGTGACGTGCGCTCCACTCCGCGCTGCGCGGCAGGCTCAGGATCTCCGCCTCGCGCGCAAGCACCGCCGCTCGGACTTCGGCAAGCGCCTGACCGTCCGTCCAGCGGTAGAGGTGCAACGGAACCCGGTCCACCGTGAGGCTGCGGACCGGCTCCAGCGTTGCAAGGCCTTGGGGGTCGGCGCGATCTATTGAAGCTGAGACCATTTGGTGGGTCCGTGAATGTGGGTGGCGAGATGGGAAACGAAATCGGGGCAGTGACGATCTTCCGGATCTGTGGCGACGATGCGCGGACGGTCATCGAAGGCGCCCATGCCGGAAAGCACGACGTCCCAGTTGCTCGGTCGGTAGAAAAAGCCGGGATCGGTTTCGATCGCACGGTAGTCGCCGCGCCCGGCAGCCTCGATCACCCGTGACAGGCGTCGGCTGGGAGTGCATTGCTTCAGGTCGCGCCAGTAGGCTGTGTCCATGCGTTTGCTCAGCCAGTAGTGGGCGAAGATGAAGTCCACGGTGGTGTCGAAGCGGTCTCGGCACAGCCGGTCCCATCCGCCGAGGTCGGCAAGTCCGGGGACCAGCGCCATGATCGCTGCCTGGGTCATCGAAAGGCCGGTGGATTCCAGCGGTTCGATAAAGCCGAAGGCGCCGCCGAGCGCCACGCAGTTGCCACGCCGGGCGCGCGCGTGGCGTCCGTGGCGGAAGGCGATATGCATCGGCTTGAGATCGTGGTCTCCCCACGCTGTGTCCGAAGTGCCCGCAAAGTCCGGCGTGCCGGGGGGCAGTTTCAGCTCGGCCCGCAGGTCCGCCTCCGCCTGTGCGGGTGAGATATGGGCTGAACTGTAGCAATAGCCGGCGCCAAGCCTGGACCAGAGCGGGATGCGCCAGATCCAGCCGGCGTCCATTGCCGTGCAGCGGGTGTAGGGGAAGGGCCGCTCGCTCACCGCGTCATAGGGCACGCGCAGCGCAACGGCAGCATCATTGAAAAGCACGTCGGACAGCGGTTCGAAGGGGGTGTCGAGCGCTTCCCCGATGAGCAGCGCCCGAAAGCCGGTGCAGTCGATGAAGAGATCCGCCGACACGCCTTCCACACTTGCGACGTCGTCGCCAATACGCTCAACGTCGCGTGCATGGCGCTTGATGTGATGGACGCCGAGCGCGCGGGCGAAGTCGCGCAGGACAGCACTGTAACGGGTGGCGCAGACGTGATAGCCGCGCGCCTCCTGGCCGGGGTCGAAGCGGTTTTGTCGGCACAATCCGGTCGCGGCATAGGCCTCTTGAGCATCTGGTCGTGCTCTGTGGTGTGTGCCGGGCCGGCCGAACGGGTGGTAGAAATCCCCGCCCGGACGGTCGAAGTTCTCGAAGCGGATGCCGATCTTGTAGGTCCCGTCGGTGGCGCGCAGGAAATCGTGCTCATCGAGCCCGAGGGCTGAGTTGAAGCGCCGCGAGATGTCGTTGAGCGATTCCCCGACGCCGAGCGGCGCGACGGTGGGCGATTCCATCACGGTTATTCCGGCCGACGGCAGAAAGCGCTTCAGGTAGGCGGCTGCCATCCATCCGGTTGCGCCGCCTCCGATCACGGCGATGTCGGTTTGCCTGAGGTCGCTCATGGGGCAGTTTGCTTTTTTTCCGGTTCACAGGCCTCAGGATGGTCCGCAACCGTGGATTGGTCAAGCGCATGCGTCTCGCGGTTGGTGTCCGCAATTTCGCGAAGTTGGAAACCTGAGCGTTTGGTGACATCCTTGACGCTGAGTCACGGATCGTGGGGAAGAGATCATGATCAGTCTGGCGGACTGTGTGGCGTTGAGCGGTCTCAGCGAGGATGAAATCCGCGCGATTGCCGAACACGAGCATATCAGCGAGGCGGTCGCTTGCGGTCTGGCGCAATATCTGTCCCAGGCGAGTACCGGCGAGGCCCGTGTGCGCGACATGATTATCGACGACATTCGCGCCGCACGCGCGCGCGACAACGCCGATCATGTGCGCGAACTGTTGCATGTGCTGCATCATTACCTGCGCACACATCCCGAAGCCCGACCCTCCGTGCATCCCTGGAGTGCGGTGTTCTGATCGAGGCGAGAGAACACGAGGAAGCGACCTGACGGTTCACTCCGGCGCCCAGTGATGTGCAAGCGCATGGGTTTACTCAATCTTTGGAAGTTGGCTGCCACCTGTTCGCGACGCGCGGGCGCTTCCGGTCGCCGCTGGTCGGCGCTGTGCCGCAGACATACCGGACGATGGGGATCAAATGAGGTTTGTGAAGACATTTGCCGGGGCCTGCGTCCTGAGCGCGACCCTGGTGTCGGGCGCGATGGCCGATGAGGTCGACTTCAAGCGGTTCCTGGCAACCCCGGCCGGGGCGGCGGGCGTTGCGGCCATGGTCGCGGGCCTCGGCAAATGCGACGGGCCGATCAACTGGGACTATGCCTATGACGAGGCCGCCGGACAGGTCAGCCGCGACATGTTGTTCGCGGGCTGCGAGGAGACCGTTGCGGGGGAGGACGACCTTTTTGAAAAATCCGTCGTCGCGCGGTTCCAGTTCTGGGACGGGCCGACGCTGGAAAGCCTGACCTATCTTCCCTGACGGGGCAGGCCCGTGGCCCGGCCGGGCCTCATCCTAGTTCGCGGCGGTCGCAGGCACCGATATCGTACCGGTGTAGCGGCCGTCGCCCTGGCAGCCGCCGGCAATCGTCAGATGCACGATGCGTGCGGTTCCGATGAAACTGCTGCCGGCCAGCAGCGGCATCGGGTCGCCGCCCGGATCCCGCAGTTCCTTGCCGTCCCGGTAGAGCGTCACGGTGCCCGGATCGCAGGAGACGTTGCTGGCGTTGAAGGCGATCTGGAAACGGGTCGGCGTGTCGAAGGCGGCGAGCATCATCGTGTGATCGCGGCTCGGGTCGTAGCGCCACTCGGAGGAAAAGCTCTCCGTCGTGTCGCCCAAAGCCGTCCAGGTGCAGGGTTTGTTCGGGCGGTCCTGTTGCAGATGGACCGAGATCTCGCGCCCTTTCACGAAGGCGCCGCTTTCCTCGTTGAACGTCGAGATGACTTGTGCGCCGTCGACGGTTACCCGGTAGCGCGGGTATTCGCTGTCAATGGTTATGTCGTCGCATTGCAGCGCAATGAGCAAGGGCGCATCCGGCGGCGGGTCCATCAGGACGAGCGTCTTCGCGCTCGGGGACAGCATGAAGCTGCCGGAATGGAATTGATCCGCCCGGGCCGCCCCGGTCAGGGCAAGCGACACTGCGGCAATCAGGCATGCGACGATCCGTTTCATGGCACTCTTCCCCCATCCCGCGCAATGCCTGAGTCTACGGCACGTTCGCCGTGCGTGTACAGGCGCTACCGGTCGAGGCGCTACTGGTCGCCGTCCCCGGCCTCACCCCGTACTTCGGGCGCATTGCGCACCGAAAGCGTGACCCTGTCGGCGGCGAAGCGGCTACGGCTCATCTGGATCGGCATGCCGTCCTGATCGGCATTGACGGAGGTGGTCAGAAGAACCACCGCGCCGGGCTCGAGGCCGAGATCCTCGCGATCGGCCCGGCTTGCAGGCGCCGCGCCGATTTCCGTGGCGAAGCGCCTGTAGTCGCTGACGCCGCAGGCCTTCAGGGCATGGGTGATCGAGCCGCTTTGCGCGCAATGCGCCGGGAGGTCGGCGAAGCGCGCGGCATCGAACCAGTGGGTTGCGCGCGACAGCGCCGTGCCGTCCGCGGCCCCGATTGTTTCCATGCGCAGCACTGGAGCCTGAGGCGCAAGGGCGAGGGCCCGTGCGACCTCTTCGCTCGCCGGTTCGCTTTCCGTTGCCAGAAAGCGGGTGGTGGCGCGCGCGACCTGTCCGCCAAGACCTGCGGAAAATCGCGTGCGTGCGCTGATGGGATAGCTGACGCGTGTGCGCGGCAGGAGTTCCGTACCGCGTCCCTGCACGGTCCGGACGATGCCGTCGCGGGCAAGCGCCGCCAATGCCTGGCGCACTGTGTGGCGGTTGACGTCGAATTGCGCGGCAAGCGCTGCTTCCGTCGGCAGTTTTCGGGCGGCGTCATAGACGCCGTTGCCGATGGCGGCGCGAATGTCGTCGGCGATCTGGCGCCACAGCGCGACGCCGCTGCGCCGTTCGATCCCGCTCACCATCCCTCTGCGTCCACGCGTGTCTCCCGTTGTCACGTCGCCGATGCCGCGACGTTCGTCTCGCCCGGACGCCGGTTTCGCCCGCCCCTTCCTTCGATGCAAGTATTTTGCGCAATCGCGTTCCTCGATGGAGCGAGGGTCATCAAGGCGTCATGCGGCGGAGATAGGGTGCTTGCTGTTGGTTGTCTATAAAACTATACAAATATGGAAATCGCCGGTATACGGGACCGGAGGACGTGACCTGATCGACAGGAGCGGGGATCCGGTCTGTCGAACGAAACGGAGCGAGTGAATGACATCGCAAGCCAACGGGCATGCAACCGCCGCCGATCCGCAAGGGGACGAGGCGCACGGACTGAAGACCCTGATGGATGTGCTGGCCGCCTCGCCGGCGGGCGAGATCGCCGCCTGCGCCGAGGCACTCGGGCCGTTGCCCGAGGCGGCTCCCGTGCGGGGGCCCGAGACGGGTCTCGTCATGGTGCGCGGACGCATCGGCGGAGACGGCGCACCGTTCAATCTGGGCGAGGCGACGGTGACCCGCGCAACGGTTCGGCTTGAGGGTGGGGCCATCGGCCATGCCTATGCGCTCGGCCAGAACCGGGCGAAGGCGCGCCTTTCGGCAACGCTTGCCGCTCTCTGGACGCAAGGCGGCAGCCGGGCGGAGATCGATGCCGCGATCACCGCGCCGCTGCTGGCGGCCCGGGCGCGCGAGGCGACACAGACGAAACGCGAGGCGGCCGCGACCAAGGTCGACTTCTTCACCATGGTACGCGGAGACGACTGATGCAGACGGTTCACTTCGACGCCGGCCGCTTTTCGTCCGAGGCAATCGAGGGCGGTTTCGCCGATCCCGTATTCCAGTCACAGGCGGTTTTCACCGCGCTGATGCAGGCTATGGCCTGTCCGGGCAGGCGCAAGACGCTCGACGACTGTCTCCAGCCGCCGGCGCCGCTCGATGCGGGCATGGCCGCCGTGGCGCTGACCCTGTGCGATCCCGATACGCCGGTGTGGCTGTCGCCCGCCCTGCGCACGGACGCGGTGCGGGCCTGGCTCGCCTTTCACGCCGGCTGCCCGCTGAGGGATGACGCGGCAAAGGCCGCTTTCGTCCTTTGCGCGCAAGGGGACACGCCGCCGGCGCACGCCGCGCTTCATGCGGGCACCCAGGAATACCCCGACCGTGCCGCCACGCTGGTGCTGGCGCTGCCCGCGCTCGACGGCGGGGCGATCTTGGCGCTCACCGGTCCCGGCATCGAGACGGAAACGGCGATTGCCCCCGTCGGCCTGCCCGACGGTTTCGTCGCCGCGCGTGCCGCCAATCGCGCGCTCTTCCCGCGCGGCGTCGATGTGGTGCTGGTAGCACACCGCGATCTCGTGGCGCTGCCGCGCACGACCGTCGTTGCTCATGCGGACGGTGCTTCTTCCAACGCGGAGGCCAACTGACATGTATGTTGCAGTCAAGGGCGGCGAGGCGGCCATCGCCAACGCCCACAAGATGCTCGCCGACCGCCGGCGCGGCGACCGCTCGGTGCCGGCGATCACCGTGGAACAGCTCGTCGAGCAACTCGCGCTCGGCGTCGACCGGGTGATGGCGGAAGCCTCGCTCTATGCGCCGGAGCTTGCCGCGCTCGCCGTCAAGCAGGCGCGCGGCGACATGATCGAGGCGATCTTCCTGCTGCGCGCCTATCGCACGACGCTGCCGCGCTTCGGCGCCTCGCGTCCGGTGGAGACCGGCGGGATGGTTGCCGAGCGCCGGATTTCGGCGACCTACAAGGATCTGCCCGGCGGGCAGGTGCTCGGGCCGACCTTCGATTACACCCACCGTCTGCTCGATCCCGAGCTTGCTGGCGATGGCGAGGTGCCGCCCGCGCCGGCGCGCGAGAGCGAAGGCGACCCGCTGACGCGGGTGGCCGACATTCTGGCGCATGAGGACCTGATCGAGCGCACCGCCACCGGTGCGGATGACGACGCGCTGCCGGAGGAACCCTCCGGCGACCTGACGCGCGAGCCGCTGGAATTTCCCATGGCCCGCGACCTGCGCCTGCAGGCGCTGGCGCGCGGCGACGAGGGCTTCCTGCTGGCGCTCGGCTATTCCACCCAGCGCGGCTACGGCCGCACCCATCCCTTCGCCGGCGAGATCCGCATGGGCGAGGTCGAGGTGGAAATGGACGTTCCCGAGCTTGGTTTCTCCGTGGCGCTCGGCGCCGTCAAGGTCACCGAATGCCAGATGGTCAACCAGTTCGCCGGGTCGGCCAAGGTTCCCCCGCAGTTCACGCGGGGCTACGGGCTGGTGTTCGGCCAGTCGGAGCGCAAGGCGATGTCCATGGCGCTGGTCGACCGGTCCTTGCGAGCGGGCGAGCTTGGCGAGGACCGGGTCGCGCCCGCGCAGGACGAGGAATTCGTGATCTCCCATTCCGACAACGTGCAGGCGACGGGCTTCGTCGAGCACCTGAAACTGCCGCATTACGTCGACTTCCAGGCCGAGCTCGACCTCGTGCGCCGCATGCGCGGCGAATTCGAGGAAAAGGCGGAAGGGTCCGACACCGCCACACAGGAGGCCGCGGAATGAGCGCCATGACAGGCGACATCGCCACATACAATTTCGCCTATCTGGACGAGCAGACCAAGCGGATGATCCGCCGCGCGATCCTCAAGGCCATCGCCATTCCGGGCTACCAGGTGCCGTTCGCCAGCCGCGAGATGCCGATGCCCTATGGCTGGGGTACGGGCGGCGTGCAGGTGACCGCTTCCATCATCGGTCCCGACGACACGCTCAAGGTGATCGACCAGGGCGCCGACGACACCACCAACGCGGTCTCGATCCGCGCCTTCTTCCAGAAGGTCGCCAATGTCGCGGTGACGACGCACACACGCGAGGCGACGATCATCCAGACCCGCCACCGCATTCCCGAGGAACCGCTCACCGAGGGGCAGGTGCTGGTCTATCAGGTGCCGATCCCCGAGCCGCTGCGGTTTCTGGAACCGCGCGAGACGGAAACCCGCAAGATGCATGCGCTCGAGGAATACGGCCTCATGCATGTGAAGCTCTACGAGGACATCGCCCGCCACGGCCATATCGCCACGACCTATGCCTATCCGGTGCTGGTCGCGGGCCGATACGTGATGGATCCTTCGCCGACGCCGAAATTCGACAACCCGAAGATGGACATGTCGCCGGCGCTGCAGCTGTTCGGCGCCGGGCGCGAGAAGCGGATCTACGCGATCCCGCCCTATACCCGCGTCGTCAGCCTCGACTTCGAGGATCACCCCTTCGAGATCCAGAGCTTCGATGAGCCCTGCGCGCTCTGCGCGGCGGAAGGCGTCTATCTCGACGAGGTCATTCTCGATGACCGGGGCGGGCGGATGTTCGTCTGTTCCGACACCGATCACTGCGAGGGCCGGCTTGAGCAGGGCCACAAGGGCCGGCTCGCCGCCGAAGACGCTTATGCCGCAAAGGAGACGGCGCAATGAGTTCGCTTTTCGAGGATGCCGCGCCACTTCTCACGGTCGACGGCCTGACGAAATTCTACGGGCCGCGCATCGGCTGCCGCGATGTCTCCTTCGACGTCTATCCGGGCGAAGTGGTCGCCATCGTCGGGGAATCCGGCTCCGGCAAGACGACGCTCTTGAACTGCATCTCGACCCGGCTCGAGCCCTCGTCGGGCGCGGTCCGCTACCGCATGCGCGACGGCGAAACCCGCGATCTCTACGAGATGAGCGAGGCGGAGCGGCGTCTCCTGATGCGCACCGACTGGGGCTTCGTGCACCAGAACCCGGCCGACGGCTTGCGCATGACGGTCTCCGCCGGCGCCAATGTCGGCGAACGGCTGATGGCGGTGGGCGAGCGCCACTACGGGCGCATCCGCGAAACGGCAACCGGCTGGCTCGACCGCGTCGAGATCGACGAAGACCGGATCGACGACCAGCCGCGCGCCTTTTCCGGCGGCATGCGACAGCGCCTCCAGATCGCGCGCAATCTGGTGACCGGTCCGCGCCTCGTCTTCATGGACGAGCCGACCGGCGGGCTCGACGTCTCGGTGCAGGCGCGCCTGCTCGACCTGTTGCGCGGGCTTGTTGCCGACCTCGGGCTTGCCGCCATCGTGGTGACCCACGACCTCGCGGTCGCGCGTCTCCTGTCGCACCGCATGATCGTGATGAAGGGCGGCGACGTGGTCGAAGCCGGTCTGACCGACCGCGTGCTCGACGACCCGCAGGCGCCCTACACCCAGCTTCTTGTTTCCTCCATCCTTCAGGTGTGACGATGGCAAACTCCAACACATCCGGGGCCGCGCTCGCCGTCAGCGTCGCCGGTCTCTCCAAGGCCTTCACCATGCACCTGCAGGACGGCATCGTGCTGCCCGTGGTGGAGGGTGCGTGTTTCGATGTCGCGGCCGGCGAATGCGTCGTGCTCGGCGGGCCGTCGGGCGCGGGCAAGAGCTCGATCATGAAGATGCTCTACGGCAACTACGCCGTCGAGGGCGGGCACATCCTGGTGCGTCACAGGGGCGACATGGTGGATCTTGCAAGTGCCGACCCGCGTGCGGTGATCGCCATGCGGCGGGAAACCATCGGCTATGTGAGCCAGTTCCTGCGCACGGTGCCGCGCGTCAGCGCGCTTGATCTCGTCGCCGAGCCGCTGACGGCGCGCGGGCAGGAGCTTGAGGCCGCCCGTGTGCGCGCCGGCGAGATGCTGGCGCGGCTCAACGTTCCCGAACGGCTGTGGGCGCTTCCGCCGGCGACCTTTTCCGGCGGCGAGCAACAGCGCGTCAACATCGCGCGCGGCTTCATCACCGATCATCCCGTGCTTCTTCTCGATGAGCCGACGGCCTCGCTCGATGCCACCAACCGGCGCATCGTCATCGGGATGATCTCGGAGAAGAAGGCCGCCGGCGTCGCGCAGATCGGCATCTTTCATGACGAGGAAGTGCGCGAGGCGGTCGCCGACCGGATCATCGACGTGCGCGCCTTCGCGCCGAAACAGGCGGCGTGAGGCTGTCATGACGAAACTCTCCGAGACGCCGCTCGTGCATGAGACGGCAAATGTCGCGCAGTCCGAACTGGGCCGCTACACCGAAGTCGCCGAGCGCGTGCGCATGAGCGAGACGACCTTGGGCGACTACTCCTACATCATGCAGGACGGCATCGTCTGGTGCGCGCAAATCGGCAAATTCGCCAATATCGCGGCGACGGTGCGCATCAACGCCACCAATCATCCGACCTGGCGTGCGACGCTGCATCATTTCACCTATCGCGCCAACGACTATTGGCCCGACGCAGATCCCGACGCCGCCTTTTTCAATTGGCGGCGCAAGGGGCGTGTGGTTATCGGTCACGATGTGTGGATCGGCCACGGGGCGACGATCCTGCCCGGCGTCACGGTCGGCGATGGCGCGGTGATCGGCGCGGGGGCGGTCGTCTCCCGCGATGTCGCGCCCTACACGATTGTCGGCGGTGTGCCGGCAAAGCTCATTCGCGACCGGTTCCCGAAGGTTGTGGCGGAGCGCATGCAAAGGCTTTGCTGGTGGGACTGGGACCACGCGCGGCTGCGCTCCGCGCTTGAGGATTTCCGCGTGCTCGGCGCCGAGGCGTTTCTCGCCAGGCATGGCGGCTGAGGCCATGTTTGCTTAGCCGGAACCTGAGCCGGATGTGTAAGCAAATCGTCACAAAACCGCAGATCGCCTGTCATGTAACGGCGCTATGCAACACGCACCACAGGAATTGAGGGGCGTATGTTCAAGCTCGAAGGCGTGACACGGAAGTTTGGGTCGAACACGGCGGTAAAGTCGGTGACTCTCGACATTCCCGACGGACAGATGGTCGGCATCATCGGGCGCTCGGGCGCCGGCAAGTCGACCCTGCTTCGGATGATCAACAGGCTGATCGACCCCAATGGCGGGCGCATCGTCTTCAATGACACCGAGGTGTCGGCCCTGCGCGGCAAGGCACTGCGCAACTGGCAACGCGACTGCGCCATGATCTTCCAGCAGTTCAACCTGGTGCCGCGTCTCGACGTGCTCACCAACGTCCTGCTCGGCCGGCTCAACCATCGCAACTCGGCGAAGAACCTGCTCGGCATGTTCTCGCAGGCCGAACGTGCCATGGCGATCGCCGCCCTCGAGCGACTCGGCATCGCGCAGACGGCGCTTCAGGCGGCCGGTACCCTGTCCGGTGGCCAGCAGCAGCGTGTAGCCATTGCAAGGGCGCTGATGCAGCGACCGAAGATGGTGCTTGCCGACGAGCCCATTGCCTCGCTCGATCCCCTGAATGCGCAGAAGGTGATGGATGCGCTGAAGGACATCAACGAGCGCGACGGCATCACCGTCGTCACCAACCTGCACACGCTCGATACGGCGCGCAGTTACTGCGAGCGCATCATCGGCATGTCGCAGGGCGCGGTCGTCTTCGACGGTCCGCCGGAGGACCTGACGACGGACGCGGCGCGTCGCATCTATGGCGCCGAAGGCGAGGCGCTGTCGGAAGCGATCACCTCAACCAGCATCACGGCGCCCGCACGGGTCGCTCGCTCATCCGCAGGGGGCTTGCAGCCGGCGCTCGCCGGCTGAGGCTCACGGATCGGTTTCCCACGAAACGGGGCCAACTCGACCTTTAACGGCCGGATCAACCGGACCATTCATGGAGACGTCAATGCTCAAGAGCACCCTTCTTGGCGCAGTCGCTGCTGCCACCCTTCTGGTCACCGGTGGCGCGATTGCCCCGGTTCAGGCCGAGGACCTCAATGAATTCCGCATCGGCATTCTCGGCGGCGAGAACGAAGCCGACCGCCTGCGCAACTTCCAGTGCCTGACCGAGAAGCTTCCCGAAGTTCTCGGTGTCGAGAAAGTCTCGCTGTTCCCGGCCGCCGACTACGACGGCGTGATCCAGGGCCTGCTCGGCGGCACGCTCGACTATGCCGAGCTCGGCGCTTCGGGCTACGCCAAGGTCTATCTGAACGATCCGGAAGCGGTAGAGCCGATCCTGACCACCGTCCAGACCGACGGTTCGACCGGCTACTATTCGGTAATGGTCGCCCGCTCCGACAGCGGCATCGCCTCGCTTGAGGACATGAAGGGCAAGAAGCTCGGCTTCGCCGATCCCGACAGCACCTCCGGGTTCCTGGTTCCGTCCGTGACGCTGCCCGAGGCCATCGGCGGCCCGATCGACGGTTATTTCGCCGAGACCGGCTTCGGCGGCGGTCACGAGAACCTGGTTCTGGAAGTGGTCAAGGGCACCTTCGACGCCGGCACCACCTGGTCGTCGGGCGTGGGCGAGTTCAAGGACGGCTACACCTCCGGCAACCTGCGCAAGATGGTCGACAAGGGCATCCTCGACATGGACGATCTCGTGCAGATCTGGCAGTCGCCGCTGATCCCGAACGGCCCCGTCGTCGTGCGCTCCTCGCTGAACGACAACATGAAGAGCAAGTTCAAGAATTTCATGCTCGAGCTGCCGGAGACCGACCGCGATTGCTTCATGGCGATCCAGGGCGGCGACTACAAGAGCTTCACGGAAGTCAACGTCGACTTCTACAAGGCGATCATCGCCGCGCGCAAAGCCAAGATCGGCTCGTAAGACGTCGCCACCTGCGGACGCCGGCGCCCCTGCCGGCGTCCGTTTTCTTTGTTCCCCGTTGCCATTGCGAGCCCCGCCCATGTCGCTTGCGACGCTCTCCTCCGCCGCCGCGTCCGGCGACGCCGCATCCCTGTCCGCGCAAGGCGCGCTTGTCGAGCGCCATTGGCGCGAACAGGCCGGTCGCCGGCGGCTCTATACCATCGGCGGTCTGGCCGTGCTTTTCCTTGCGCTGTCGGGATCTCTCTGGTTTGCGAACGAGACCAACGCCGGCAAGTTCTTCGACCGGCTGCCGTATTTCTTCGACTTCTTCATCGACCTTGCGCCGCGCGATCCGCTGGAAATCTGGCGCGCGCTGTTCGATCTCCCGTCGCCTTATTACGACGGAAGCTTCAAGTACAATTATCCGGGAGGTCGGATCTATCTGACCGAAAGCATCTATGTTCCGGAATACTTCTACAAGATGCTTGAAACGCTCAACATCGCGATCCTGTCGACGCTGATCGGTTTCACCTTCGGGTTTTTGCTGTGCTTCGTCGCCTCGAAGAACCTCGTGCGCAATGCGTGGCTGCGCGGCGGCGTGCGACGGATGATGGAGCTGTTGCGCGCCTTTCCCGAAATCGTCATCGCCGGTTTCTTCGTCGCGGTCCTGACCATCGGTCCGATCCCGGCGATCATCGCGGTGTCGATCCACACGGTCGGCTCGCTCGGCAAGATGTTCTTCGAGGTGGTCGAAAACGCCGACATGCGCGCCGACGAGGGCCTGCGCGCGGTGGGCGCCAACTGGTTCGAACGCGTGTGGTTCGCCATCGTGCCGCAGGTCGCGCCGAACTTCATGAGCTACGCCCTGCTCAGGCTGGAGATCAACGTGCGCGCCTCCACCATCATCGGCGCGGTCGGCGGCGGCGGCATCGGCGAGGTGCTGCGGCTTTCGATCAGTCGTGGCCACGAGGCCAAGACGCTCGCCATCATTCTCTTGTTGTTCCTGACGATTGTCGCCGTCGACCAGTTCTCGGCCTGGATGCGCAAGCGTCTCGTCGGAAACCAGGCCTTCGACTTCGGACGCTAACCAAGGTCCCCTTTCATGGTTGCCATGTCTTCCGCACAGCTGAGCGAGGGCGATGTCGAGAGCATCGTCGCGCGCCACCCGGACGTTTTCAAATCCCGTCCCTGGAAACGGTATCGCGCACCGCTGGCGCTGGTCGCGATCGCGCTCTACAGCGTTTACTGCTGGTCATTCTTCGGCATCGGCAAGGTGCTTGAGGACGCCAATTGGGACATCGCCGGAAACTATCTCGCCGACTGGATCTCCTACGAGGTGCGGCCCGATTTCGAGATCGAGCCGGACGGCGCGATCCTGCTGGAATGGCCGCGTTTCTCGCCGCTCGGCGCCGATCCCGATCCGGACTGGATCGTCTCGCAGACCGCCTCGATGGAACGGACGCCTGTGGTGAAGGACGGCGCGGCGGCGCCCGAGACGGCCGCCGAAAAGAGCGCAAACAGCTTCATGGTGACTGACGCCAAAGGCACCGTTCCGGAACCCTCCGGCGGCTCCAGCAGCTTCTCCTTCATGGCGCCCGGAGCGGCAACCGGAGGCGCGTCAGGGCCTGAAGCCGTGGCGCCGGGCGGGCCCGAAACGGTCACGGAACAGGTGATCACGCAGGCGTCCGTGACCCTTGGAGCCGGCAACCGGGTGGAGATCACCCCGACGCGGGTTGTGGTGACGCGCGGAGCGGAAAGCGTAGCGGTGCGGCTCGGCCCGGGAGAACTGGTCACGGTCGACGGCGATCTGCCGGACTGGGTCCAGCAGAAGCGCGCGGGCCGCAAGGTGCTGGCCTATTTCGGCTTCAACGGCCGTGCCGAGATCGACTACGACGGGGTCAAGGTGCGTCACCGGTTCATGGGCTGGGAGAATTTCGTCTTCGACGCGAATTCCCCGTTCTGGGGCAAGAGCGCCGGCGAGGTCATTGGCCTGATCGTGTCCGGCGCGCGCATCGACCCGGCGCGATCCAACCTCTCGCTTGCCTGGAACAACATTCTCTACAACGCCGACTGGCAGCATCTCGACGTGTGGACCAAGCTGTTGCAGACCATCGTCATGGCCTTCGTCGGGACGCTGTTTGCCGGTGTGCTCGCGTTCCCGCTGGCCTTTCTGGCGGCGCGCAACATCACCCGCAGCCGTCTTCTCAACCAGATCAACAAGCGCTTTTTCGACTTCCTGCGCTCGGTCGACATGCTGATCTGGGCGCTGTTCTTCACCCGTGCCTTCGGTCCGGGGCCGCTGGCCGGCATGTCGGCAATCTTCTTCACCGACACCGGTACGCTTGGAAAACTCTACTCCGAGGCGCTTGAAAACATCGACGACAAGCAGCGCGAGGGCGTACGATCGGTCGGCGCGTCTCCCGCGTCGGTCCAGCGCTTCGGCGTCCTGCCCCAGGTCCTGCCTGTCTTTGCCAGCCAGGCGCTCTATTTCTGGGAATCCAATACCCGCTCGGCAACGATCATCGGGGCCGTCGGCGCCGGCGGTATCGGCCTGAAACTGTGGGAGGCGATGCGCACAAACCAGGACTGGGAGAACGTTGCCTATATGGTGATCCTGATTCTCGCCGTCGTCTTTCTGTTCGACGGCATCTCCAATGCCCTGCGCTCGCGTCTCATGGGCGGTCATCGGCACTAGCGCCGCAGCCGCGCAAGGCACTTTTTGGGAAAGACCGACCAACTCCATGCGATATGCCATCTACTACACACCGCCGAAGGATCACCCGCTCGTCGATCTGGCGGAGCAATGGCTCGGCCGCAGCGTGTTCGCACGGGAGGTGACCGCGGGCACCGTCGAGGGCCTGACACCGGAGGCACGGGCGCCGTGGACCGCATCGCCGCGCCGCTACGGGTTTCACGCCACGATGAAGGCGCCGTTCCGCCTGGCGGAGGGGCGCGACGAGGCCGGGCTGATCGCGTCCCTCGAGGCGTTCGCGGCAACCGCCGCGCCGGTGCCGCCTGCGCGTCTCGACGTCGAGAACCTGCGCGGCTTCCTGGCGCTGACCTTCGCCGACCCGACGCCGGATCTCGATGCGTTTGCGGGCGGTATCGTGCGGCATTTCGACGGATTCCGCGCCGCCCTGAGCGCGGACGAACGCGCCCGCCGAAAGCCGGAACACCTGGACGAGGCGCTGCGCCGCAATCTCGACACCTGGGGCTATCCTTATGTGTTCGAGGCGTTCCGCTTCCACATGACGCTGACGGAACGGCTTGACGCGCCTGATGCTTCACGGGCCGAACGGGCGCTTCGCTCCCATTTCGCGCCGCTGCTCGACATCCCCGTCGCCGTCGACCGCATCGCGCTTTGCCGCGAACCGCTCCCCGGCGCGCCCTTTACCTGTATCCACGCGGCGCCGCTTTCGGGCGCCGCGTCCAAAACCGCCTGAAAGACGAAGCGCATGGAAACGATTTTGACGAATGCCCGCATCGTGCTGGGCGACGAGGTGATCACCGGCACGCTGCACCTCAAGGACGGGGCGATCGCCGGTGTGGACACGACCGGCAGCACAGTGGCGGACGCCGAGGACATGGACGGCGACTATCTGATTCCCGGGCTCGTCGAGCTGCATACCGACCATCTGGAAAACCACTACATGCCGCGCCCGAAGGTGCGCTGGAACCCGATCGCGGCGGTCTGCGCCCATGACGCCCAGATCGCGACGAGCGGAATCACCACGGTGTTCGACGCGCTGCGCGTCGGGCTGGACGAGGACACGGATGCGACCGGCGAAGACATGCGCCGGCTTGCCGATGCCATCGAGGCGGGGGTGGCGAAGGACCGTCTCAGGGCGGATCATTTCATTCATCTGCGCTGCGAGGTGTCCGCACCCAATTGCCTGGAGAGCTTTCGCCTGTTCGACGATGACCCCAGGGTGCGGATCGCCTCGCTGATGGATCATTCGCCGGGGCAGCGCCAGTTCGCAAGCCTTGAGGCCTATGCGGTCTACTACAAGGGCAAGATGAAAATGGGCGACGCGGAATTCAACGCGTTCTGCGAACGTCGCCTGGCGCAGTCGGCGGAATATTCGGACAAGAACCGCAAGGCCGTCGCGGATCTTGCCCGTCCGCGCGGCATCGTGCTCGCCAGCCACGACGACGCCACCGGCGCGCATGTCGACGAGGCGGTCGAGCTGGGGATCAGGGTCGCGGAATTTCCAACGACCATGGAGGCGGCGCGGGCATCGAAAGAGCAGGGACTTTCGGTGCTGATGGGCGCGCCCAACGTGGTGCGCGGCGGCTCGCATTCCGGCAATATCTCGGCGCGTGCGCTGGCGGAACACGGGTTTCTCGACATTCTCTCATCGGACTACATTCCCTTCAGCCTGATTCAGGCCGCGTTCTTCCTCAGCGAGGTGGTGGACGAGGTCGATCTGCCGCAGGCGGTCGCCATGGTGTCACGCAATCCGGCGCGGGCGGCCGGGCTCGGGGACCGCGGGGAGATCGCCGTGAACAGGCGCGCCGATCTCGTCCGGGTCCGGGTCGAGGATCACATCCCGATCGTGCGTTGCGTGTGGCGCGAAGGGCGCCGCGTCGCGTGACGGAGATGGCAAACCCGGCCGGCGGCGCAACGGGCGCATCGCGACCCGGCCGGCTGATCGTGGTCGTCGGACCAAGCGGTGTCGGCAAGGACAGCCTGCTTGCCCGGGCAAGGAGCGAACTCGGTGACCGGTTGCATTTCGTGCGCCGCACGATTACCCGGCCGGTCGCCGAGGATGCCGAAGACCATGTTTCGGTCACATGCGCGGAGTTTGCGGCACGTGAGGCGGCGGGCGGGTTCTGCTTTTCCTGGCGCGCGCATGGCCTTTGCTATGGACTGCCCGCATCGCTGAACGATCATCTTGCCGCGGGCCTCCCCGCCGTCGTGAACGGGTCGCGCAAGGTGCTGCCGCAGATGGCGGCCTGCTTTCCAGGTCTCGCCATTGTCTCGATCACGGCGGATCCGCAGGTGATTGCCGCCAGGCTCGTGGCGCGTGGACGCGAAAGCGCGTCGCAGGTGGCCGAGCGGCTGGCGCGATCCGCGCCCGTGCCCGCCGTCGCCCCGATCCAGGTGATCGACAACTCGGGCGAACTGGAGAGCGTGGCTCACGATTTCGTCGCGGTTCTTCAGGCCCTCAGCCGGGAGGGATAGGCGGCGGCGCATGCGCCTTCGTCGATATGGGGTTCCAGGTTGCAACGCTGGGCCGCAAATCTGTGGCTTGCACGCAAATTTTCAGATATGTTTTCCGCCGTCCGCCAAGATGTGAGTCGTGCTGCCGGCGCCTGCTGATGCCGGGTCTTGACCGGGGCGGGCGGTTCGAATTGCAAATCTCATCAAAAGGTTGGAAACGTGACGGCTTTTCTGGCAACGCATGGAACGAGCGGACTGGTTCTCAGTCTGGATGACGAGGTCGCGAACGAGCGGATTGTCTCGGAAATCAAGCGGGGCCGTTACGAGGCCAGCGAACTCGCGATCGCGTCGCGGTTCGTGCGCGAGAGTGATCGGGTGCTGGAGCTTGGGGCCGGTGTCGGCTTCATTTCCGCCGGGGTGATGCGCAATGTCGGCCCGGCCTATTATGCGGCGGTTGAGGCCGATGCCAGACTGATTCCCCATATTCGCGAGACCCATGACCGCAACGCGGTGCATGGCGTCGAGGTCATCAATGCCGCTTTCACCAGCGATCCCGAAACGCTGGCGGCAGGGGCCGTTGCGTTCACGCTCCATCGCGAATTCTGGCGCTCTGGCATCGGCCAGACACAGCCGGGAAGCGCGGAAACGGTGAGTGTTCCCGCACGCGATGTCTCGCGGTTCCTCGACGAGAAGGACATCACCGTTTTGATTGCCGACATCGAAGGCGCCGAACTGGAACTCCTGCGGCACATGGACACCGCAGGGCTGGAGAAGATCGTCCTGGAGCTGCATCCCCAGCGGATCGGCAAGGCGGGCGTGCTCGAGATATTCCAGATTCTCTGCGCCAGCGGATTCGCCTACAACACGGCTTTGTCGGAGGGGTCGGTGGTGTGCTTTGAAGCGGTGACGTCGAGGTCCGCTGCAACGCAGGAACCTGCTTTTTCCACCGGCCGCGCCTGAATAGGCACGACGGGCGCGCGCACGTGCTTGGGATCGCAATTTTCACAAGGCGAGACACTTGTATTTCAGGGTTTTCCTGAATAATTATTTTGATATATCCGAATATATCCCAGTATTTTATCATAAAATTTTAAGATAAATTTATGGCTTCACAATAATTTATATTGATATGTTAATCACTCGTTAGAGCTGATAACATTAGTCTTGCGTGATGGCGCATTGTTTGTTTCCCGGCATCTTCTCCAGGCGGCGCGTGTCACGATCAAGAGTGAGAGACATGAAATATCTGCGGTTGGTTTGTGCCGGAATATTTTTGCTGGGGTCCGTTCTTGCAGGCTCCGTCCTGGCGGACGGTGAGGTTGTGCTGACTGTCGACGGTCGCGTCGCCGGCGATGCTCCCGCCGAGTTCACACTGGCCGACCTTCAGGCGCTCGGCACGGAGCGTATCGAAACCACAACGCCCTGGCACGACGGCTTGATGGTCTTCGAGGGCGTGGCATTGTCGAGACTGATGGCGCATGTCGGTGCCAGGGGAGACACGTTGACCGGCATCGCTCTCAACGACTTCTACACCGAGATCCCGCTGTCCGACGCGGCCGAATTCGACGTTCTCGTCGCATACCGTGCAAACGGGGCGGACCTGACGGTGCGCGACAAGGGGCCGCTTTTCATCATCTATCCGTTCGACCGATTTCCGGAGCTGCGGAACGAATTGTACTATTCCCGTTCCATCTGGCAGTTGCGTCGGTTGACGGTGAAATAGGGCCGCAAGGATGGCAGGGTTGGCGCGTGTTGGCGAAACGCTTATCGGCAAGGCCAGGCTTGTCGCCATCATGGTGCTGGGCGGTCTCGTGCTCGTCATCATGGTGCAGGCGGAGGCTGTGCTGACCACAGGCGAGGCGGTCAACCGATCGATGCGATACGATATCGCTATGAGCGGGCTGAACGGCAAGCTGGACGCTGTGAATGCGCTGGAACGGGCAGCGCGCTACGCGGCGAGCGGATCGGCGGAGGACGCCCGGGGCGCGCGTCTGTTTTACAATATCCTGCTCAGCCGAGTCGATACATGGTCCGCAGGGGCATTCGGGGCTTTCGTCGAGGCATCGCCGGAGCGGATCGCGCTCCTGCAGCGTGTGCGCGTTGATGTGGACCGGCTGGGGCCGCTCTATGCGCGCATCGAGGACCGCGAGGCGCTGGACGAGATTCGTCTGGTTCTGAGCGATGCGGCGCAGGCCTTGATGCATCTCGGTGGCCAGGCGATGACGGCAAATCTCGAGGAGGCTGCAGAGATCCGCAAGACCCTGCGCGAGCGTCAGGAATTCCAGAACGCGCTGGTCATGGTGCTGATCGTGTTTGGCGCGGTCTTGCTGGCGATGATGTCGTTTCAGGCACGCCGCCTGCGGCTGGCGCGCGAATTCGCGGAGCGCAGCGCCCGGAAGTTCGAACAGGTGGCACAGCGCGATCCCCTCACACAGCTCGCCAACCGGTTGGCGTTCGACGGTGCGCTGGACATGGCGATCCTCGACCGCAGTGCGGGCCGGCTGGCGGTCTATGCCATCGACCTCGACGGCTTCAAGGCGGTCAATGACATGCTGGGTCATGCCGCGGGCGACAGTCTGCTGGTGTCGGTCGCGCGCCGGCTGGAGGAAATCGTCTCCGGCTGGGGCGCAGACGGTCTTGTGTCGCGCCTTGGCGGCGACGAGTTCACAGTGCTGACCCGCGTAACGGGAGGCGACGGGCAGGCCGCGGCCAGGGCCCAGGAATTGATCGACGGGCTGCGTACGGCGCACGGCCTCGAATACGGAAACATCGTCGTCGATGTGACCATCGGCTTTGCGCTGGTCGATGCCGACACGATTGACGGCGATGCGGTCGTCCAGAACGCGGATCTTGCGCTCAGTCATGCCAAGACCTCGGGCAAGGGCCGGGCGCAGGCCTATGACGCGTCGATGCGCGAGGATGCAACGCGGCGGCAGGTGATCGAGGCCGGGTTCTCCTGTGCCTTGTCCAAAGGCGAGATCCTTCCGCACTATCAGCCGCAGGTCGAGATGGCCACCGGGCGGATCGTCGGTTTCGAGGCGCTGGCGCGCTGGCGTCATGCCGAACTTGGCTGGGTGCCGCCGGGCGAGTTCGTCAGGATCGCAGAGGCGTCGGGACGAATTGTCGAGATTGGCGAGCATATTCTGCGCACAGCCTGTCGCGATATCTGCCTGTTGCCGCAGGAGGTGCCGGTCGCCGTCAATCTTTCGGTCGCGCAACTCGCGCACAGCGACCTGCCGGACCGCGTCGCCGCCATTCTTGAGGAGACCGGGCTTTCTCCGGAACGCCTGAAACTTGAAGTGACCGAGAGCATGGTGATGAGCGATTCCACCCGTGCCCTTGCGACCTTGCGCCGGCTCAAGGACCTGGGCGTGTGGATCGCGCTCGATGACTTTGGAACCGGATATTCCGCACTGTCTTACCTGCGCGATTTCGCATGGGACGAATTGAAGGTCGATCGCAGTTTCGTCCAGACGCTGGAAAGCGATGCCCAAAGCCTGCTGATCATCCGGTCCATTGTCGAACTCGCGCGGCGGCTCAGCATCAGCGTCACGGTCGAGGGGGTCGAAACGCCGAGCCAGTGCGCGCTGCTGCGCCGGGCGGGCTGTCGCATTGCCCAGGGGTTCTATTACGGCCACGGGGTGCCGGCCAGCGAGCTTCCCGCGCAGTTGCAGCGCAGTTTCTCGAGAGTGCCGCTCCTGGAGAAGCCCGACGCATGGGGCAAGGGCGCCTGACACCTCTTGCAAGACGCCGTCCGCCGGGCGGGTGCGATGCGCTGCCGTGCGTCTTTCCTGCGTGGTTTGCGGTCGCCCCCCGAAGCTGATAACCAAATGCCAATCCTCGCATTCTGCGGCCACCCGCCCTTGTGCCAGCGGGGGTAAATGCCAAGAATCAAGCGTCGGAGGCCGATCGCGCCACCGCTCGCAAAGCGTATTACGGGAGCTTTCTCGCATGTCCGATCCATGCATCATCTGTGTCGCCATCACGGGGTCCGTGCCCAGGAAGTCGGACAATCCGGCGGTTCCGATCACCGTCAGCGAACAAGTCGAGAGCACGCAGGAATCCTTCGAGGCCGGGGCGACCATCGCGCATTGCCACGTGCGCGAGGACGACGGAACGCCCACGTCCGATCCCGATCGCTTTGCCAGACTGATGGAGGGCATCAAGACCCATTGCCCGGGCATGATCGTGCAGCTCTCGACCGGCGGCCGCTCGGGTGCGGGCAAGACGCGCGGCGGCATGCTGCCGCTTGCCCCCGAAATGGCGTCGCTCTCCGTCGGCTCGAACAACTTTCCCACCCGTGTCTACGAGAACCCTCCCGAACTGGTCGACTGGCTCGCCGGCGAAATGCGCACCTACAACATCAAGCCCGAGATCGAGGCCTTCGACCTGTCGCATATCTTCCAGGCGGCGGCGATGGTTCAGGACGGGCGGCTCGCCGCGCCGCTTCACGTTCAATTCGTCATGGGCGTGAAGAACGCCATGCCGGTCGACCGGCGGGTGTTCGAGTTCTATATCGAAACGACCCGGCGGCTGATGCCGGAGGCGACCTGGACCGCGGCGGGCATCGGGCGTCACCAGTTGGAGGTCAGCCGCTGGGCCATTGAGGCCGGCGGACATTGCCGCACCGGTCTGGAGGACAACATCCGGCTGGACCGCGACACGCTCGCCCCCTCCAACGCAGCCCTGGTGAAACGCACCGCCGATCTTTGCGCCGACTACAGCCGCCATCCGGCAAGCGTCGCGGAGGCTCGCGCAATCCTCGGTCTGCCGACATAGACATCAACGGCGACCCGCACGGCGGGTCGGTCCGCGCACGACCGTCATGTCCGATTGATATGTGTCAATTTTAAGTGACGCATGAAGGTGTAACTTTTCCGCATCACGGGAGGGTTTGTCATGCGCATCGTGCTCGTTCATCCGAACTATCATTCCGGCGGCGCCGAGATTGCCGGCAGCTGGCCGCCGGCGTGGGTCGCCTATCTCGCCGGCAGCCTTCGGCGCGCGGGTTTCGACGACATTCATTTCATTGATGCGATGACGCATCACCTCGACGACGACGCCCTGTCGGCGCGTCTCGCCGCGCTTCAGCCCGATATCGTCGGCGTCACGGCGATCACGCCGTCGATCTACACGGCTGAACGGGTGCTCGAGGTGGCACGCGATGCCTGCCCGGACGCGGTGCGGGTGCTGGGCGGCGTGCATGCGACCTTCATGTACAAGCAGGTCTTGAGCGAGGCGCCGCAGGTCGATGTGATCGTGCGCGGGGAGGGCGAGGAGATCTTCGCCACTCTGGTGACCGCCATCGCCGCCGGGCTCTGGCGCGATGCGGTGGGCGGGATCAAGGGGCTGGCTTTCCGCAAGGGCGACGAGATCATCGCAACGCCCGCCGCGCCGACGGTGAAGGACCTGGACGGCATCGATCCCGACTGGTCGCTGCTGGAGTGGGAAAACTACATCTATGTGCCGCTCGGCGTTCGCGTCGCGATCCCCAACATGGCGCGCGGTTGCCCCTTCACCTGTTCGTTCTGCTCGCAGTGGAAGTTCTGGCGCGACTACCGGGTGCGCGACCCGAGGAAGGTCGTCGACGAGATCGAGCGGCTGGTGACCGATCACCAGGTCGGCTTCTTCATCCTCGCGGACGAGGAACCCACCATCAACCGCAAGAAATTCATCGCCTTTTGCGAGGAATTGATCGCGCGCGGCCTGCCCGACAAGGTGAAATGGGGCATCAACACGCGGGTCACCGACATCCTGCGCGACGAGGCGCTGCTGCCGCTCTACCGCAAGGCGGGGCTGGTGCATGTCTCGCTCGGCACGGAAGCGGCGGCGCAGTTGAAGCTCGACCGGTTCAACAAGGAAACCAAGGTCGCCGACAACCGCCGCGCCATTGAGCTGTTGCGCAACGCCGACATCTTCGTCGAGGCGCAGTTCATCGTCGGGCTGGACAACGAGACCCCGGAAACCCTTGAGGAAACCTACAAGATGGCGCGGGACTGGAACCCGGATCTCGCCAACTGGGCGATGTACACGCCCTGGCCATTCTCGCCGCTCTATCAGGATCTTGGCGACAAGGTCGAGGTGTTCGACTTCTCGAAATACAATTTCGTCACGCCGATCATGAAGCCGGAGGCCATGGACCGCGCCGAACTGCTCGACCGGGTGATGAACAACTACCGCCGCTTCTACATGAAGAAGGCGCTGTTCGATTATCCCTGGCGCGGCAGCGGCTTTCGCCGGCGCTATTTGCTGGGTTGCCTGAAGGCGTTTCTCAGGGCCGGGTTCCAGCGCACCTTCTACGATCTCGGCAAGGTCGGCTACTGGGGGCCGCAATCGAAGAAGAAGGTCGATTTCCACTTCGACGACACGCGCAAGATCGCCCCGGCCCAGCTCGAGGACTGGGAGGCGGCCGCCGAGCGGGCGCAGAAGGCGAAGGCGGCCCGGCAACAGGCAGCCGCGCAAAAAGCGTGCGGCGGCAGCGAGGAGCAGATGGCCGATGCCTGAGCATGTCCGGCGCGATCACGCGGACCCGCATGGGCCCGGTGCGTCCGCCCAAGCGGTCATCGGTCCGAACGCGGCCCTGCAACTCGCTGCGGCGATGACGGCGCTCTCGGGCCTGCGGGAAGCCGAAAGGCTGTTCGAAAGAGCGGGCCTGTCCAGGTGGCTGTCGTCGCCGCCGGGTGACATGGTTCCGGTTTCCGACGTGGAGCACCTCTATTCGGTGCTGTATCGCGACTGGCCCGCGACCGCCGCTGCGTTGTGCGCCGATGCCGGCCGGCGAACGGCGGACTATGTGATCGCCAACCGCATTCCGGCATTCGCGCGCGGCCTGTTGCGGATGCTTCCCGCCGGGCTCGCCGCGCCCCTGCTTGCGCGCGCCGTGGCGCGCAATGCATGGACATTCACCGGCACGGGGCGGCTGAAGCTTCACTTCGGACAGCCGTTGACGTTCGTTCTCGAGGGGCACGCCTTGGCGCTTGCCGGCTGTCCCTGGCACCGGGCCGTGTTCTGCAGGCTGTTTCGCGTTCTCGTCAGCCCGCAGGCCACGGTCCGTCATGTGCCGGCGGTAGGGCCCGGCGGGCCCGGCGACCTCCTTATCGTTGCCTGGTCGCGCCCGCAGAATCCCTAATCCCGGGAGCGGTTTGCGTGTTCTCGCGGGCGAGGCCTCCCCTCATCAATCCTGGGCTACTTATTCCGTTTAATATATAATCTTGGTTCATTTAATACGCGTTGTGGCCGCGTGTGCGCTCACGAATTCATGGTTTGTGAAGGGCGGCGGATATATCTGGCGCATGACAGACAGCGCTGATCTCTCCTGCGGCGCACGAAATCTTGAACCCGGTGAGGTCTTTGAAATGCTTATGCAAAATCCCTGGAAGCAGACGATCGATGCCTTGTCCAGATCTCAGGCGATGATCGAGTTTGGTGTTGATGGCACCATCTTGTGGGCCAACGAAAACTTTCTCTCGGCGCTCGGTTACGCGCTTGAGGAAGTCGTCGGCAAGCATCACCGCATGTTCGTCGATGCCGACTACGCGCGCAGCGACAGCTACCACCGGTTCTGGCAGGACCTCGCCAAAGGCGCCTATCGGTCCGACGAGTTTTGCCGGTTCGGCAAGGACGGACGTGAAGTCTGGATCCAGGCGTCCTACAACCCGGTGAAGAACCGGGCCGGCAAGGTCCTCAAGGTGGTCAAGATTGCCTCCGACATCACGGCGCAGAAAACGAGGAGCGCCGACTTTGAAGGCCAGATCAACGCCATCAACCGGTCCCAGGCCGTGATCCATTTCGACCTTTCGGGCAATGTGCTCGATGCAAACGACAACTTCCTGTCGGTTATGGGGTATTCCCTGTCCGAGGTGCAGGGACGTCATCACAGTATCTTCGTCGTGCCGGAAGACCGGAAAAGCCAGGAGTACCAGCGGTTCTGGGCGGAGCTGCGGTCGGGCGAGTTCAAGAGAAGCGAGTTCCGGCGTCTCGGCAAGGATGGCAGGGAGATCTGGATCCAAGCCTCCTACAATCCGATCTTCGGTGCCAACGGCCAGCCTTTCAAGGTCGTGAAGTTCGCGACCGACATTACCGCCGAGGTAAGAGAGCGAAAGCGTCGCGTGGAGACGCAAGGCCGCATAGACGACCAGCTGAACGAGGTCGCGACGGCGCTTTCAGGGGCCACCGAACGCACGGCGCAGTCTGCCGATGCATCCAGCAAGACCTCCGCCAGCGTGCAGGCCGTGGCTGCCGCGGCCGAAGAGCTTGTCGCCTCGATCCAGGAGATCAGCCGCCAGGTCAACACATCCCGGGAAATCGCCGAAACCGCTGTAACGGAAGCGGTCCAGTCGGGTCGGGTGATCTCCGGTCTCTCCGAGGATGCCAAAACCATCGGCAGCGTGATCGAGTTGATCGACAACATTGCCAGTCAAACCAACCTGCTTGCCCTCAATGCGACCATCGAGGCGGCACGCGCCGGAGATGCCGGAAAGGGCTTTGCAGTCGTGGCCTCGGAAGTGAAAAGCCTGGCATCGCAGACGAGCCGCGCAACCGAGGAAATCTCGACCCAGATCGGGGCGGTTCAACAAACCACCGGCGAGGTGGTGAGGGCGATCGACAATATCATGTCCATCATCAATCAGATGAGCGAAATTGCGACGAGCATTTCGGCAGCTGTCGAAGAGCAGTCCGTCGTTTCGAGTGAGATCTCGGCCAACATGCAGTCGGTTGCCGAAGGGGTTGGCACCGTGACATCGACCATTGAGCAGGTCTCCGGGACCACAGCCCAGATCGATGCCGCTACGCAACGGATCCGCGAGGTCTCCGCCTCCCTTGCATGACCCCGGGTCGCAAGGGCGCGTCAGGACGTTCCGGCGCGCAGGATCACCCGGGTGCCGGCCCGCGACAGCCGGCGGGCGAGCGTTTCGGGGGGCGGTCTGTCGCATACGACCGCCGCGACATCGGTGATGTTGCCGCCGCGCACATGCGCCGGCCGGCCGAACTTGCTGGCGTCCAGAACCAGAAACGCCTGGCGGCAGTTGGCCAGGATCGCCTGACGGGCCGCGACCTCGGCTTCATGAAAATCGAGCAGCGTGCCGTCGGCGTCGACACCGGCCACGCCGAAGATGCCGATATCGACCTTGTAGCTTGAAAAGAAGCGGCGGGTGTCTTCTCCCAGGATGTCGCTGTCGCCATGGCGCAGGCGCCCGCCGGCGATGGTGACCTCGAAGCTGGCGCATTGCGAGGCGGCGAAGGCGACGTGAAGATTGTTGGTGAAGATGCGCAGGTTTCGATGCCGGACCAGGGCCTGCATCACGATCTCCGGCGTCGTTCCGATGGAAAACGCCAGGGCGGCACCATCTGCAACCTCTTCAGCGACCGCTTCCGCGATTGCGCGTTTCGCCGCAAGGTTCAGGATCTGGCGCCGGGCATAATGCAGGTTCCCGGACTGGGCCGGCGGCTCGACGCCGCCATGGGTCCGTCGCAGAACGCCGCGCCGGCACAGCCGCGTGAGGTCGCGGCGAATGGTTTGGGTGGTGACCCCGAACCGCCGGGCAAGCTCCTCCACGGAGGCAAATCCGTCCGATTGCACGAGATCGGCGATGTCGCGCTGGCGCGTCGTGATATCCGTGGTGCCGAACATGGATGCGGGCGTGCTCCCTGGCTCCCGAGGCCGTTTCCCGACGCATCAGGGTACGGGCCCATAAATGAGGTTGATATGGTTTGAGGCGGATTGCGTCTGGTCAAGAAGCGGCAAGTGCCGAGAAATACGGGCATTTTCAAGCCTTTCGCGACGCAGGTGAGGCCCGATCGGCGTCAAATCCGAAGGTCGGAAAAAGGACGTCGCCCCGTCTTGTCAGCGCGTTTGACCGGGCAACCGGCCCGCTCTCCAAACCTGTCCTCGCGGCGTTTTGCCATTTCCCATGCCATATCGGCCTCATTTACCGGTTCGTACCCTAGAACGTTCAGGTGACCGTTCGACTACGCTCATATGAACATAGAGTGACGTAACGTCGCCGTCTTATTTCTGCGGTCGCTTTTTCTCTCTCGCGCTCGCGTCGTCGCACGGGATCCGACGGGCTTCGGCTTTCGTAAATCCTCCCGAGCCATTGTGTAGCGGGCGATGCGCAATCATCGGGCCAGTTTTTGCAACTCGTTCTCATTTTCATTGACACTTGCAACTCATTCTCATATTCATGTGTGACGCTAGGAATGGTTCGTGACGGGCGAGCCGATGTGCAAAGGAGCGAGACACGACATGCGGGACTGGCTGAAACGGCAAATGACACTCGGTGCCGTGGCACTTGGCATGGCGCTCGCGCTCGGAGCGCCCACGCCGCTGTCCGCGCAGGACGCGCCGCTCAAGGTGGTCGCGACGACGGGAATGATCGCCGATGCCGCACGGCAAATCGGTGGAGACGCCGTCACTGTGCACGCGCTGATGGGGCCGGGTGTCGATCCGCATTCCTATCGCCAGACCCGCACCGACATTGTCGCTATGGTCAATTCGGATCTGGTGCTGCGCCACGGCCTGTATCTTGAGGCGCAGATGGAGGATTTTTTCGCCGGTCTCGGCAAGCGCAAGCCTGTGATCTCCGTCGCCGAGGTGCTCCCGCGCGACAAGCTGATCGCCCATGAGGAGTATGCCGACAAGTTCGATCCCCATGTGTGGATGGATCCGCAGCTTTGGTCCGATGCGATCGTTGCCGTGCGCGATGCGCTGATCGAGGCCCGGCCGGAGACGGAGGAGGTCTTCCGGGCCAATGCAGCGGCGCATCTTGAAGAGGTGGCGGCGCTCGCCGCCTATGCGCGCAAGGTGGAGGCAACCGTTCCGCAGGAGGCGCGCGTGCTGATCACCGCCCATGACGCGTTCAACTATTTCGGTCGGGCCCACGGATTCGAGGTGCTCGGCATCCAGGGGATTTCCACGCAAAGCGAGGCGGGATTGCAACGCGTGTCGGAACTGGTCGACGTGCTCGTGTCGCGCGGGATCAAGGCGGTCTTCGTGGAATCCTCCGTTTCCGACCGCAGCGTGCGCGCGCTCATAGAGGGGGCGGCGGCGCGCGGCCACGAGGTGTCGATCGGTGGCGAGCTCTTTTCGGATGCGATGGGCGAGGACGGGACCTACGAGGGGACCTATCTCGGCATGATCGATCACAATATGACTTTGATCGCCCGATCTCTGGGCGGATCGGCGCCCGAGCGCGGCGCAAACGGCCGCCTGGCGGCCGGCAGGTGAGCCGGATGCCGGCCGAAGACGCGAAACACGGCCGCGAAAGCGGCAGGGAGATCCTGATGGCATCGCCAAAGCTTGAACTCGCAGCCGAAGGTGGCGCTCGCGCGCCGTCTCCCGCGGAAATCGCGAATGCGTCCCTGGCGCTCAGCGAGATCACGGTCTCCTATGGTGAGAAGCCGGCGGTGTTCTCCGTCGATGCAGCGCTTCCCCGCGAAAGCATGGTCGCGATCATCGGGCCCAACGGCGCGGGCAAGTCGACGCTTCTCAAGGCCGCGCTCGGGATCGTGCCGCGCTTGTCGGGCACCGTGCGCGTCTTCGGCCAGGAACTGGAGCGCGCGCGCGACCGGGTGGCCTATGTGCCGCAGCGCGCCTCCGTCGACTGGGATTTTCCGACACGGGTGATCGACGTCGTCCTGATGGGCCTGTATCGCGAACTCGGCCTGCTGCGTTTCGTGCGCAAGACGCATCGCGAGCGGGCGTTCGGTTGCCTTGAGCGCGTCGGCATGGCCGACTTCGCGGAGCGCCAGATCGGCCAGCTTTCGGGTGGACAGCAGCAGCGCGTCTTCCTGGCGCGTGCCCTGGCGCAGGATGCCGATCTCTATCTGCTTGACGAACCCTTCGCCGGCGTCGACGCGGCGACGGAGAAGGCGATCATCGACGTGCTGCACACGCTCAAGGCGGCGCGCAAGACCGTGGTCTGCGTTCATCACGACCTGGCGACGGTGACCGATTATTTCGACCACGTGCTCTTGATCAACGTGCGCAAGGTCGCGGAAGGCCCGACGGCGACCACCTTCACCGCGGAAAACCTTCAGGCAACCTACGGCGGGCGCCTGGCATCCACACACATAGACCAACTCAAGCTGTCGAGCTGATCCGCCATGCCAGACGCTATGCCAGACGCCATCCTGTCCGCGCTTCTGCTTCAGGCCGGCTACAACGCCGCGCTCGTCGCTGTCGGGTCCGCGCTGCTCGGCATCGCCGCCGGCGCGGGTGGAACCTTTCTCTTCTTGCGCAAGCGCGCGCTGGTCAGCGACGCCGTGGCCCATGCCACGCTTCCCGGCATCGGGCTGGCGTTTATCGTCATGGTCGCGCTCGGCGGCGACGGCCGCAATCTGATCGGCCTGTTGGCCGGCTCGGCATTGTCGGCCGCTGTCGGGCTTTTGCTGGTCGACTGGATCGTGCGCCACACGCGCCTTGCCGAGGATGTCGCCATCGGCTCGGTGCTGTCGGTGTTCTTCGGGCTGGGGATCGTCCTTTTGACCGTCATCCAGTCGATGTCGAGCGGACGGCAGGCGGGGCTCGAGGGCTTTCTCCTCGGATCGACGGCGGGAATGCTGCGCCAGGACGCGCTGGTGATCGCAGGCGGTGGCGCGATGGCGCTGGCGGTGCTGTTGCTGTTGCGCCGGCCGATGACGCTGGTCGCCTTCGATCCGGGCTATGCCGCGGCCCGCGGCGTGCGGGTTCGGGCCGTCGATCTCGCCATGATGGCGCTGGTGCTCGCGGTGACGGTGATCGGGTTGAAGGTTGTCGGCCTGATCCTGATCGTCGCCATGCTGATCATTCCGCCGGTCACCGCACGGCTCTGGAGCGAGCGGACGGACACCGTCGTGCTCGGTGCGGGAGCGCTCGGCGGGCTTGCCGGGTATCTCGGCGCGGCGATATCCGCCTCCGCGCCCAACCTGCCGACGGGGCCGATCATCGTGCTTGTGTCCTTCACCCTGTTTTGCTTTTCGCTGCTTCTGGCGCCCAATCGTGGCGTGCTGGCGGCCGGCTTGCGGCATCGGCGTTTCCAGCGTCGGGTGCACCGTCGGCAGGGTCTGCTGGCGCTTGCCCGCAACGAGCCGATCCTCGATCCGCTGACGTTGAAGGTGCTGGCGCGCGACGGGCTGATCCGCCCCGACAAGGTGGCGACCGAGGCGGGGCGGGCCCGGGCCGCCAAGGCGCTCAGGGACGAGCGCCGCTGGGAGGTCGCGCGCCGGATGCATCAGGACGAGGGGGCATCGGGGCGCTACGACGGCCTGACCTCCATCGAGACGATGCTGACGGCGGACGAGATCGCGGCGATTGACGCGCGGATCGGTTCGCCGAAGCTTGCCGACAAGGGAGCCGGCTGATCATGGACGCCTTTTTGCAACTCTCGCTCACGCCGATCCTGATCGGCGTCCTGTCGGCGATTGCCTGTGCCTTGCCCGGCAATTTCCTCATCCTGCGCCGGCAGGCGTTGATCGGGGATGCGATCAGCCATGTGGTGCTGCCGGGCATCGTCGTCGCCTTCCTCGCCACCGGGGTCATTGCCGCCCTGCCGATGCTGATCGGCGCGGCCGGGGCGGCGCTGGTCGCGGTGGTTCTGATCGAGACGATCAAGCGGGTCGGACGGATCGAGCCGGGGGCCGCCATGGGGGTCGTTTTCACATCCATGTTCGCCGGCGGCGTCCTGTTGCTGGAGCAGACCGACACGAGCGCGGTGCATCTCGATGTCGAGCATGCGCTGATGGGCAATCTGGAAAGCCTGATCTGGTTCGACGCCACCGGATGGGGCTCTCTGCTCGATCCGGTGGCGCTTGCGGGACTGCCGACCGAATTGCCGCGCATTGCGGTGGTGGCGGCCGCGATCGCCGTGTTGACGTTCGTTTTCTGGCGCCCGCTCAAGCTGTCGACGTTTGACGAGGGTTTTGCCGCGACGCTCGGCGTGCCCACGCGCACCATCGGGCTGGCGCTGGTCGCCGCCTCCGCCGTCGCGGCGGTCGCCGCCTTCGACGCGGTCGGGTCGATCATCGTCATCGCGATGTTCATCTGTCCTCCGGCGGCGGCCCGTTTGATGACCAACCGGCTGGAGGCCCAGGTCGGCTGGAGCGTCGTCTTTGCCACGCTATCGGCCGTTGTCGGATATGTGCTGGCCGGCTACGGCCCGCTCTGGTTCGGCGCACAGAACGCGGTGAGCGCCGCGGGCATGATCGCGGCGGTGTCCGGCGTCATTCTCGCCCTTGCTTGCCTTGCGGCTCCGCACCGCCGCCGCATCGGTGCCGCGCAGGGGCAGGGCTGACCGCCAGCCAGAGGCTCTCCGAAGGCCCTCCGCCGGTTTCGCGTTTCGTAGAAATCAGTTTGCGGGACGACCGGTTTTCCACCAGGGCGGTCTTACCCCGATGCTGTTTGCCGCCGGGTACGCATGAACATCCAAATGCCCGTTCGCGACACGCGCCGGTGGCCGTCCTCCGGTTCCGTCTGAAGCGCGCGCGCCGACGAGCGTTTGAGATCTGAAATATTATGATAATATGTATTAATGACTAAATTTACACGCATTTTTTGCATGAGTTGCATTCAGGTTGTAATTCTTACGTTAGGATAATGCGCGAAATTGACTTGTAAGTTGCACTCTGGAATGTCAATCTTCGCGCATAGGTAGATTTTCGGATTTTCTCTAATTTATCGCGATGCGAGGACGCCATGTTTGATATCACCACAGTGCGCGAAATCGATTACGGCCCGAACGGCGTCGTCTACGTCTATCAGGATCACGACAATCCCAAGCTTTGGTACATGGTGCCGGTTCCCACGCTGCGCACGGTGAACGGCGCGCCCGCGTTCTCGATCGCCGAATACACCAAGAATGGCGGCGGTCTGTCGGGACTGTGCACCTTCGAGATGGAACTCGTGCAACCGCTTGCCGCGCGGCAGGCGGCGGAGGCGGTTCTCGGCGACGACATCAGCTGGGGCGGCTTCACCTGGGTCGGGGGGACGGCCTATTTCCACTATGACATCGAGGGCGAGACCGAGGTTCTCGCGGTCGAGCCGACGCTCTACGGCACGAATGTCGCGGCCTTCCAGATTCCGCTGGAAACGGCGGAGGCGCTCAACACCTTCAAGGCGGCCTATTCCGAAGGCGGCGGCGCCTCGCCCTTCCGCGTCGAATACGACATGCAGGTGCTGACCAAGCTGCTCGGCGCCAAGGCCACGGTCAAATACGTGGCCGAGGCTGCGATCCACTACGAAAAGACCTACAAGACCGTGCGCGACACCTGGGGCAACCAGAAACAGGTCCTGCAGGACGTCAAGCAGGTGCTGCAGCAGTCGGGCGCCGGCGAGGTGAAGGTTACGATCGGCGCCGGCAGCACGCAGGAACTGGAACAGCGCGTGCGCGACTGGGGCTGGACCACGCTGGAAAACCAGGTGGCGAACACGGTTGCGGCGGCCGCGACCATGGCGACCGGCCCCAATCCGGTGTCGGCCACCACGTCCTTCGAGCAGAGCTACAGCGAGGACACGGTGATCGACTGGTCCACGCCGGTCTCGAGCTTCATGGAGAAATTCTCCAGCGAAGAGTGGAACAAGCTCTTCATTCAGGTCGACAACCGCAAGCTCTCCGTCGTGTTCAACCTGATCGGCCAGCTGGCACGCACCGACAACGGCGATGCGGTTGCCGAATCCGTGACCGTCACCGTCGACTATCCGACCCGCAAGACCGGCAACACCTTCATGCTGATCGTCAAGGACGGCGACCAGTCGTCGATGATCTACGAGGCGCCCGGCGATTTTCCCGGCGGGTCCTTCAATGGCGAATACACCTATTCCTATGTGATCCAGTTCAAGGACGGCACGACCTTCCAGAGCGATCCGGTCACCACTTCCGACACGCTCGTCAACATCACGCCGAACGTCTTCGGCACGCGCCAGGTCACGTTCATCGGGCAGGCAATCCCCTTTTCGGGAAGCACTGCGGTCAAGGCGGTCAACATCGACTTCTTCTTCGCGCCGCCCTCGGGCAGCCCGGCCATCGTCCAGACCAAGACGATGATCGACAACGGCGAGGACGGGGCGCTCACCTTCGACAGCTACTACAACCTGCCCATCGGCCAAGCCTACAGCTACCGCCTGCGCTATCAGATGTCGGACAATTCCGAGGTCGTCTCCCAGCCGCCGGGCGCCTTGTCGAGCGCTCCGGACAACACGACCTCCGGCAATGCCGACATCGTTTTCGTCAAGGATCCCAAGGGGCTGTTCACGCAGTTCACGCTGCGCGCCTTCAACTACGCCGACCAGGCGCAGGATCTGATGCTGGTCGACGTCAACGCGCAGTACTTCGATCCGGCGAACGACCCCAACGGTTGGCTGTTCGAGAACACCTGGTCGAACTGGCAGCCGCAGGGTCTGCTCAGTTTCGCCGAGCCGCGCTGGAACTTCCAGGCGGTCGACAACACAAATTCCGCCTACTACAACATCGCCGGCACCATCTTCTATACGGACGGATCGGACTTCACGCTCGCCAACTACAAGCAGTCGAGCGAATACAAGACGCTGACGGTCACCAACACCATCGAAAACTACAGCGTGCTCGTCGACACCTCGCTGATCGACTGGTCGCAGGTGGCGAGCGTCAATCTGACCATGTTCCAGCTCAAGAAGACGGCCAAGGAGGAGTTCGGCGAAAAGCTGCCGGACTTCTTCACAAAGCCGCGCGAGGAAATGACCAGCGAGGAGCGGGCGGTGGCGCAGGGGTCGCAGGACAATCTGCTCCTGTTCAGCATCCTGAGCCCGGCCGGAACGCCGCGTGTCGACGATCTCGACCGCTATTATGGCGTGCAGCGGCCGCGGATTGATCCGACGGTCGAGTTCTACTACACGGCCGTCTACGTGATGAAGACGAACGGCGAGCAACGCACGCTGACCGACCAGAAGGTGGAAGGAAAGCTCTCGGTGGAACTCCCGGCCCTGCCGCCGGCGAACGTCCAGCCGGGCATCGTCCGTCACAGCATCGAACCCGAAGCGCTCATCGCGCATATGCGCGCCGCGGGCTAGGACGGTGCACGGCGCCCTGTCCACGGATGGCGGCGGCGCGGCGAATGACGGCGGCGGTGTCGCTGCCCGGTTTTCCGCGCTGCACAGCCTGTCGCGGGTGTCGACGAACGATGCCGCGTGGCTTGGCAAGGCGGTGGCGCGGCTTGCGCCCCGCGCCGCCAGCGGAGGTGCAAGCCGGCTGACGCCGGCGGGCGCGCCGCTCGAGGCGGCGGTGGTGTGGCCGACACCGGGACTGCGGGTCAGCCTCGATCCGGATCCGGACGGCTCGCCCGCCGATCGGGCGCGATCGTGTCGTGCGGCGTTGTCCCGGCCTCTTGCGGCCGCGCAGGCGGCGGTTGCGGCGCGTGTGGGCGATTGGCAGCGCGATTTCGGGGGGCGCTACGGCGCATGGCTCGGGCTTCGCGTCGCCGGCGGGGAGTTGCGCGACAAGCTCTATCTCGATGTGCCGGAGGGATGTGCCTGGCAGTCTCTCGACGAAGAGATGGCCGGCCAGCCGGCGGTCCTGCCGCGCCGACAAATCCGCCTGACCATGATCGGTCTCGACCCGGCCTCGGGCGGGACGGAATTCTACTATCGCTGCGGTCGCCTGTTTCCTGCCGAGCTCGACACGCTGATGCGTCGCTTCGGCCTGGACGAGCGCGGAGGAGAGGTCGTCGGCTTCCTCACAACCTTGACGCAGCGTACGGTGCGCTTCGAACTCCCGTCCTACGACATGGGCTTCAGCTGCGCCTTCGATGCGCAGGGCCGGGCGCGGGTCTTCACCTGGTATTCCAACGCAACGGCGCTGCTTGGCCCCCCGGAACGGGCGCGGGCCGCCCTGTTGCGTGTCGGAAACGAAGCCGGCTGGCCGATGGACGCCTACGACGCGCTGACCCTGCCGGACGACACCGGCCGGGTGCCCGAACACGGGTTGGTCGGCGTCATGCTGGCGGATGGCCAGCCGCTGCATGCGACTGCCACGGTCGCGCTGGCGCCGCCGCTTGTCGGTGAAAATGGCGCCGGCATGACGGCACGCGAGGTGCGCCATGGCTGATTTGCGGTTTTGCGACCTGCTGGCGCGACAGTGCCTCTCCGGTGCGTTTCCCTCAACCGTCGAAGGACCGGATGGGCCCATCACGGATGAGACCTGTTTCGTCACGGCGCAGGTGGCCCTGATCCTGTCGGATCGTCTCGCCTCACCGGGGGCGAACGGGAACCGGGAGGCGCTGCGCGAAGCGCAAAGGCGCGCCCTCGATTTCATCGAGACCTGCGCGGCCCCCGAAGTGCCGGGAGCTTTTCTGTTCTATCCGCCCGAAGGCACGGCACGGCTCGACATTCGTCTGCCGGCGGATGCCGACGACACCGCGCTCGCCTGGATGGCGCTGGTGGCCGGGGGACGCCGGTCCGCACAAGAGGCCGCCACCACCTTGCCAGCGCTTTATGCAAGCCACTGCGCGCGCGCGGCGCGGCGCGGCGACCCCCCGTTCGTGCGCGCGCCGATGGTCCGGACCTGGCTCGATGCTGAGGCGCCGGCAAATCCCGTCGACCTGATCGTCAATCTCAACGTGCTTGCAAGCCTGGCGCGCGCCGGTGTCGACATGAGCGCGCCGGACGGTTTCGGCGCGCGACTTTGCGCGGGTGTCGCGGCGGCCCTGCCGGATGGTCCGCCGTCGCTGTCGCAGCTTCGGATGCTGGCGCCGTTCTACGCGCATCCGGCCGAACTGACCGAGGCGCTTTCGCGCGCCGCATGTTCCGGCGTTCGCCTGCTCGCGCCCGCGCTTGCGCGGATCGCGCCCGACACAGGTGCAGCCTGGCCGGACGACGACCGGCCGCTTTACTGCAATGCGCACGGGCGACCGGTGTGGCGCTCGCCGACGCTTCAGCTTGCCAGACGCTGCCGCGACGCGGCCAGCGTCGAGACGGTTTCAAACGCGCTTTCCTCATCAGCGATTTCAGGAGGTTTCCATGACTTTCATGCCCAGATCCGCACGCGCTGAGCTGTCCGCGGGAGAATTTCCGGCGGCGCGCGCGAGCACGAAGTACATGGAGACCTTCCAGCTGTCGAAGCCCGCGCTCGGCGGCACCGACATCCGCACCTATCCCAATGCCGCGGGAAACCTTGATCTCTACACGATCGGCACCAACGACGAGATCTACCGGTTGCGGCGCGGCGAGGATGCGGCTGCCCCCTATCACGACACCAACCTGAAGATCACCGGGCGTCAGCTCTTCCTCTACTCCTCGGTCAGCGAAAGCAGCGACACGCCCAACATCCTGTCGCTCGGCGGCAATGGCCAGCTTCGCTATGCCTCCTACAAGCCGGAGACGGAGAATTATTTCCAACAGGAAACCAGGCCCGAGGATGCGACCGAGACGATCCGGCAGTTCCGGGCCGTGCGCGGCGCAACCAACGGCAACATCTATGTGAATGTCATGCTCGACGTGCCCGGTGAGAGCTTCGGTCTGCTTGCCAACAACTTCTTCACGCCTGGCGAAAACACCTGGAACGGCCCCGTCTGGGCGCCGCTGATGGGGCCGGGCGGCACCCAGGCGGAGGTTCTCTCCATCGCCATGGTGGAAAACAGCGTCGTCCAGTCCTCGATCTTCGCGATCGGCAAGGACTATGACGTGCTTTACTGCGAGCAGGCCAACCGCGCGACCCCGCTCAGGGCGCTTGGGTACAAGAAGGCAACGGCGCTTTACGTCGTCGTCGACGCGGAAAACCGGCTCAACATCTTCGCGGTGGAGAAGGATACCGGAAAGCTTCTTTTGAAGAAGGAGCGGAAGTACCAGTCCGGGACGCTGAAACAGTTCGACGACTGGATCCATGTCGATGCGGGGCAGACGGTGTCGCTGACGCAGATCTATGCGTCGATCTGCTTCGACGGGCTGCTGCAGGTCTTCGGCATCGGCACCGACGGTCGGCTGTGGCGTTCCGGTCAGGTGCCGGGAAGCGGGCGTTCGTCCGAGCCGGTCTGGAACACGCTGTTTCCGCTTGGAAACGAGATCCCCAGCGATGCGGGATCCAAGGCCTCGATCTTCACCGTGGGGCGCGACCTCGCCGGCTATGCCGAGGCCTATACGGTGTCCGCCGGCGGCGAGCTCACGCGCTTCTGGCAGTCTCCGACCTCGCAGCAATGGTTCGACGAGCATGTCACGCTCTATCGCGGCGACAACGAGATGGTGCCGGTCGAGACCCATGCGCTGGAACTGGTGGTGCTCGACAATGACGGCATGCCGTTGCCGTTTGCCAAGGTGTCGATCCAGGCGAGCTTCCTGGTGACGCTCTTCGTCGACGGACGGTCCTACCGGTGCAGCCAGCTCAACCGGGTCGGGGTCGAGACGGGACCGAACGGCAAGGTGGTCGTCCATCAACGCGCCAATGCGCTCGCCGCCGCGACGCTTTATGTCGAGACGCCGTCGACGCTTGCCGGCGCGCCGCTTGCGGTCGAGCCGAACCTGCAATTGCAGGAAAAGCTGGAGACGCTGTCGGTCGAGGACATCAAGAACGCCAAGGACGCCTCAGGCGCCTATCTGTTGCCGGCGCAATACCGCACCAGTGACGAATACGCGCAAAGCCTTCAGCAGATCACCCAGTCGTCGATGCAGATCGCCGGTCAGCAGGAGGTCAAGGCGAACAAGGTCGCCTATCACGCGGTGGGACGCGGCCGGGCGGCGCGCGGCTTTTCTCCCAAGCTCAACCTCGCGGCGATGAACGGCACCACCTGGGCGATCGATTTCTCTTCCGGGTTTCCGCAGTACCAGGCGATGACGATGGCGGACGTTGCGGACTGGAAGAGCTCGCGCCTGGAGATGATGCGCGCGAGCAGTGCCGACGGCGCGGAGGTCGCCGGTTTTCTCGGCATCGACTGGGGCGATGTGTGGAACGGCATCAAGAATGCGGCGAAATTCGTCGTCGACGGGCTGGTCAAGATCGTCGTGGAGATCGTCGACGGCATCGGGCGGGTGCTGTTCGAGATCGCCGGCAAGGTGTTCGAGGCAATCATCGAGTTCGCCCAGCAGGCCTTCGACTTCGTGCAGGGCGTGTGGAACTGGCTGAAGGTGAAGCTCAAGCAGCTTTTCGAATGGCTCGCCTTCCTGTTCAACATCGGCGACTTCGTGCGCACGGCGGAGGCGGTGGAACACAACATCCATGTCCTGCTCGACTTTACCGTCGACGGCGTCGAGCACGTCAAGCAGATGATCCTCGGCGGCATCGACACGATGAAGAACAGCCTTCAGGCCACCGTCGACAGTTTCGTGGCCGAACTCAACAAGGCGGACAATCCGACCTACGACCAGTTCTCCACACAAGCGGAAATGTCGGACGATCAGGCCTACCAGTTGGAGCACAATCTCTTTGCCAACGCCTATGAGGAGAACGGCGGCAACGCGAGCGAGAAGGGCAGCACCTCCGTCTCGCTGATGACCCAGACCGCGCTCTCCTCGACGCTGGACGGTCTGGTGACGATGCTGGAAGATCTCGCCGACAACTTCCAGTTCGGCGACGGCAAGGCCGCTTTCGACGAGGCGATCGAGTACTTCACCGCGATCGGCGACAATCCGAACGAGGTGCTCAATCTCCTGATGAGCGGCATCATCAAGGTGATGGAAGCGGTCGCGCTCTTCGCGCTCGATGCGGCCAAGGGGGTCATCGCCGTCTTGATGGACATCATCAAGGACGTGGTGGAGGCCTTCCGCGACGTCTTGTTCGCGGAATGGGAAATCCCGGTCGTCTCGCAGCTTTACAAGTTCTTCACCGGCAAGACGTTGTCGATCCGTGTCAGCCAGATCGCGTCCTACCTGATCGCGATCCCCTCCACGCTGATCTACAAGCTGGCGACCGACACGGCGCCCTTTCCGGACCAGGCCGCGCTCGACGCCTACAAGAATTACATCACCGTCGACTGGCTGAAGTCGAAGTTCGGCATCCAGACGGAAAAGGCCGTTGCGTTCGATTCAAGTCAGGAAAAGGTTGTCGCGCAGGTCGCGCTCGGCTTTTATGCCGGGGCAATGGGCGTGCGGCTCTTCACCGACAATCTCACCGGGTTCCTGAGCGCAACAGCCGTGGTCAAGACAGACGCGCCAACGAAACTGCCGACGAACGTCAAGGACTTCGTCGGCAAGTGGAAACCGAAGGGCAAGGCGCTTGCCGGACTGGGCGCGGTGTTGTTGCGGTACGTTTCGACCTTCTGCACCATGCCCTGGCTGATCCGGCCCGGGTCGCCGGGGCCGAGCTGTCCGGCGGGGGATCCCGGGTTTGCCGGGACGATCTGGATCACCCAGCTCATTTGCGGCCCGACGCGCGGCCTGTTCGTTCTTGCCGCCGTTCCCGGTGGGCGTCCGCGCGTCTATACCGGTGAGCTGACGATCACCCTATGGGGAGTGGCGAACATGATCATGGTGGCGTGGAACTACAACGACACCAAGAACAAGGACACGCTCGCCAAGCTCGGACTGTCGCGCGCCCTGACGAACATCATCCCCGGGCAGATCGGACGGGTCTTGTTTATCCCGGATGTCCAGGAGGCGACCTATTTCATCCCCGCCCTGATTGGCGGAGCGTTGCAAACCGTCGGCTATATCGGATCGGCCGGCATTGCCATCGCCGAACTGGTCGAGGTTGGAAACATGGATGAAAGCCTCTTTGTCCAAGCCTGACAAGACGCGCGGCCGGCTGTCCATCCGGCCGCGCGATCCGTGTTGTCAGCCCAGGTGTTCCCTGAAGAAGGCGATGGTGCGTTCTTCCGCAAGTCTTGCCGCCTCTTCGTCGTAGCGCGGCGTCGTGTCGTTGTGAAAGCCGTGGTTCACATCCGGATAGATGTGCGCGGTATAGGTCTTGTCGGCCGCCTTGAGGGCTGCCTCGAAGTCGGGCCATCCCGCGTTGATGCGCTCGTCGAGCCCGGCGTATTGCAACAGCAGCGGCGCCTCGATCGCCGCCACGTCCTCCGACGCCGGCTGACGGCCATAGAAGGGCACGCCGGCAGCCAGTTCCGGATAGGCGACCGCGATCGCATTGACCACGCCGCCACCATAGCAGAAGCCGACGGCCCCGACCTTGCCGGTGCCGTCCTCGCGCGCCAGCAGATATTCGAAGCCCGCGAAGAAGTCGTTCATCAGCTTGGTGCCGTCGACGGTGCGCTGCAACTCGCGGCCCTTGTCGTCGGAGCCGGGGTAGCCGCCGACCGAGGTCAGGCCGTCAGGGGCGAGCGCCATGAAACCGGCCTTGGCCATGCGCCGCGCGACATCCTCGATGTAGGGGTTGAGGCCACGGTTCTCGTGGATCACGAGCACCGCCGGCAGCTTGCCCGTCACGCCGGCGGGGCGCACCAGATAGCCGTTCACCTCGCCATGGCCGTTGGGCGAGGGATAGGTGATGCGGCTCGCCTCGATGGAGCTGTCGTCGGGCGCGACCTGTTCGGCCAGCGCATAGTTCGGCGACAGCTGGCTGAGCAGCGCCGTCGCCGTGATGCCGCCGACCGCGAATTTGGCGGCGCGGTTCAAGAATGTGCGCCGGTCGATGATGCCGTGCGCGTAGAAATCATAGAGTTCGAGCAATTCCTGGGGAAAGTCCCTGGCGGTCTTGCGCTGTCGCGAGTCGTTGGAAAACGTGCCGAGATCGTCCATTGGTTCCTGCCTTCTCCTGAAAGGTGTCTGCCAGGTGGCCGGGTTCTTTGCCCGGCCGACTTGTCAGAAGGAACATGGGAAGAGATTTCCAGACGGCCAGCCGCCTTGCACTTCCGGGCGCGCAATATCCCGGTCGACCTTGTCGATAGCCGGCGACCGCGCATGCGGGCGTTCATCTCGTCCGGGCCGGTTTTTTCTTTCCCGTTCCGGCCGCGGCCGGCTTCATGTCGTCGCCGGCTGTCTTCAGGATGTCGTGCATGCGCGCGAGCAGCGCCCGGGTGCCCGGTTCCATCTCGTCCGCTGCTCCGACGATGTATTCCACCGTTTCAAGGGCCTTGGCATGTTCGCCAGGCGTTGTCAGCAGGTGGGGCAGGGCGAGCAGGCCGCGTTCCGGCTCGAAATGGGCGATCAGCGTCTGCTCGTGGATCAACCGCGCCCGCGCGGCCGGGTCCATCGCATCGAAGGGCGCATGGGTCGACAGCACTTCGGCGGAGCGCTGCAGGCGGTCGTTGCGCACGGTGCCGCGGCTGTCGGCCATCAGGACCAGCATGCGCACCACGGCCTCGGCGTAGCCGCCGGTTTCCGTGTGATCCAGGGCGGCGAGCACTTCGCGCAGGTTGCGCAGCTCGGTTTGCGGTTTGTGCGCGCGCTTTTTTGCATGGCCCGCGCCGAACCAGGCCGCCATCGGGCTGGCATAGAGCGTCAGGAAGGTCATCTCCGTTGCCATCGCGCGCATGTCGCGCACCAGGTTCCAGCCTTCTTCCACCGTATCGGCCCACAGCCGTTCCAGCGTCAGAAACGGATTGTCCGGATCGGCGGGGCGGCGGATGGCCCGCGTCTGGTCAGCCATGGAGCGCGTTCCCGCCATCAGCGGATTGGCGGAGGCGAGCAGGCGTCGCTGCAGGCGCAAGGGATGAAGCGCGCGGGTCACTTGCGCGGACTGCTCGCTGACGGCGGCCTGCACGAGGGGGCGGACGGTCGTCTCGTAGGCCTCGGCGATGTTTTCCGACAGTCGTGCGACCGCCGCGAAGGCGAATTCCTCGTCGCGGTCGTCGCCGCCGACGCTTTCAATGTCGGAGAACCGGCGCTTGTGGAAGGAGACCGTGAAGCGCTTTTCATGGCCCTCGCCGATGATGTCCTCGATCGTCATCTCGTAGAGACCAGGCGGCAGCGCCTCGATGGTCTTCAACGTCGAGGCCATCTGCGTGTGTTCGCGCCGGGCGACGGAGGAGGACACGAAAATCCCCAAATGGCCGACCTGCTCGTGCACCATGTAGACGATGCGCTGGCCGCGGATCTCGATCTCGCGTTCGTCGGAATAGGTGTCGACGATCCAGTTCAGCGCCTGTTGCGGCGGGGTGATGTTGTCGCCGTGGGAGGCGAAGACGATGATCGGCGCGCGGATGGCCTTGGGATCGACCGGCCGGCCGGTTTCCAGCCGGGCCTCGTTGCGCGACAGCTTGTTGCCGACGAAGAGGTTTTCCACGATCCAGCGGATCTCCGCCTCGTTCATCAGGTAGAAGCCGCCCCACCATTTCTCGAATTCCAGGAAGCGCGTGTCGCCGTCGTCGATGGTGGCGAAAAGGTCGTAATACTTGCGGAACCAGGTGCGCCCGGGATTGAGCGTCTCGAAGTTCATCACCAGATCCGCGCCATCGAAGACCCCGTGGCCGAGATCGGAGGAGACGAGCGCCGGCAGCACGCCGCCCAGCAACCCGCCGCTGTAGCGCATCGGGTCCTGCCCGAGCCGCCCCGACCAATAGGCCATGGGCGCGCCGTTCAGCACGATCGGGCCGGTGAGATCCGGGTTGGTGGCTGCAAGAATGGCGGTGGCCCAGCCGCCCTGGCAGTTGCCGACGACGACAGGGCGGGGCGCCTCGGCATGGCGGCGGTGCACCTCGCGCAGGAATTCGGCCTCCGCGTCCGTCACATCGGCGAGCGTCTGCCCGGGTTCGGGCATCGGCCGGAACGCCACGAAATAGACCGGGTGACCGTCCTTGAGCGCCACGCCGACCTGACTGTCCGGCTTGAAACCGCCGATCCCCGGACCATGGCCGGCGCGCGGATCGATGATCACATAGGGGCGTTTCCAGTCGAACACCTCGACGCCGGCCGGGGGCGTTATCTTCAACAGCATGTAGTTGCTGGGGCGGGGAAGATCGGCCCCGTCGAGGACCGTTTCGTAATCGTAGATCAGCACCGGTGGCGCGCCGGCGGCTTCATGGGAAATGAAGATGTCGCCGCGCTTGCGCAATGTGTCGAGGGTGAGGAGCGCGCGCTGGCTGGCATCGGTCGCATAGTCCGCGCTTGCCTGCACAAGGGCATCCGGCGTGCCAAGCTGGGCGAGGCTGGCGAAGACGCCTTTCCAGGCGGCTTCGGCCGCCGCGCCGCTTTGCTCGGAGGTCTTGTGGATACGGCGGGCATGGCGTTCGAAGGCGACCTGGCACAGATGGTGCTGGCGTGTCGCCGCTTCGTTCCACTGCTCGGCGTCTTGCAGGCGTTGGTCGAAAAGGCGGTGTTGCATGTCGAAACCTCGATGCGTCAGCCGACGATGTGATAACCGCCGTCGATGGGGTGGATGCCGCCCGTGACATTCGTCGCCTCGCGGGAGGCGAGGAAGGCGGCATAGGCGCCGATATCCTCGATGCTGGCCAGGTGGCGGCTGGGCGTGCGAGCCGCATTGGCCGCCATCAGTTCGTCGAAATGCTCGATGCCGCTGGCCGCGCGTGTGGACAAGGGGCCGGGCGAGAGCGCGTGAACGGAGATGCGTTTGGGACCGAGTTCGGCGGCGGCATAGCGGGTGACGGATTCCAGCGCCGCCTTGACCGGTCCCATGATGTTGTAATGCTCGACGACCTTCTCCGAGCCGTAGAACGACACCGTCATGCAGGTCCCGCCCTCCGGCATCAAGGGCTCGGCCCGGCGGATCATGCGCAGATAGGAATGCACCGAGATGTCCATCGCGGTGGCGAAGCCGTCGCGCGAGCAGTCGATCACCCGGCCGTGCAGGTCGTCCTTGGGGCAATAGGCGACGGCGTGAAGCAGGATGTCGAGCTTGCCCCAGCGGCTCTCGATCTGTTCGAACACCGCGTCCATCTCATTGTCTTCGGTCACGTCGAGCGGAGCGACGATCTCCGCGCCAAGCTGCTCTGCAAGCGGGCGCACATGCGGTTCCGCTTTTGCATTCAGATAGGTGACGGCCAGATCGGCCCCCTGTCGGCGGAACGCCTGCGCACAGCCCCAGGCGATGGACTGCTCGTTGGCGATGCCGACGACAAGGGCGCGTTTGCCTTTGAGGGAGAACATGGAAACGGCCTCGTGTCTGCGATCTGCGTGATGGTGCAGTGCAGCATAAAAGGCAATCATGTCGCAACCGTGAATGTCCGCGACCGAGGTCTTGACCGGGCCGGTCCTTGCCGGGGGTTGCAAGCTCTGGTCTCATGCCATCGTTCGTTCAAGTCGTCTGGATTGCGCATCGATGGCCGAAAACATCCCGCCGGGCGAGCGCCCGTCTTCTCCTGCGTCCGAGACCGCCGGCTTCAGGATGCCGGAAGCGCTGGTCTGGGGCGTGTTTCTGGGCGCGGCCGGTGTCGCGCTCGCAGCCCTCGTGCTCTCCGGCGCGAACATCTGGACGCTGGAATACTGGGGAAGCGACGACCGCTCCGCCGTTTTGCGCAATCTCGGGCTTCTTGTGATTGCAATTCCTGCCCTCTATCTGGCGTGGCAACGCACGACCACGGCCTCCCGGCAGGCCGATATCGCCAACGATAACAAGGAGATATCCAACAGGCAACAGCGTGTCGCGGAACGCGGTCTCAACATCGACCGCTACCAGAAGGGCGCGCAGATGCTGGAAAGCAAGGAGCTCTCCGTGCGCATCGCCGGCATTTTCGGCTTGCGCGAACTGGCGATGAGCGATCCGGAGGAAAGCTATATTCTGGTTCAGTCGCTGCTGCTTGCCTTTGTCCGGGAAAAGTCGAAGGAGCGGAAACTCGTTTTACCGGAGGGTGATGCGGACAAGACGGACGCCAAACGCCCGACTTATGAGGACCTCGGTCCGGATATCTGTGAAGCATTGACCGCTACGATTGAGTTGCGTGTTTCCATCTCGACCGCAACGGACTTGGAAGAGGCAGCGGTTTGGTGCCCTAATCTTGCGGACGCCAATCTGTCAGGCGCAAACATCTTATGCGCGAATCTGTTCGGCGCGGGCCTTGTTGGCGCTAACCTATCTGGCGCGGAGCTTTGGCATGCCAATCTGTCCAACGCGTGTCTTGATCACGCCGACCTGACCGGTACGGAGTTGGTATTCGCGAACCTGCGTGGCGCGAACTTAAGAGAGGCCAAACTGTCCGATACGATTCTTACGCATGCTAACCTTACTGATACGATCATTGATGACGCTGATCTGTCCGGCGCGCGCTTCTTAGGCTCCAAGTTAGCCGATGCGTATCTTTCAGGGTGTGATCTTTCTGGCGCGATTCTTTGGAGTGCCAATCTGTCAAATGCGGACCTTGCGGATATCGCGCTCGATGAAGAAACCGACCTCACCGGCATCTGGGCCTGGGCCGACCGTCGGCCGCTTAACATGCCGCCTGAGATCGAAGCCGCCATCGAGTTGCGCGATCCGGCCGAGCGCGAAGAGGGCGACTGACCCGCTTTCGCAGGCCCCACCCTCCGCCGTCACCCCGGCCCCCGAGCCGGGGGCCAATCCACGTTTCCGCGCACTCCGGGGTATCGGGAGGCGGGGCGCTTCGAACCGTGTTGCGGTCCACGCCTGCCGAGGGCGCCAATGGACCCCGGATCTTCGCTTTGCTGCGTCCGGGATGACGGACGGTGATTGGAACGAGGTGCCGCGACCCGTTAGGAAAATGCCAGATCCAACGGGAAACCGGGCACGGGCGTTTCTCCGCAGGTGCGCCGTCGGGGATCGCCCGTCATGTCTCATGTCTTGAAGGCATCGGCCCATTCGGGATGCTTGCGGCGCTGGGCGTTGACGAAGGGGCAAAGCGGCAGGATCAAAAACCCGCCGGCGCGGGCATCGGCCACCAGCCGTTCGACCAGCGCCAGACCGACGCCGGTGCCGCGCAGGCTGTCGGGCACGCCGGTGTGATCGGCGATCACCAGCGTCTCGCTGGCTATCGAGAAGGTGAGTTCCGCCGGCTCGGCGTTGCCCTCGAGCGTTGCGACGTAGCGTCCCTTGGCACCCTCGCGTATCAGTTCGATTGCAATGGGTTGGTCGGTCATTCGCGGGCATCTCCTGCAGGGCGCCGCGCCTGCGGCTGGGGTTTCGGGAAAGGGCGGACCGGGCACGTCTCCCGATCCGCCATATTGGGCTACGCGGCGAGATCGAACAGCAGAAATTCCGCGTTCTCTTGCGCCTCGATGGCGAGTGGTCCCAGCGTCTCGATGCCGAGGCCGTCTCCGGCGGCGAGCGTCTGGCCGTTGACGCTGACGGTGCCGCGCACGAGCTGGAGCCATGCCTTGCGGCCCTCGGCGAGGACGTGCGACACGCTCGCCTCCGGTTTCAGCAGCGCGCCATAAAGCGCCACATCCTGATGGATGGTGACGGAGCCGTCGCGGCCATCGCGCGATCCGAGCAGCACGAGCCGTCCGTCGCGGATCTCCGGCGGGAAGGACTTTTGCTCGTATCCCGGCTCCAGCCCGTTGCGTTCGGGCAGGATCCAGATCTGCAGGAAATGCACCGGCGCGTCCCTGGCGTGATTGTATTCGCTGTGCCGGATGCCGGTGCCGGCGCTCATGCGCTGCAGGTCGCCGGGCCGGATCACCGAACCGGTTCCAATGGAATCCTTGTGTTCCAGCGCGCCCTCCACGACATAGGTGAGGATTTCCATGTCGCGGTGGGGATGCGTGCCGAAGCCGGCGCCGGGGGCCACACGGTCCTCGTTGATTACGCGCAAGGCGCCGAAGCCCATGTGGTTTTCGTCATGATACTGACCGAAGGAAAAGCTGTGGCGGCTGTCCAGCCAGCCGAAATCGGCGCGGCCCCGCTCCTCTGACGGACGATGGATTTGCATCGCTTGGGTCCTTTCAGGTGGCGACGGCGCGCCCGGTTGGCGGGCCGTCTGTTTTCATGTCTGGACCCGAGATGGGATCCGGCAGGCCGCTCAACAACACCCGCCGCAGGTGGCGCATTGTTCATGATCTGGAGACAATGCGCCTGTGGCCCGTCCGACGCGGGAGGCGGGCGAGCTGTTATCGCCCTGTCACACGCTGCTCCTAACAAGACGGATCATTGTTTCCGAAGGAGAGGTTCTTCATGAAGATTTCCGGCATTGGCGCTTTGTGCGCCGCGCTTCTCGCATCGACGGCGGTCTCCGCCGAACCTGTGTTCAACCGCATCGCCTCGTTTCCGGTGAACACCAATCTCCCGGCGGATGTGGCGCAGACGACCGAGACCTCGGCGGAGATCATTTCCGCGACGGACGACGGGCAAATGCTGGTCTATTCCGACAGCCCGCTCGGGGCCGTCGGAATGATCGACATCGCCGATCCCGTCAATCCGCAGCCGGCCGGCGTTGTGATGCTCGACGGCGAGCCGACCGCGGTCGTCGTTGCGGGCGGCAAGGTGCTCGCCGGGGTCAATACGTCGGAAAGCTTTGTCGCTCCGTCGGGCAATCTGGCGGTGATCGACATCGCGTCCAAGACGATCGAAACCACATGCGACGTTGGCGGGCAGCCGGATTCGGTCGCCGTGTCGCCGTCGGGCGGCCTGGTTGCGGTCGCCATCGAGAACGAGCGCGATGAGGACCTGAACGACGGCGTCATTCCGCAGATGCCGGCGGGCAATCTGGTGATCTTCACCCTTGCCGACGGCGTGCCGGATTGCGACAGCAGGATCACGGTCGATCTCACCGGTCTCGCCGAGGTCGCCGGCAGCGATCCCGAGCCCGAGTTCGTCGATTTCAACGCCAATGACGAAATCGCGCTCACGCTTCAGGAAAACAACCACATCGCCGTCATCAACGGCAGGGATGGCACGGTTCTCAGCCATTTCCCGATGCGAGCCGTCGATCTTGAAAATGTCGACGTCGACGAGGAACGTGCCCTGACCTTCGACGGCACGCTCACCGGTGTTCCCCGCGAACCCGATGCCGTCCAGTGGCTCGACACCGACCGTCTGGTGACCGCCAACGAAGGCGATTACAAAGGCGGATCGCGCGGCTTCACGATCTTTTCCAAGTCGGGCGAGGTGCTTTACGATTCCGGTCTCGACTTCGAGTATCGCGTCGCGCTCGCCGGTCACTATCCGGAACGTCGCTCGGGCAACAAGGGCGCGGAACCGGAAGGCATGGAGGTGAAGACCTTCGGCGACACCAATTACATCTTCCTGCTGTCGGAGCGCGGGTCTGTCATTGGCGTCTACAAGGACACCGGCGGCGCGCCCGAGTTCTCGCAGCTGCTGCCGACCGCGCTTGCGCCGGAAGGGGCCGTCGCCATTCCGGAACGCAACCTGTTTGCCGTCTCGAACGAGGCCGACCTCATCGAGGACGGTGGCGTGCGCTCGCATGTCACGCTCTACAGCTATGGTGAGGGCACCCCGGCCTATCCGATGATCGTCTCGCGCATGGACGATGCCGGCCGGCCCATCGGCTTCGGCGCGCTGTCCGGACTTGCGGCGGATCCGGCCCGGCCCGGTATGCTCTATGCGGTCAACGACAGCTTCTACGCCATGCAGCCGACGATCTTCGCAATCGACGCCACCTCGACCCCGGCAACGATCACCGACGCGATCCGCGTGACCCGGGGCGGCCAGCCGGCGCAGCTTCTCGACCTTGAGGGGATCGCGGCCGACGGCGAGGGCGGTTTCTGGCTTGCCTCCGAGGGCCGCACCGACCGGATGATCCCGCACGGGCTCTACCACGTGAACGCCAAGGGCGAGATTCAGACGCAAGTGCCGTTCCCGGCCGAACTGCTGGCGGTCGAGAAGCGCTTCGGCGCCGAAGGCATCACGATGATCGGCGACACGCTCTGGGTTGCGATCCAGCGGTCCTGGGGCGACGATCCGAAAAACACCGTGAAGCTTGTCGCCTACAACACGAAGACCAAGGAATGGGGCGCGGTGCGCTATCCGACCGAACCGGCCGAGACCGGCTGGGTCGGTCTTTCCGAGATCACCGCGCATGGCGATCACGTCTATATTGTGGAGCGCGACAACCAGATCGGCGCAGCCGCGAAGATCAAGAAGCTCTACCGGGTGGCGCAGGCCGATCTTCAGGCCGCAGCGCTCGGCGGCGACCTTCCGCTGGTTGCCAAGGAAGAGGTGCATGACTTCATCCCCGACCTGACGTCGACGGGCGGCTATGTCGTCGACAAGATCGAGGGCTTCGCCATCGATGCCGACGGTGTCGGCTATGCGGTTACCGACAACGACGGTGTCGACGACAGCAATGGCGAGACGCTGTTCTTCTCCATCGGCAAGATGTAACGGCGCCTGACTACGGCGCACCCCGGGCCATCGTCCGGAGCGACCCGATCCCGACCGGCCCGGCGTGACAGCGCCGGGCCGGCGTCGTTCGCGGACTTCAGTCGTCGTCGCAAAGACGCGCTGCCCTCGCCAGATCGATGTCGCGGCGTGCCGCGAGCACGTTCGCGAAGGCATCGGCCAGCGGCGCCTTGCCGGTCTGGGACGGCCGAAGCAGGGTGGTGACGAAGGGAAGCGTTTGGGTCAGGCGGCGCAACACGAGGCCCGTCGGAACAAAATCCAGGGCCGTCAGCGGATTGACCACGGCAATTCCCACGCCTTCGGTGGCAAGCGCGCAGGCGCCGGCACTCGTCTCGACCTCGATCACGGGTCCGTTCAGGGCGGCCGGATCGACCGACGCACCGACCAGGAGCGTGTCGAGCCGGGTGCGATAAGGGTCGCTGGCGGCAAGGCGTATGACCCGGTGCGCCGCGAGATCGACGGGGGTCAGGCCGGATCGGGTCGCAAGCGGGTGGCCCGGCGGCAGGGCGGCAACCTCTGCGCACTCGGTGAAGCGGGTGCCGTGAACGCCCGGCGCCTCGACATCATAGGCCGCGATTGCGATGTCGATCAGTCCTTTCGAGACGGCGTCCCGGATGTCTGCCGAGGCAAGCGGACGGACGAAGACGCTGACGTGCGGGTGACCGGCAAGGAAGTCCAGGAGCGCGCGCGCGATGAAGCCTTGCGCGAAGGCCGGCAGGCAGGCAATGCGAAGATGGCCGACGCGCCGCCGCCGGATGCCTTTCGCGGCCTCCTGGATCCGCAGCATCCCCTGATGGTTTTCTCTCACCGCAACAGCCAGGTCGCGCGCGTCCGGGGTCGGTACGAGCCGGCCCCTGGTGCGGTTGAAGAGCACGAGACCCGTGGCGTCCTCCAACTGCTTTATGGCGCGGGTGATCGATGGCTGGGAGGTGTTGAGAACGCTGGCGGCCGCCGTTGCCGTACCAAGGTCGAGAACGGCGGAAAAGGCATCGAGCTGTGCGGTCGTTATTCTCATGCTCCTATATCAGATCTGTATTGGGTGCCGGTCAATCTTTATTGGATTTGAATGCCGGGCTGCAGAATAACCCCGATGGTTCGGTGGTTCGGTGGTTCGCATGCGTTCGCGGGCGACATGCTATCAGGCCGTGTTCAGTCCCATTCGCAAATATCCAATCGGAGGAAGGTGCATGTTCGCCAGGGACACGACGCCGGTGGCGGGCCAGTTCGACAACGCAAAAGGCGTTGCCTGGGCGAGCGTGGCGGTTGCGCTGTTTGCGCTGATCTTCGTGTCCGGCAAGTGGAGCGGTGGTGTCGCCTCCGCCGCCCAGATCATCTGGCTGCGCTACGTCGGCGGGTTCGTCTGCGTGGTCGCCTGGGCGGTTCTGCGTCGGGTGCGCCTCAACAGCCTTTCCACGTCCCAGCTCCCGGTCCATGCGATCCGTGCGACGGCCGGCGGGGGAGGCGGCATGGCGGCGATCTATGCCGCGACCAACATGCCCGTCGCCGACGCCACGGCCATCGGCTTGCTGGACGGGTTCTTTACCGTTCTTCTCGGAGTGTTTCTGCTCAAGGAAGGCTTCACCTTGCGGCAGTGGGGCGCAGCACTCGTGTGTCTTGCCGGAGCGATGATCGTCGTCGCGGGCGATGGCGCCGGCTTTCGCCTTGCCCCGGAAACCGCCGGTGCCGCGGTCGTGGCGCTTGGCGGCGCGGTGCTCATTGCCGTGGAGAGCATCCTGATCAAGACGCTTGCCCGATCGGAACGCGCGATCGTCGTTCTGCTCTATGTGAACCTGTTCGGCATGCTGCTGTTTGCCGGTCCGGCCCTTTGGCAATGGCAATCGGTTCCCGCCGGCCTGATCGGCGCATTCGTTTTGCTGGGGCCGGTCGCGATTGTCGCGCAGATCTGCAACATCCAGGCGTTCCGGCTGTCCGACGCGGCCCTGATCGGGCCGGTCCGCTACACCTGGATCGTGTTCGGCGCCCTCTTCGGCTGGGCGCTCTTTGCGGAAGTGCCGACGACCGCCACCTGCCTTGGCGGCGTCTTGATCCTGTTTGGCGGGGCCGGCCTTGCGGCCTCGGGGCGGGGGTTCACTCGCCGCCGCGTTTGAACACCATCATCGTGAACAGTCCGAAAGGCCCGGTGCGCTCTTCATGCGTCAGCAGCATGTTTGTGTTGTCGAGGATGGTCTCGCGCCGAAACAGCGGGTCCCAGCCGAGTTTCCCGGCGAAGCGCGCCAGTCCGCGCTCGATCCAGGAAAAGAGGCCGGAGGGCGATGCGAAGTGGTTCACGACGATGACCGTGCCGCCCGGGCGCACGACACGCTCAAGCTCCGCCAGCACGGTCTTGGGATCGGGAACGACGGTCATGACATACATCACCGTCGCCACATCGAAACGGGTGTCCGGATAGTCGAGGTCGGCGGCGTCCATGGCGCGCAGTTCGGCGACATTGCCCAGATGCTTGCGCGCAACCCGCTCGCTTGCGCGCTCCAGCATCGGCTCCGACAGGTCGATGCCGGTGACGGTCAGGTCGCGGTTGTAAAGCGGGAGCGAAAGCCCGGTTCCGACCCCGACCTCCAGAAGGTCGCCGGACAGGCGGTTGGCGGCGCGTGCCGCGGCACGCTGGCCAAATACCAAAGGTGCGGTGAACACCCAGTCGTAGACCGGGGCCCAACGTGCATAGGCGCTCTCGACATCGCTTTGCGTGCCTGCGCCGCTCGATGAGGATGAGAAGACCCGGTCCAGCCATCGTCCCAGCCGCGAAGCACGAATAAAATCTTCGACCATTATGCCGTCGCCGTTGCTTGTGTTGTTCTTGAAGAGTTGCCGGTCGCATGACCGGGAACTGTGCGTTCGATCCATCCGCCGCCGAGCACCCGTGCCCCGTCGCCATCGTCATCGAAGAAGACGCAGGCCTGGCCCGGCGCGACGCCGGTTTCCCCGTCCAGAAGCTCGACCACGGGGACCCCGTCGCGCAGCCTGAGGATCGCCGGTCTCGGCGGACGCGTGGAGCGCACCTTTGCGTGCAACTCAAGGCCCTTTGCGGGGATGTTCTCCAGAAGGCCGGGGCCGATCCAGTTGACGTCGCGCAGCACGATTTCGCGGGTCCCCAGCGCTTCGCGCGGACCGACGATCACCTGCTTTTGCGCGGCATCGAGCCGGACGACATAGAGCGGCTCTCCGGTCGCCACGCCGATGCCCCGGCGCTGGCCGATGGTGAAATGGATGATACCCTGATGGCGTCCGAGCACGCGTCCGTCGAGATGGACGATGTCGCCGGGCTCGGCGGCGTCGGGCTTGAGCCGCTCGATCACATCGGCGTATTTGCCCTGCGGCACGAAGCAGATGTCCTGGCTGTCTTGCTTCTCGGCAACGGACAATCCGAACTCGCGGGCGAGCTCGCGCGTTTCCGTCTTGGTCATGCCGCCCAGGGGAAAGCGCAGGAAGTCGAGCTGGTCCTGGGTCGTGGCGAAGAGGAAATAGCTCTGGTCCCGATCGAGATCGACCGGGCGGTGCAGCGCCCGGTGATTGCCGACCATGCCGGTGCGCACGTAGTGACCTGTTGCAAGCACGTCGGCGCCGAGTGTCTTTGCCGTCTCCAGGAGGTCGGAAAACTTGACGGTCTGGTTGCAGGCCACGCAGGGGATCGGGGTTTCGCCGGCGATGTAGCTTTCGGCAAACCGTTCGATCACCGCCTCGCGGAACCGGTCTTCATAGTCGAGCACGTAATGGGGAATGCCGAGACGTTCGGCGACCCGGCGCGCGTCCTGGATATCCTGGCCTGCGCAGCAGGCCCCTGTCCGGTGCACGGCTTCGCCGTGATCGTAGAGCTGGAGCGTCACGCCGACGACGTCGTATCCCTCACGCTGCATCAGCCCGGCCACGACGGAGGAATCAACGCCGCCGGACATGGCGACGACGACCCTTGTGTCTTGCGGTCTCTTCGGCAGATCGAGACTGTTGAGCATTGTTCTTGCCTTGCGGTGTGAGCCGGCACGCCCGGCGATCCCGCCCGGCGCATGCCGCCCGATGAATTGTGGTTGCCCGGTCGATCGACGCATGTCGAGCGTTCCCGGGACACTGGCTGGGCGCCGGCCGATGCGCCGCACCTTGCGTTGCCGGGACTATAACGGAGTCGGCTGGCCAACGCCAAGCGCCGCCGGATGGACGGTCCCGAATGCGCTCCACACCCGGCAATCCTTTCCCGGTGCGGCAAAGCTTTCCGGGTATGTGAGGCCATTGTGTTGTTCAGGCAAGGAGGAAATCCTCCCGTTTCCGCCGAAAACGCCAATTTCGCGGAGTTGGCCCGGCATTTGCTGACAGGTTTGGCAGATGATTGCGTGCGGAGTCCGTAACGGCGGACGACGCGGCTGCCAGTGGAGAGATGCGTGACACTCGCCAATTCCATTTCCACGCCCGCAACGCCCGCCAGCGCGGCTTTGTCGGGCCAGGGTGCCAAGTCAAAGGCGGCCGCGGGTGCGCCCGCCGTGCCGTCGATGTTTGCCAAGCAACTCGGCTCCGTGAGTGGCGACGTCTCGGCTCGTGCGCTGTCTGCGGCCAAGAGTGCTGCGTCCGGCGCGCAGGCCAGCGCCATCCTTGCCGGTGGCGCAACGGCGCCGGTGAGCGTGACGGGGACTGCGACGGGCACGGGACCCCTCATTGCCGGCGGGACCTCGGCTCAAATGGCAGGAACGCCCTTCGCTATCTCCGGAGCCGCGCTCGCCATGTTCGGAAATGCCGGACAGGGGACCGGATCTGTGCTGCCGACGAACCCGGCCGCGTCCGCTGGCAATGTCCCGGCGGTTCCGGTTGCAGGCGCGGCGGGCGCTCCGGCCCAGACCGTCGATGCCGTCACCGAAACAGAAACGGCAGCGACGCCGGACGCCGTCGCGACCCTCACCGTGGAGACTGCGGCTCCCGCGTCGATGTCTGCGCCCGTCCGTCCGGCTCCCTCTCTTGTGGCGGGTGTGATGCCGGGTGACGCCTCCACTGAGGAAACCCTGGCGACGGGGCAGGCCGCCTCCGCGAATGGTCTGGCTGCACGTGCCGCCGGCGCGGGTGGAAAATCGAACAACATGCCCGGAGAGGTGCCAGCCGCCGCGGCTGGCGGGATCGAAGACGGCACGCCCGGATCGGGCGCACCTGCGCAGGGCAAGGCGGGATCGCCTCCCGGGCTTGAGCCCGGGTCCGTGGCATCGCTTGCGGGCGTGAAACCGGCAAGCGTCGGGGCGCCGGCGATCGGGGCCGCCCTTGCGGCCGGAAATCCAGTCAGCGCCATGCGGTCCGCCACGGTGACGGATGCCGCCATCACGGCAGGCCCCGCTCCGACGACCGGCGCGACGTCGCAGCTTGGCGCGGGCCAGCACGCACCTTCGGCGGAGCCTTCGTCCGCCACGCCGCAGACCGCCACGCCACAGACCGTTGCAGCGACAGGCACCACGGGTGTGGCCGTGCCGGCGCCTCAGAACGGTCCGGCCTCCGGTGTTCCGGAGCAGACGATTGCTTCCGCCGCCCCGGCGTCTGCCGGGTCCGCGACCCTGTCGTCTCCGTCGTCCGTCGCCGATGAGGCCGCTGGCCTTTCTGGCGTGCCGACGGGCGAGCAGGTGACGGGCCCGGCGCAGCCGCGATCCGCCGCACAAGCGCCGATACCGGCACTTGTGCGGGCGTCGGCGCAGCCACCGGGTCAAGCAACAGCGCAAGTCCCGGCCATGACCCCGACCGGCGCTCCGACCGGCGCCGAGAGCGCCTCGTCTCCGCCGGCGGACGCACCGGCTTCACAGGAGGCCGCGGTGGCACCGGCGGCAGCGAAGAGCGCGCCGCAGCCGGATGCCTCCGGGATCGTCGCCAGGCAGGAGGCCAGCACGGTCGCCGCGCCGCACATGTCGCTCGTCAAGCCATCCGCCACGAGCGGGGCGACGTCGGGTGCCGCCACACCGGTAATCGATCAGGCCGCGCAGCCTGAGGGATCGGCCGGGACGGGCGAAAGCGACGGCAAGGCGGCCGCGCAGGATCAGGCGCCGCGCAGCGGACGCGATCCGGCCACGCTTCGCGCCACGACCCAGATGGCGATAAACGCTCCGGCCCGCGATCTCGGACAGCCGGTCGCGATCGGCACCGGCGACGCCCCGAATGGGGAGGCCACATCCACGCTCGCGAAAGCCCTGGCGGCTGACGGGGCGTCGACCGAAGACACAGCCTCCGACCACAAGCCGCCGGCACCCACGCCGGCCGTCGCACAACCTGCCCAGACCGCGACCCTGCGCGCCGGCGTGAGCGCGGCCGCGCTCGCCTTCGCTGCCGCCATCACCGACGGCCAGGCGAAGGCCGGCGATGCCGGGTTGGACTTCGACGGCTTCGGCGAGCCCGGTCTGCGGGGCGACACGGCCCAGCAGGCGGCGGCAACCGCACGGGCCGCGGCGACAGCTCCGCTTCCCCAGCAGGCCGCCGCTGCGACCGTCCATCTTGCGGCCGAAATCGCCCGGTTCGCGTCCAAGGGGTCGACACGCTTCCAGATCCGCATGGATCCGCCCGAAATGGGCCGAATCGACGTGGACCTCAAGATCGGCAAGGACGGCAGCGTGCGGGCGCATCTCGCGGTGGAACGCAGCGAGACGCTCGACATGTTCCTGCGCGACCAGCGCAGCCTGGAGCGCGCGCTCGATGCGGCCGGGCTGAAACTCGAAAACGGCTCGGTGCAGCTCAGCCTCAAGGATCAGGGCGGCTTTGGCGGCTTTCAGCGTCAGGACGGGCAGGACGAGGGTCACGCTGACGGCCCTGGCGGCGACGCAGACGGTGGCGAGATGGATGCCGAGGGGCCGGTGACGGTCTCGCGCGTTCAGGTGACAGGCGCCAGCGGCGCGCTAGACATTCAGATTTGACCGCACGGCCGACAACGGCAGAACGGATCAGGAGAGAGACGGATGACCGGAATCACCGGACTTAGCGATCAGATAAGCGCGGCTGCGGCGGCGTCGAATTCCACATCTTCGGCGAAGTCCGCCCTGAACAGCAACTATGAGCTGTTCCTGTCGATGCTGACGACGCAGATCCAGAACCAGGATCCGCTCGATCCGACAGATTCGTCGAAATACACCGAACAGCTCGTTCAGTATTCGTCTGTGGAACAGCAGATCAAGACCAACGACCAGCTGGGCAACATGCTTCAGGTGATCGCCTCCTCGACCGCTTCGAGCTATGTGAGCTACCTCGGCACCAATGTCGTGGCATCGGGCGCCTCGACTGAGCTCAGCAATGGCGAGGCATCCTGGACCTATGACGCGGGCGAGGGCGGAAAGGCCCGGGTCGAGGTGCGCAACAGCCTCGGCGCGGTGGTCTATACCGGCGACACGACCCTGGCGCAGGGGCGTGACACCTTCGAATGGGACGGGCGCACGTCCGCCGGATCGCAAGCGCCGGACGGCCAATACTCGATCGCGATCGGGCGTTACGATGCCAATGGCGCGCCGAGCGTCCGGGTGCCGACCGAGGTGTCCGGCACGGTCGATGGCATCGAGTTTTCGGAGGGCGGCGCGGTGCTGACGGTCGGCGGCGCGCGCATCCCCGCCAATGCGGTCATTTCCGTGAACCGCAGCTGATCGTCAGCCTCTTACCGCAATGTCCCGCACCGACCCGGCCCACGCCATCATCAATGGCGCGGGCCGTCTGCTTTTGCGTTGCCATCTTCCGCCCGCGGGGCCGTGGCACGACATTTTCGCCGCCGCGAGGGGCAAATTGGGCGTGAGCGAAAGACAAAACCCCGTGCCTTCCGGCAAACTTCTTTTGCCTTTTTTTCCAAGGGCCTTCCGGCTTCTCATTTTGCGAGACGTCCAAAACGCCTATTTCCTCAAGGTTTGCCTTGTATCGCGCTTCCGTTGAGGCGGGCTGAGTCGTTCTAATTCTTACCGAATTGTTGCTTGAGCCTTAGTCAAATTTTAAAGCCGTATAGCTACTGTCATAGTCAACGTGGTCATGTTGAGTGTGAGAGTACAATGACCGAACGAGCAAGTGTACGAGTCAAATATGTTATCGGCCCAGACGGGTCGCCGCTTACGATCGCCGACCTTCCGCCGGTGACAACGCGTCGATGGGTCATCCGCCGCAAGGCGGAAGTCGTCGCCGCCGTTCGAGGCGGGTTGTTGTCGCTGGACGAGGCGTGCAAACGCTATACGCTGACGGTTGAGGAATTCCTCTCCTGGCAGAGTTCCATTGACCGGCACGGACTTGCCGGCCTGCGGGCGACGCGCGTGCAACACTACCGGAATTGAAGCGAACGGGCGGCACACGCCCCTTCGGCTTCCCACGACAAAAGGGCCGGCGTTTCGCCGGCCCTTTTGTCGTGGGCCCGGCCCCGGCCCGGAATTCGTGTCTGTCCGGTTGCCGTTGCGTCGTTTGGTCCATGGGCGGACGCGGGACGGGCGGTGACTCGTTTGCCTTTTTCAAATTCGTTAAATCGACCGGCGGATCTTGCCGGGTCTCTTTCGCATTTCGCCAAGGATAAAGCGCGGAATTCCGCCATCTTCACCAATTCCTAACGTTCGTTAACACCTTGTTTACCATCTGGCGGGCAAATTTTGCCTACCGGTCGTCCGGGGGAGCTTTTTCACCATCCCCTCATCCCCAGGCTCCCCTGGATGGCGCGGTCTCCTGAAGGCTCTACCAAGCGTATCGGATGGGTGGCTCGTGAACGGACTTGCGGAACTCGTAAAAACACTCGGCCCGACCCGCATTGCTGCCATGGGTGCGGTTGCCGCCATTCTCGTGGGCGTCTTTGCCTTCATCATGCTGCGCATCACCACGCCGCAGATGACGCCGCTCTATACCGACCTCACCTTCGAGGATTCCTCCGCCATAGTGTCGCAGCTGGAAAGCCTGGCGGTTCCGCATGAACTGCTCAACGACGGCGCGACCATCCTGGTGCCTGAGGAAGACGTCTTCCGCACGCGGATGCGCCTCGCCGAACAGGGCCTGCCGCTCGGCGGATCCGTGGGCTACGAAATCTTCGACAAGGCCGACACGCTCGGCTCCACGAGCTTCGTGCAAAACATCAACCGGACGCGGGCGCTGGAAGGCGAGCTTACTCGCACGATCCGCTCCATCAGCCGCATCAAGTCGGCCCGCGTGCATCTGGTGATCCCGGAGCGCAAGCTGTTTCAGCGCGACCACCAGCCGCCAACCGCCTCCATCGCGCTGAGTGTGCGGGGGACGCTCGATCCCGGGCAGATCCGTGCCATCCAGCATCTCGTCGCCACGGCGGTCGAGGGGCTGCAGCCGAACTACGTGTCGATCGTCGACGAGACCGGTCGCCTGCTTGCCAGTGGTGCCGGCGAAGAGGGCGAGGGCTTCATCGCCTCGTCGCTCCAGGAGCGCCGCCAGTCGATGGAAGCGCGGGTGCGCACGCAGATTGAAGAGATCGTGAACTCGGTCGTCGGTGTCGGCCGCTCGCGGGTGCGCGTCGCCATGGAGCTCGATCACAACCGCATCACCGAGACACAGGAAACCTACGACCCGGACGGTCAGGTTGTGCGCTCCACCCAGACGCGGGAGGAGAATTCCTCGACCATCGGCCGCCGCGGGGCGGTGACCGCCGCCAACCAGTTGCCCGAGGCTGATCAGCAGGACGGCGAGAATTCCGACCGCGATATCGCCAATCAGGCCGAGGAAATCGTCAACTACGAGATCTCCAAGTCGGTCAAGACCGAGGTTGTCGAGGCAGGCGGTGTGGATCGTCTTTCGGTCGCGGTCCTGGTCGACGGCGTTTACACGCCCGATGAGAACGGCGATCTGGTCTATGCCCCGCGCTCCGAGGAAGAGCTGGAGCGCATAGCCCTGGTGGTGCGTTCGGCGGTCGGCTACGACGAGGCGCGCGGCGACACGGTGGAAGTCGTCAATCTCCGCTTCGCCCAGGCGCCCAACAGCGTTCTTGCCGACGAGGAGGCCGGCCTGTTCGAGTTTACCCGTTCCGACATCATGCGGTTCATCGAGCTCGGCGTGCTGTTCCTGATCGCTCTGCTTCTCACGCTGTTTGCGGTGCGCCCGCTGATCAAGCGGATCCTGAGCGTCGAGGAGGCAGAGCCGCAGGGGCTGCTGTCGGCAGACGGTCAGCCGATGGACAACACCATGATCGCCGACCAGTCCTCGGACGCCGGCATCGAGGTCGACGAGGATGGCGAGCCGCGCATCGAATGGCTCGAGGAAGCCCAGGCGCAGGGCGCCGTGCAGGTCGCCACCATCGCCAAGGTTGGCGGGCTCATCGAGGAATATCCCAATGAAGCCGTCGGGATCATCCGCAGCTGGATGAATGAAGCAGCATGAGCATCGCAAGCACCATCCAGACGGCCGGCACCCATCTGACAGTCAGCGAAGGGGGGAAGGAGCGCGAGCTCAAGGGCCCGGAGCGCGTGGCGGTTCTTCTTCTCGCGCTTGGCGAGAAGCACGGGCGACGGATCTGGGAAAAGCTGGACGAAATGGAGGTCCGTGAGGTCTCCGCCGCCATGTCGCGGCTTGGCCCGGTCACGCCGAAGATGCTGGAGGAGCTCTTCGTCGATTTCGTGAAGAAGATCTCGTCGAACGGCGCACTGAACGGCAACGTCGATGTCACCGAGCGGTTGCTGTCCAGCTTCCTGCCGGGGGATCGCGTCAATGTGATCATGGAGGAAATCCGCGGGCCGGCCGGCCGCAACATGTGGGAAAAGCTCTCCAACGTGCAGGAGAACGTTCTCGCCAACTACCTGAAGAACGAATACCCGCAGACCGTCGCTGTCGTGCTCTCGAAGATCGATCCCGACCATGCCGCCAAGGTTCTGGGCATCCTGCCCGAGGAACTGGCGCTGGAGGTCATCTCGCGGATGCTCAAGATGGAAGCGATCCAGAAGGAGGTTCTGGAGAAGGTCGAGCAGACGCTGCGCGTCGAGTTCATGTCCAACCTGACCAACACCTCGCGCCGCGACAGCCACGAGATGATGGCCGATATCTTCAACAATTTCGACCGGCAGACGGAAGCCCGTTTCCTGGCCGCGCTGGAAGAGGAAAACCGCGAATCGGCCGAGCGGATCAAGACGCTGATGTTCACCTTCGACGACCTGATGAAGCTCGACGCGGGAAGCTGCCAGACGTTGCTGCGCAGCGTCGAGAAGGACCGGCTGGCGATTGCGCTGAAGGGTGCGTCGGAAACCGTTCGCGACTTCTTCTTCGGCAACATGTCGTCGCGCGCGGCGAAGATGATGCAGGACGACATGGAAGCTCTCGGGCCGATCCGACTGCGCGACGTCGACGAAGCGCAGTCCGGAATGGTCGCAACCGCCAAGGATCTCGCCGCCAAGGGAGAGCTCATGCTCTCCAAGAGCAAGGGCGACGACGAAATCATCTACTGAATGGCCTGAAACCCGATGATGACACGATTTGCGAGCCCAGAAATGAAGGCCAACCGGTTCCTGTTCGACCGCAACTTCGCGGCGATCGACGTGGCGCCCGAACCCGAGGAGGCGGCGGAACCGGTCGTGCCGGAGATTCCGATGATGCCCGTGGCGGAACACGAGGCGCTGGTGGCGGCCGCCGAACAGGCCGCCTACGAGCGTGGCCGTGCATCGCTGGCGCTGGAGCAGCAGCAGACCGACGAAGGCCGCCTTGCCGAGGAGGCGCGTCGCCTGTCGAATGACGTCTGCACGCTGATTGACCAACTGGACACCGATCAGGCGCGGCAGGAGAAGGACGCCGTTGCGTTGTCGTTCCTCGTGGCGCGGCGGATCTGTGCCCATCTCATCGCGCGCGAGCCGCTGGGCGAGATCATCGCGCTGATCTCGGAGTGTCTCGGGCCGCTGCGCCGCGCCCCGCATCTGGTGATCCGGGTCCGGGACGGCGACCTGGAGGCCTTGAAATCGAAGGTTGACCCGCTCGTGTCCGAGAAGGGCTTCGAGGGTCGTGTCGTGTTTCTCGGCGAGCCGGACCTTGCGGCCGGCGACTGCCGCATCGAATGGGCCGATGGCGGCATCGTGCGGGATCGCCGCGCGATCGAAAAGCAGGTCGACCAGGCCGCGCGCCGTTACTTCGAAGGGCGGCGCTCGGTCGCCAAGCCCAGCAACTCCGAAACCCAAGAGACCGCCGGGGAGCGGATTGAGCCATGAGCGATACGGACGAAAACCTCCAGGAAAACGGATTGCCGCTTGCCGATATGCAAGAGGAGAACGGGGGCCGCGAGGAAGAGCGGGACTACAGCCAGGCGCGCGGCGCCGCCGATCTCGAGGCGGTGTTCGACGTCCCGGTCCAGATATCCGCGGTGCTCGGACGTTCGCGGATGCATGTGTCCGAACTGCTGAAGCTCGCGCCGGGCACGTTGCTGAAGCTCGACCGCAAGGTCGGCGAAGCCATCGATATCTACATCAATGACCGTCTGGTGGCGCGCGGCGAGGTCGTCCTCGTGGAGGACAAGCTCGGTGTCACCATGACGGAAATCATCAAGTCCGATCGCTGATCGGAACAGGAGAATAGCCATGCGACTGTTGATCGTCGGCACCCTTGAAGGCCAGTTGATCACCGCCTCGAAGATCGCGATGGACGGCGGTGCGGCTGTTACCCATGCCGGCACCGTCGAAGACATGATGAAAGTGCTGCGTTCGGGGCGCGGCGCGGATCTCGTGATGGCCGATGTCGGACTCGATATCGCCGGTCTGATCGGACATCTCGAGCGTGAGCGATTCCATCTGCCGGTTGTCGCCTGCGGCGTGAAGACCGATGCAAGCGCGGCGGTGAATGCCATTCGCGCCGGCGCCAAGGAATACATCCCGCTGCCGCCGGATCCGGAAATGATCGCAGCGGTGCTCGCCGCCGTTGCCCGCGACCAGTCCAACGTGATCTACCGGGACGATGCCATGACGGCCGTCGTGCGGCTGGCGGAGCAGATCGCCGCCTCCGACGCGTCGATCCTGGTGACGGGCGAATCCGGATCGGGCAAGGAGGTGATTTCGCGTCACGTACATGCCCGCTCCAACCGGGCAGACAAGCCGTTCATCTCGATCAACTGCGCGGCCATCCCCGAGCATCTGCTTGAATCGGAGCTTTTCGGCCACGAGAAAGGCGCCTTCACCGGCGCCGTGGCGCGGCGCGTCGGCAAGTTCGAGGAGGCAAGCGGGGGAACGCTGCTGCTCGACGAGATCTCGGAGATGGACGTGCGGCTGCAGGCCAAACTCCTGCGCGCGATCCAGGAGCGGGTGATCGACCGGGTGGGCGGAACAAAGCCGGTTCCCGTCGATATCCGCATCATCGCGACCTCCAACCGCGACCTGACCGAAGCCGTGCGCTCCGGCACCTTCCGCGAGGATCTTCTCTACCGGCTCAATGTCGTGAACCTGAAGCTGCCGCCGCTCAGGTCGCGTCCGGGCGACATTCTCGAACTCGCCCGGCACTTCGTCGAGCGCTATTCGCGCGAGAACGGCATCGGCCAGCGCCCGCTGTCGGAGGAGGCGCGGCGCACGCTGATCGCCAATCCATGGCCGGGCAACGTGCGCGAACTGGAGAATACGATGCATCGCGCCGTGCTTCTTGCCAGCGGCGAGGAAATCGACCTGGAAGCCATCCGCATGCCGGACGGCAGTCCGATCGCCGGCGGGCAGGCCGCCGATGCGCGCCTGGCTGCGGATGCGGCGGCCACGGCGGATGCGGTCAATCGCGGCTATGTCGGGCGCACCGTGGCCGATGTGGAGCGCGACCTGATCCTCGACACGCTCGACCATTGTCTGGGCAACCGCACGCATGCAGCAAAGATTCTCGGAATTTCGATCCGGACCTTGCGCAACAAGCTGAATCAATATGCCGATGAAGGGCTGACAGTGCCCGGGCCCGGCGAAGCCCGCGTCGCGGTGGCGTGAGACTCTACGGGCAGGGAGCCGGTGCTGTGAGTGAGGGCGGTCGATGAGCGATGTGACGGCGCGCGAGGGCGGTGACGCGGGTGGTGTGCCCGCCGGAGTGCCCGGGGGCGCGCCTGCCGCAGGGCGCGGCAGCGCGAACCTTGCCGCATTCGGACTGAACGTATCCTCGATCTGGGATGCGCTGCGCCGCGGCGAGTTCGCGCTGGCGATCGGCGTCATGATCATTCTGGTCGTGCTGATCCTGCCGATGCCGGCGTTCATGCTCGACCTGTTCCTGGCCATCTCGATCATCTTTTCCGTCCTGATCCTGATGACCGGCCTGTTCATTCAAAAGCCGCTTGAGTTCTCGTCCTTCCCCACCGTTCTCCTGATCGCGACGATGTTGCGGCTGGCGCTGAACCTTGCCTCCACGCGCCTGATCCTCGCCAACGGACACGAGGGGACGGACGCTGCCGGACAGGTGATCGAGGCCTTCGGCCATTTCGTGATGGGCGGCAATTTCATCATCGGCATCATCGTCTTCTCGATCCTGGTGATCGTGAACTTCGTCGTGATCACCAAAGGTTCGGGTCGCATCGCGGAAGTCGCTGCACGCTTCACCCTGGATGCCATGCCCGGCAAGCAGATGGCCATCGACGCCGATCTGAGCGCGGGCCTCATCGACGAAACCACGGCGCGCACCCGTCGCCGCGAGCTGGAGGACGAAAGCACCTTCTTCGGCGCCATGGACGGCGCGTCGAAATTCGTCCGCGGCGACGCGATCGCCGGTCTGTTGATCACCTTCATCAACATCATCGGCGGCATCATCATCGGCGTCGCGCAGATGGATCTCTCCTTCGGTGATGCCGCGACCACCTACACGCTGCTGACCATCGGCGACGGCCTCGTCTCACAGATCCCCGCGCTCATCGTCTCCACGGCGGCCGGCTTGCTGGTGTCCAAGGCGGGCGTCTCCGGCTCCGCCGACAAGGCGCTCGCCAGGCAGCTTTCCGGCTATCCCAAGGCGCTTGGCATGTCGTCCTTCGTGATGGTGACGCTCGCCATGCTGCCGGGTATTCCGATTCTGCCGTTCCTCAGCCTCGCCGGCGTGTCCGGTTATCTGGCCTACCGGGCCGGCAAGTCGCACAAGGAGGTCGCGAAACAGGTGGAGGCGGCCGAGGTGGCCGCGACCGCGCCGCCGCCACCGGCGGAAGCGCCGATCGAGGAAGCGCTGAAGATGGACGAGCTGCGCATCGAGCTTGGCTATGCGCTGCTGCCGCTGATCAACGGGAAGGGTGCGGAAAGCGACCAGTTGACCGAGCAGATCAAGGCGCTGCGCCGACAGCTCGCCTCGGACCTTGGCATTCTCATGCCGCCGGTGCGCATTCTCGACAACATCCAGCTCGGCGCCAACGACTACGTCATCAAGGTCAAGGAAGTGGCGGCCGGCGAAGGCCAGCTCTATCCAAGCCATTTCATGGTCATGGATCCGCATGGCGGGCAGGTCAAGCTTCCCGGTCAGCACACGACCGAGCCGACCTTCGGACTGCCGGCGACCTGGGTGGAGATGCAATACCGCGAGGACGCGGCGTTGCGCGGCTACACGGTGGTCGATCCCGCGACCGTGCTCGCCACCCATCTCACCGAGACGATCCGCGCCAATGTCGCCGAACTCCTGACCTATGCCGATGTGCAAAAGCTTCTCAAGGAGATCACCGGCGAGCAGGCCAAGCTGGTGGAGGATATCGTTCCGGGCCAGATCACCGTTTCGGGCATCCAGCGCGTGCTGCAGACGCTGCTGGCCGAGCGCATTTCCGTCCGCGATCTGGGCACGATCCTGGAAGGCATTGCCGAGGCAACCGGCTTCACCCGCAATCCCGCGACGATTGCCGAGCACGTGCGCAGCCGGCTGGCGCGCCAGATTTCAGCCTCCAACCAGGCGCCGGGCGGCTATCTGCCGCTGATCGCCATGTCGCCGCAATGGGAGCAGGCGTTCATTGAATCCATCGTCGGCGAGGGGGACGAGCGTTCGCTCGCCATGGCGCCGTCCAAGCTGCAGGAATTCGTGCGGCTGGTGCGCGATGCCTTCGAGCAGGCGGCGCAGGCCGGCGAGGTTCCGGTGCTCCTGACCTCGCCACAGACGCGGCCCTTCGTGCGCTCCATCGTCGAGCGCTTCCGCGCCCACACCACCGTGATGAGCCAGAACGAGGTGCATTCGCGTACAAGGCTCAAGACCGTCGGCACGGTGTGACGGGTCCGCTCTCAAGGCTCCGGGGGCAGCTCAATCCACGGGCGGAATACAGCCGGGATCAGATCTGCGCCGGCGCGTTGATCGCGACTTCGCCGACCGGGCGCCAGATATGGCGTTTTTTCAGATACGTTTCTTTTGCATCCGAGAGCGCCATGAAAAGCTCCAGCTCGCGGCCGCGAATGCCCGGCAGGGACTTGGGGTCAAGCCCGGTCCAGGGGCGAAACGGATTGCGGCGCATGTGCCAGTGCAATTCGCAGCGCAGGGTCGGCTTGAGTGACGGCGCGCGTCCGTGGAACGCGAAGGTGTCGGCGACGATCAGCGTATTGGCTGGCACGGCCATGCGCACCGGTGCGGGCAGGCCGAGAGCCGCCAGGTCCTCCGGGCGCACCCGGAACGAGCCGCTGGCATGGTGCCCGTCGCGATCCGAAGCCGCCGACAGGGAACACGCATGCTGCCAGTCCAGCCGCTCCGGCGTCAGCCGATGGGACCCCGGCACGAAGCAGAACGGCCCGTCGTCCTCGCCCACGTCCTGAAGGAAAAGCCAGGCCTTCGACGTGGCGTGAAACGTGTCGGAGTGGATGTTGGTCTGCGGGTCCACGGCCTTGGAGGGATCGCCGATGACGGTCTGGAAAAAGCCGATCGGCTCCCCGCCCTGCGAGGCGGCATAGCGGATCTGAGCGAGGGCACGCGGATTTCTGAGCGCCCGCGCGATCGCGGGATGGCGCGCAAGCAGCGCGGGCGGCAACGGCACCATGCGGGTCACCGTGGGTCCCTGGCGCATTTCGCGGGCGGCAAACCGCTGCTCGAAGGCCGCCTTTCGCAAGGCTTCGAAGTCGTCTGTGGGCAGAAAGTCCCGCGTCAGGAAATAGCCGTTCTCGTCGAAGGAGCGGCGGTCGGTCTCCGACAGGCTGGAGGCAAGCCGCGCGCGTCGCGTCGCCGCCATTTTCGCCGCAAGCTTCACGCGGGTCCGGTGCAGGCCCAGCCGATTGAGGAAGGGGCTGCCAAGAACCGGGTTCTTGCGCAGTGATTTTTCCGTACCGGCAACGTTCATGAGCCAGAATGGCAGGTTCAGATAGTCTTGAAATTTCATCAGCCGATGGTCCTCACCTGTCGCCCCTTGCTGGCATGGCTGCAGTCTTGCGCGGCATTATTGGCGCGCGCCCATCGCCCGGTCCAGCCGGAATCGCAGGCGCTCCCAGCGACAATCGGACGGATTGACGCCTGGCTGTCGGATCTTGTTGATGTGTCTTGTGACGGACGCGAGGCCGGACGGTGTCGTTGTACTCGAGCGGCTGCCTTGTCGGGCCGTGCTTCAAACGGTGACGTCGAGGCTTTCGATGGCGGTGTCGATGGCGTCGTTCTGCTCGCCGATCTTCGACTGGGCCTCGTTCTGCACCCGCTGCACGACCTTTTGAAACAAGAGTTCGGTGGCGGCCTGGGTTGCACCGACGTTGACGCCGAAGACGTTCGAGGCGACGGCCTGCTGGTTCAGGAACTTCTCGTTGTGGTCCCTCTGCTTGGCACGCCAGGCCTTGTTCCGTTCGTAGAACGAAAACTTCTGTGCCTTGCCAAATGAAGAACCGATACCGGCCATGGGTGTTCATGCGTTCCTGTTGTTCGCCTGCAACCCTCGCCCCGTCATGGTTAATGCGGGTTTAACGTTTCGTGCGTTTTGGGATTTCGCGACCCGTCAGGCCGGTACCTGCTGCGTGATGCAGTGGATGTTGCCGCCGCCGAGCAGGACCTCGCGCCCGGGTACGCCGATGATCTCGCGGCCCGGGAAACACCCCTCCAAAATGTCGCGCGCGACGTCGTCGGTTACCGGATCGAGCAGCGGAAACACGACCCTGTCGTTGCCGATGTAGAAATTCGCGTAGCTGCCGGCCAGCCGCTGGCCGCCGCCGCGCGCCATGCCGGTTTTCGCCGTCTCGATACCGGCCGCCTCGACCTCGCTCATGAAGAGCGGTCCGGGCGCCGGCAGTTTCACGATCTCGAGCTTGCGCCCCTTTGCATCGCGCACCGTCTCCAGCACGGCAAGGGCCTCGGCCGAACGGTCAAACTGCGGATCGTCGCAATCCTCGGTCCAGCTCAGCGCGACGAGGCCTGGCGCGCAGACATGCAGCAGATTGTCGACATGGCCGGTGGTCTCGTCCTGGTATGCGCCGCGCGGGATCCAGATCACGGCCTCGACCCCGAGGTAGTCCTTCAAAAGGTCCTCGATCTCCGCCTTCGAAAGACCTGGATTGCGGCCGGGGCTGAGCAGGCATTCCTCGGTGGTAAAGGCGGTGCCGTCGCCGTCGACATGGATCGCGCCGCCTTCCAGAACGAAGGGCGCGCGGTAGCGCTCTACGCCCTCGATTCCCGCCACGCGGGCGGCGACGGCATCGTCCCGGTCCCACGGCGCGTAGAGGCCGTTGAAGGTGCCGCCCCAGGCGTTGAAATGCCAGTCGACGGCCCGGCGGGTTCCGGCAGCGTCGACGAGGAATGTCGGGCCGGTGTCGCGCATCCAGGCATCGTCGCTTGCGATCTCGACGACGCGAATGCCGGGCGACAGCCGTGCCCGGGCATTGGAAACCTGCGCCGGAGAGACGGCCATCGTCACCGGATCGGAGGGGTGAATCGCCTCGGCGACGGCGGCGAAGGCCTCCTGCGCCGGTCGCGCATCCAGCCGCCAGTTGTCGGGCCGTTCCGGCCACATCATCCAGCAGCCGGAATGCGGTTCGAATTCGCCGGGCATGCGAAAGCCGTCGGAGCGCGGAGTGGAGGCAAGCGGTTGCGTCATGTCGCGGGCGCCCGTCCGTCGAGGGTCATCAATGGTCCGTAGAGCTCCGGCCGGCGATCGCGGAAGACGCCCCAGCCGGCGCGCAGCGCGGCGATCTCGTCCAGATCGAAGCGGGCGGTCAGCACCGTTTCCGACGTGCGGTCGGCCTCCGCGAGTTTCGCGCCGGTCGCATCGGCGATGAACGACGAGCCGTAGAACGTGAGTTGCGTGCCGCTGCGACCCGGCTCCGTGCCGATCCGGTTGGCGGCGACCAGCGGCATCAGGTTGGCACCGGCGTGGCCCTGCATCACGCGCTGCCAGTGAGCAGCGGAATCCCAGTCGGGATCGAGCAGTTCCGAGCCGATGGCGGTCGGGAAGAACAGCATCTCCGCGCCCATCAGCGCCATCGCGCGCGCGGTTTCGGGAAACCACTGGTCCCAGCAGATCGCGACGCCGATCCGCCCGAAGCTGGTGTCGAAGACGCGAAAGCCGGTGTCGCCGGGGGAGAAATAATACTTCTCCTGATAGCCGGAGCCTTGCGGGATATGGCTCTTGCGATAGACGCCGAGGTTCGCGCCGTCGGCGTCGATGATGGCGATGGAATTGAACCGGGCCTGACCCGCGCGTTCGTAGAAGCTGACGGGAATGACCACGCCGAGCTCGCTGGCAAGCGCCTGAACCCGGGCAATCGCAGGATGGCCCTCGGCCGGTTCGGCGCGCAACAAGAGGTCGGGCGCCTCGTTCTGGCAGAAATAGGGGAATTCGAACAGCTCCTGCGGCAGGACGATGTTTGCGCCCTCGCGTGCGGCATCGCGGATCAGCCGTTCGGTCCTGTCGAGATTTTGATTGCGGTCGGGCGAACAGGCCATTTGCAGAGCGGCGAGGACGACGGGGCGCATGGAAACTCCGCGAGAATAGGGAACGACCCGCCGACAGGAACGGCCGGTTGACTGCGGAGATTATCGGAAGTGAACGCGCGCGCCAATCGCCCGCATGGCAAGGTGGCGGCATGATCCGCGAGATCTGATCGCTACCGGGGCGGGTGGTTTATTGTTCTCTGTGCAACCCAGGGGCGCGCATCAAAAGCGCCTCTTGACGCCGACGAAGGGGCCATTGACGGTCGGATCATCGAGCTTGGCCGTGTTGGAAAAGGTCCGGTCGGGATAGCGCCACCGCACAACGGCATCAACCTCGTCAAAGTGGCATCCCGATGCCCCGAGTGTCCGCCAGGTCACGTCGCTTCGCCCGATTCCGATGTCTGCGCAACAGCTGACGAAAGCCTTGTCGGCGAAATTGGTCCGGTCACGAAGTCCGACGATCCCGTCCAACTCTGATTGCAAGGTGGAGGCGGGGACCTATGGACTGCTGAAATGAGAGCCTATTCCGGAAACAGGAAAGTTACCGCCAGGCGCCCCCTGATGCCTGTGGGACCATTCGTTGGACTGACTGCCCAATAGCCGACGCCCGCCTCGATCTGCGCTTTCTGGCTTCCAAGGGAAACCAGTTTTGAGACCGATAGGTTGATCGGCACTGCCCATTCGCTCGACGTCCAATTGTAGGACGATTCCGTGTTGAGGGAATACGTCCAGGCGGTATCGGTCGTATAAGCCAGAAATGGCTGAAGCAATGTGTTGTTGAGGTCGGGTTGATTCGACCTCGTTTTGGCGACGCCCCATTGTTGGTTGACGAGTGCGCCCAAGGTCATTGTCCCCGAGCCTACCTTGTTTTGAACCAAGGCGATCGCCGTCGGCCCAAGGCCCCACGTCCCGGAGCCAAGTCGCCGATCCGTGCTGGTTGCAAAGGTTGCAGACGGGCCAATGCCCCAGGTCAGAGCACCGATTGATGTTTCAGTTGATTTTGGAGACAGCCAGGCGCTTGCGAGCGTGTCTCCCAAGCCGAACTGAGTCCCCGAATTCCCTGCAATGTCATTCTGCCAGGCGACCGGCACAATCGTCCGGGTAATGAGGGTCCACTCCTCACTCAATGCGAAGGGGATGACGGGCTGAACGTTCATCATGAGCTTCTGGCCATTGGTGGGTCCCTGGCCCTGATCGTAGTTGAACTGAAAAGGAACGCTGATCAGAGATCCAATCGGATTGGCCAGTTGCTTTGCCAGTTCCGCGTCGTCTGCCGCCAGCGCACACTGAGGTGCAAGACTTGCGGTTGCCAGGGCCAAGATGCCGAAGCTGGCATGGAGCCGTCCTGTTGAGTGCCGCATAATCCTGTCCCTTTGTGTCTCGACATCTGATCGTCATTGCGTCGTGCACCGGAAGCTGATTGCAAACGTGCGGGACGCTTGTTTCTGTTCGCCTTTTTATGGTCGATATTCCGCACTGTGTCGAGACTCCCGGCTTCGGGTTGCACGGAAAGTCTTGCTTTACCAGTTCGATCACATCCGGTTTCCAGCTTTGATCGATCGAGGCTTATTCCGGACTGTTGATGCGCGGAGCCAGCCACCAGCTTTTGCCCGGAATGTCCGTCGACATTTTTTTGGATGCTTCGGCCTGCACGGCCGACACGCCCAGAAATGATGATGTCATCAAGCCTGCAGCCAAAAGAATGCTGATCTCGATCATTTGCAGTGTTTGCCTCCGCCAAAAGGTGGCAGCTGCCCATTCTCACGGTAGCCGACCGCGGCGGTGCAGGGCTCTTCCGCAGACTGCCGAACCGCAAGGGCGCGACGGTGGAACGCGCGATGAACCCCTTGGTGCCAGGCGATGCCGTGCTCTGCTCGGACGGAGGAAACGGCTACAGGACCCTTGCGGCGGCACGCTGCCTTGAGCACTTCGTCGTCGGAAGTAAGCCCGGCACACGGGTCGTGGCGGGCTGCTATCATATCCAGAATGTGAACTCGCTGCGCGCCCGCTACGGCAGGTTCATCAAGCCCTTCTGTGGGCCCGCGACGAAGAACCTGAACGGCTACACCCGGTGACTGGAAGTCCGGATGGAAGGGATGCAACCGGCAGAAATTATTCTTGCCTCATAAGTTTGCTGTTGCTGTGGTCAGATGTCCGCTTCGAGCCCAATCTGTCCATCAGGTCTGCTTAGCTCGATGGCCGCCACCACCTTAATCTCTACGACCGCACCCTCTCTGCGCAAACCTGCGACCTCAACCGCTGTCCATGCGGGGAAGGGTTCCGAGACATAATTGGAATGGACTTTACAGAACGTATCGAAATGAGCTCGCAGACCGACATGGTACGTTGTCATCTCGACAATCGAGCCGAAGTCCAGTCCGGCCTCCCGAAGAACTGCGTCAATCTTTTCAAAAGCTTGTCGAAACTGTTCTTCCAGATCCTCCGGCATGGTGCCGTCCGGGCCGCTTCCAGTCATACCAGTCACAAAGACATGGTTACCGGAAATGATCCCTGGCGAAAGCTTGATCTGGTCGGTCGTTGTCCGTGCTCCTGCCGGAAAGAGTGCTCTGCGCGGCATGTTCCCTCGCTCATTTTGGTGAGACGCCAGAATGTCCGCGCGCTCCCTATACGTCAATGTCTGCAAAGTCCGCATAGCCGACCAACACAGTTTGTGGACACCCCCTAAAAAAATGGCTCTCCCACCACGGAAAGAACTACAACAGGGCCACCCTTCGAGCGTCATTTTGCGTGAGACCCATGCCCTCATTGTCCGTCGACCTCTCCGGATGTACCGATCTGCCTGCCGGCAAGATCGCCAATGTCGTCACCTATCTCGAGATGCACGCGCGCCCGCCGACGCGGTTTGTGGAGCGCCCGGATCTCCGGCTCGAGCGGATCGAGCGACCCGATCCGGCGCAGTACCGGCGGCTGTTCCGGCGCATCGGCGACGACTGGCTGTGGTTCGGCCGCCTTGCGGCGGACGACGAAGCCCTTGTCCGTCTTCTCACGGCGCCCGGGCATGGGCTGCACTATTGCCGCAACGAAGCTGGCGATGCGGTCGGCCTGCTGGAACTCGATTTCTCTCATCCGAGCGACGTTGAACTTGCCTATTTCGGGCTGGTGCCCGAGGCGATTGGCGGCGGCGCGGGACGCTGGCTGATGAACCAGGCCATCGACACGGCCTGGGGGCGAGCCGGCACGACACGTTTCTGGGTGCACACATGCACGGCCGACAGCCCGCAGGCGCTGGGCTTCTACATGTCCAGCGGGTTCACGCCCTACAAGCGGGCCATCGAGATCGAGGACGATCCGCGCCTGACCGGCCTGCTTCCACGCGACGTCGCGCCGCGTGTTCCCCTGATCGAAGGATAGGGCGTGTTGCCGGTCGGGCCGTTCGTTCAGCCCGTCATCTTCAGCCAGGTTCCGCCGGTCGCCTTGCAAAGATCCTGCACGGTGGTTTGAAACACGCTGTTCGGCGCGCCGCCCGCCGCCCAGACGGTGGTGTATTGCGCCAGGTCCTCGTCGATGAAGACGCGCACCTCGCCGATATGTCCAAGCGGCGCGACGCCGCCGATGGCAAATCCGGTGCGTTCGCGCACGGTGCGGCCGTTGGGGCGCGTGAGCGCTTCGCCGAGATGATTTCCGACGGCCGCCTCATCCACCCGGTTCACGCCGCTGACGAGCAGCAGCACCACCGCGTCGCTCTCTGCGCCCAGGTAGACGAGGGACTTGACGATTTCAGCCACGCAGCAGCCACAGGCCGCCGCGGCTTCCTCCGCGGTGCGCGTCGAGGCCGGCATCTGAACGATCTCGATGTCGAGGCCGGCTTTGCGGGCCGCCTCCACAACGCGGTCGCTGCTTGATTGCTTTGCCATGAATAAGTCCTAATCCTTGTTAACCATAAAACCGACTTTGATCGTGGATGAATCTCTTAACGCCGGGTCGGGTTGCTGCGATTGCAGAATGAGTGTGGTAAGCATCTTCGTTAAGAGTTCGTTTACCGGGTGAACGCAGGGGCCGTCCCGCAGCCCATGCCTCAAGACAGGGTGCCGCATGAGCAGATCCCGCGACAATGTCGTTCCGCACGCCAAGGTGCGCAGTCTTCGCGATGCCATCCGCAAGGTGAAGCTTGCTGAGGTGGAACGCACGGATGTGGTTGTAGAACTGAAGGAATCCGAGCGTGCCCGGCTGGAGTTGCTGTCGGAAGAGCTTCAGGACGTCTTCAAGGAAGTGCCCGAGGACGACGACCAGTTCTCCTTCCAGATCGTTGCCGGCAACCTGCCGCGGCTGTGGATCGACATCACCAGCCATGTCGCGATGGGCCGCGACAAGCGCGTCTATCGCTTCATCAAGGACACGCGAATCGGCCGCACGGTGATTCTCGAGACGCCCGAGCTTGAGGACATGGCGGATTGCATCACCGAGTATATTGCCGAACGCGTGCTTGAACGCGAGCGCGCCGTGGAAGGCGACTGGTTGACAAACCGGCTGAGGGAAGCTCCGCGTGCAGACACGTCGCACGACAGCGATCATGGAGCGCCCGCCAAGGCGCCTGTGCCCAGTGTGCGCGGGCTGTGGGCCCCGTTCGCGGCCTTTGCCATCGGCCTGCTCGTCGGGGCCGTCGGCCTTGTCGGCTATGCCTGGTTCGCCAATCCGTTGAGCTGATCGCGCCGACGTTGTCTGTTCGTTCATCGACGGTTTTAACCCGGAATGGCCAGATGCCGGCTGGCGAGGTGTTCGACCGTCGCTGCGTCACTTGACGCGCTTGCCGGATAGCCGCGTTCTTCCATCTCGCAGTGCCACTGTCCGGGCGATCCGGAAATCGAAAACAGATTGTAGCGTGCCGCCGGGCGCTTGTGGCCGGGTGAATTGGAAGCAGAAGGCACGCCGATCACAGGCACCGGACCGTTCGGGCTGTCGATCTCCATACGCGTCGCCAGATGGGTATGCCCGTGAAGCACGAGTTCGCAGCCGGCGCGCTTGATTGCGGCGCGCACATGCGAGGCGTCGGTGAGCCGCTTGTTCCAGGCGGTCGCGCCCCGGTGCGGCGGATGGTGGATCATCAGCACGCGAAATGCCCCTTCCGCGCCAAGCTGCTGGAGCTGCGTGCGCAACGCCTTCGCCTGCCGGCTGCCAACGCGTCCGGTGGCAAACCAGGGTCCGCTCGCCCTTGCACTGGAAACACCGATGAGGGCCAGCGGACCGCGCCGGCGCACGTAGGGAAAAGCGACGTCAGGGGCGTCGTCGCCGGTCATGTAGGGGGCCCAGGCTTTTATCGCGCGGCGCAGCGCACCCGGCACATAGGCGTCATGATTTCCGGGAACGAGGGAGGCGAGATGCGGGGGCGCGAGCGCGTCCATCCATGCGCGTGCAGCCGAGATCTCCAGATCGAGCGCGATGTTGACCAGGTCGCCGGTCACGGCGATGTGGTCTGGCGCGGTGGCGTGGATGTCCTCCACAAGCCCGTCGAGCCAGGTGGCGGTCATCGACCGTGCACGGCTGCGGTGCCAGTTGACGTAGCCGATCACGCGTTTCGACAAGAGGTCGCGGATGCGGGTATCCGGCATGGGGCCGAGATGAGGGTCGGACAGGTGTGCGAGACGAAACATGCTGCCACATCAAAAGGAAGTGCGGCTGCGGTCAAGCAAAAAGCGCCGCGGACGGGTCCGGGCGCTTTGCGCGTGCTCGCCGATGATCCCGATCCGCAAGAGGTGCGGACGGCGGGGGTCGACTGCGGCTCAGTTGCCGCTGAAGGTCGTCAACACCGCGGCGATGCGCGGGTTGGTCAGGTCTACGGCCGGACGCCAAGCATAACGACGACGAGCGCGGCTGCGAAAGAACGCCGAGAACATGTTTCTCTCCTTGAGAATGCAGATTGGGGAAAGCCGTTGTTCCGATCCGTCGGGGCACCCCTTCGCCTGCAGTGCGAAAATCGTTGAAACCGAAAGCTTTCACAAGCGACAAGATCGCAGTGCACCCATGCGACGCACGCATGGTGAGTTAACAATGTCTGTATATTCGCAATGCTGCGACGGTGCCCCGCGCAATCCGTTCATGGAGAGAGACGTGACGTCGCCAATTCCACTCCCGATGCGTCTCATGCGACGCCTCACCCTGGCCGCCAACCGCCTGCGCGGGTCGATGTCGCTTGGTGTGCGCATTGCCGTGCGCAGTGACGATGGATGTGTCCTGCTGGTTCGTCACAGCTACATGCCCGGATGGTATCTGCCGGGCGGCGCGGTCGATCCCGGCGAAACGCTTGCGCAAGCCGCTGTTCGCGAACTCCACGAGGAAACCGGGGCGCAGGCGCTTTCGCCGCCCCGGCTTTTCGCGATGTACCTTAATGTGCGCATTTCGCCACGCGATCACGTGGCGCTGTTTTGTCTTGACGATGTCCGGCTCGCGGACACGCCTCCATCAGGCGTGGAGATCCGCGAGTCGGGTTTCTTTCCGATTGCCGACCTGCCGCCGGACACCACGCCGGCGACCCGTCGCCGGATCGCGGAGATCGTCGGAGTGGCGCCGACAGACCCCGTATGGTGAGCCTCAGGCCGCGACCTTCAACCGGTCGCGGTCATGCGGCGCCGAGAGGTCCATGGCTGGCCCCACCGGGATGATCCCCGTCGGATTGACCATGTCGTGCGACCCGTAATAGTGCGTCTTGATCGTCGTGAAGTCGCATGTGTCCGAAACGCCCGGGTACTGGTAGAGCTCTTTGAGATAGTTGAAAAGATTGGGATAGTCGGCGATCCGGCGAATGTTGCACTTGAAGTGTCCGACATAGACGGGGTCAAAGCGCACAAGCGTCGTGAACAGCCGCCAGTCGGCTTCCGTAAGTTTATCGCCAACGAGATAGCGCTGCCGGCCAAGGCGCTCTTCCAGCCAGTCGAGCGATTCAAACAGCGTGGTCACAGCCTCCTCGTAGGCCTCCTGGGTTGTCGCAAAGCCTGACTTGTAGACGCCGTTGTTCACCGTGTCGTAGACACGTGCGTTGACGGCCTCGATTTCCTCGTGCAACGGCTCGGGAGAGACATCGAGCGCGGCGTCCACACCCTCAAGACCATTGAACGCGGAATTGAACATCCTGAGAATTTCGGCGGATTCGTTCGACACGATCGTCTCGGTCTTCTTGTCCCAGAGAATGGGGACGGTGGCGCGCCCGGTGTAGACGGGATCGGCCTTCACATAGACCTGCCACGCCGTCTCGGCGCCCGTGACCGGATCGGGCTTTGCAAAGGTCCAGCCATCGTCGAGCATCAGCGGCTCGACGGCGTTGAGGGAGATCTTGTCCTCAAGACCTTTCAGTTTGCGCAGGATCAACGTGCGATGGGCCCAGGGACAGGCATAGGAAACCATCAGATGGTAACGCCCGGCCTCCGCCGCGAAGCCGCCATCCCCGCTCGGACCGGCACTGCCGTCGGGTGTGACCCAGTTGCGGAACGCGGCGCTGTTGCGCACGAAGCGCCCGCCCGTCGATTTCGTGTCGTACCAGTCGGTGTTCCAGACACCTTCCACGAGGCGGCCCATGACGAGATCCTTCTTGTTTCGCGATGCTCTTGTCCCAATTGGGCGGAAGATGTGGGTCTTCAATGGGCTGAAAGGTGCGTTCGCCCTGCGTGAACACCGCTGCGGATGCCGATCTTACGCTTTACGAGGCAAAGATCACATGCTAACCACCCGTTCGTGCAGGCGCCTGTCGGCAGCGCGCCTTCAAGAGCAAGACGGAAACCGATGACCCGGATCGAGCGGCAGCGACGAAGAGACGAACGACGAGGCTCGACCTCGCGCGTCCCGCTGCGCATGCGCTGACGATCCACAGTCTGCACTCTTGATGCAGATTTCCGGCGGATCCGAACGTCCCGCAGCATTTCCTTCGTTCTTCCTGCGCTGTGGATCCGTATCATGCTTGCATCGTCCTGGCTCATTCGGACGGAAACGTCCGACGACCTCCCCGAAATCGAGGCTCTTCAGGCCGAAGCCTTTGGCCCGGGGAGGTTCGCGCGCACCGCGTTTCGCCTGCGCGAGGGCGTGCCCCACGATCCGCGGTTGAGCTTCGTCGGCTTGAGCGGCGATGCGCTGGCCGGGTCCGTCTGGCTCACCCCGATCACGATCGGCCGCGAGCCCTCTCTTTTGCTTGGACCGCTGACGGTGGCGCCGGCCTTCAAGAACAGGGGGCTTGGACGGCTCTTGGTCGCGCATGTCATCAAGACCGCGCAGGCGCTGGGCGAGAGCTCGGTGCTGTTGGTTGGCGATGCGCCCTATTACGGGCCGCTCGGCTTTGCGCCGGTGCCTCCGGGCAGCATCGCGCTGCCCGGTCCGGCCGATCCGTCACGCGTGCTGCTCGCCAACTTGCGGCCGGACACGGCCTTTCCGACAGGCCCCGTACGCGGTGGACGCGCGCGGGTCGTCTGATTTACGCAAGGCGTCAGCGGCCCTCGCGATACCACAGCAGCGACACCGCGCCGAGCAGCAGCGCAAGGCCGAGCAGCCCCTGGAACAGCGGATAGCGGTCGACGCCCTTCAAAACGCTGGCGCTGGTCGAGCGCAGGCCGATCCAGCCGTCGCCGGCAAAGGCGGAGGCACGGCGCAGCGGCACGACGCGCGGCATCAGCATCTCACCGCCGGCATCGGCAATGCGGCGCGTCGAGCCACCGGTTTCGGCGCTCAGGCCCGCGAGGGTCCGGGTGGTCGACAAGACATCGGTGAACTCGCGGGGGTTCGGCGGGCCGACGTGCACCAGAGCCTTCCGGGTGCCGTCGTCGACCGTATAGAGACCAAGGTCCGGGGCAGGCGTGTTCGCGCGCCACAATCCCGGCTCGACCTCGGTTGGCGTCAGCGTGCGGGTTTCGCCGCCGGGCAGGGTGAGAACGAGATCGCCGACGCTCTCGCCGATCGTTTGGCGTTCGGCCACCACCTCCGGTCCGCGCGAGGTCAGCCGAAGGGCTTCTTCCTCGAGATCGGGTTCCTTCATCAGCCAATGCGCGAGACGGCGCAGCAGCGCGACATGCGGTCCGCCGCCTTCATAGCCGCGCGCCCACAGCCAGACATGGTCCGACAGGAGGACGGCGACGCGACCCTCGCCTTCACGCCCCAGCACGAGCAGTGGCTTGTCGTTCGCCCCGTTCATCAGCGTTTCGCCGTTGGCGACATTCGCCTCGACGAGACGGAACCAGCGGCTCCAGTCCGGCGGTGTCGCCGTGCTGCCCGGCAGGTCGCGGGTGACGGGGTGGCGCGTGCCGGTGTCCGATATGCCGGCCCGGAAGGGCTCTTCATAGACGACGCCCGTCGGTTCGGCGGGAAGCACCGGAGAGAGCGGCGTTCGGTAGATGCTGCCGCCGTCGGCATAGTCGGGTCCGCTTGCCACCAGCACCGCACCGCCGTCGCGCACATAGCGCGCGATGTTGTCGAAATAGAGCAGCGGCAGCACGCCGCGCCGCACGTAGCGGTCGAAGATGATCAGGTCGAACTCGTCGATCTTGACGGAAAACAGCTCGCGGGTCGGAAAGGCGATCAAGGACAGTTCGTTGATCGGGGTGCCGTCCTGCTTGTTGGGCGGACGCAGGATGGTGAAATGCACCAGATCCACGGAGGCGTCCGATTTCAGCAGGTTGCGCCAGGTGCGTTCGCCCGCATGCGGGCTGCCGGAGACGAGGAGAACGCGCAGGTTCTCGCGGATGCCCTCGACTGTCAGCACGACGCGGTTGTTGAGATCGGTCAGTTCGCCATCAAGCGGATCGGCGGTGAACTCGAAGATGTTGTCGCCGCCATGGGCAACCTCGACCGGGATGTCGACGGTGGCGCCGGGCAGGGCGCGGTGTTCGGAGACGATTTCCCCGTCGCGACGCACGATGATGCGCACCCGCTCGCCCGTGGGGGCCGGACCCCGGTCCTGCAACTGAAGGGTGACGACCTGCTCGGAGCCGACCAGCGCGAATTTCGGCGCGCGGGCAATCGCCAGCCGGCGGTCCACTTCGTTCTCACGGCCCGTGATCAGGGCGTGAAGCGGAGCCTGAAAGCCGAGGTCCGCCGCCGTCTCGGGAATATCATGCACCTGGCCGTCGGTGATCATCACCGCGCCGCCGATGCGTTCGGGCGGAACGTCTGACAGGCTGTCGGCAAGGGCGGAGAACAGCGCGGTGCCGTCGGCGGCGGCGCCTTCGCCGCGTGCGGCGCGGGTGACGCGGATCTCATAGCCGGGAAGGGCGGAGATCCGGGTTTCCAGCGCCTCAAGGGCGTCCGCCGTTGTCGTGTCGCGTCCGTCGAGACGTTGGCTCTGGCTTTCATCGACGATCACGGACACGACGCTGGTCAGAGGCTCCCGGTCCTCGCGCTCGACCGCCGGTCCGGCAAGCGCGAACACAAGGGCCGCCACGGCGAGCGCGCGCAAGGGCCAGGCGGGCAGCCGCGTGGCGGCGGCAGAGGCCGCCAGCAACACGGCCGCGGCAGCGGCAAGGGCGAGTGCCCACGTCGGCACCAGAGGATCGAAGGACAGGGACCAGATCAAAGGCGGCGCTCCTATTGTCCGAGACGTTCAAGCAGGGCGGGGATGTGGACCTGATCCGCCTTGTAGTTGCCGGTCAGCGCATACATGACGATGTTGACGCCTGAGCGAAACGCGTAGTCGCGTTGCGCCTGGTCGGGCGGAACCGTGGGATAGAGATAGGTGCCGCCTTCGTCGATGGCCCAGGCGGCGGCGAAGTCGTTGCCGGTGATCAGCACGGGCGAGACGCCGTCGCCGGCCCGCACGGGGCGGCCGGAAATGCCGCCGGTGTCGCGTTCGCTGGCCTCCACCCACAAGGGGCCGCCCGCATAGCGGCCCGGGAAGGTGTCGAGCAGGTAGAACGCCTTGGTCAGTACGTGATCGGCGGGCACCGGTTCGAGCGGCGGAATGTCCAGACCGTCGAGGACGGCGCGCAGCCGCAGGACGGATGACGACGTGCCGAGACCGGAAATCCCCGAGGAGAGCTGGTCGGCCGTGTCGAAAAGAATGGTGCCGCCGTTGCGCATGTAGGTGTCGATGCGCGCGAGAGCCTCGGGCGAGGGCCGGGCGGTGTCTTCGGAAATCGGCCAGTAAAGCAGCGGGAAGAAGGCCAGTTCGTCGCTGGCGATATCGACGCCGACCGGGGCTTCGGGTTCCAGTGCGGTGCGACTGGCCAGGAAACGGGTCAGCCCGTAGAGCCCCTGACGACTGGTCTCGTCACGCCGGGCATCGCCGGTCACGACATAGGCCAGGCGCGTGTCGAGCGAGGCTTCCAGCGCCATCAGGTCGGCGGAGGTTTCCTGCGCAACCGCTCGCTCGCCAGGCAGAGCCGCAAGGCCGAGCGCCAGCAGGGCCGCGCCGGCCGAGGTCGCAAGACGTCCGCGCAGGAGCCGCCGGTCGCCGCGCAGCCAGATCAATGCAAGCGCATCGGCAAACAGCAGCAGAAGGGCGAGGACGAAGAACACGGGCCGGAGATCGTGTGCGGTGGCGGTTGGATAACCGGTAATCTCGGCCGTGTCGCGCAGGGCCTCGATGTCGAGCGCTCTCACCTCGTCGGTGCTTGAAAACAGGTTGACGGCGCGCAGGGCATCGTCGTGACCGTAAAGGCCCGGCGGATGGCGACGGCTGGCAGCGGTCTCGCGGGCCGGATCCATCGGGACGGCGGAGGCCGGCGGCGGCCCGAGCCGGCCGAAGCCGTTCAACACGCGCACGGGCGGCAGCACCGATGCCGGTTCGCCCGAGGAGCGGGTCGTCTGTGTCGCGCCCGTTCCGGCGTCCTGCGTCGGCGATCCGGTTCCGGAAAGCGAAACGATCCGCCGCAGCATTTCCACGAACGTGCCGGACAGTGGCAGATTGGACCAGGCGGTATCGGCGGACACATGGAACAGGATGATGCGTCCCCGTCCCCGCTCGGAGGCCGTCACCAGCGGTGTGCCGTCGGCAAGCAGCGCCCAGCTGTGCTCTGACAGCTCCGGTCCCGGTTCGGCGAGAACCTGGCGGTTGACCGTCACGTCGTTTGGAACCTCGAGGCCGGCGAAGGGCGATTGCGCCGCAAAGTCCGCAAGCGGCTGCGGGTCGTCCCAGGACAGGCTGCCGCCAAGCGCCCGGTCGCCGGCGCGCAAGGGAGTTGGAATGAGGTCGTCGGTTCCGCCCGCGAGGCGAGGACCAGCGAAGCGGACCAGCACGCCGCCCTGGTCCACCCACCGGGCGACCTCGTCACGCACCGGATCGCGCAGGCGGCCGACGTCGGCCATGATCAGGACGGACACACCCTCGTCGATCAGCACCGGCACGGCCTCGTCGAGATTGTCGGCGCGCGGACGGCGCAGCTCGGTAAAGGGGGAGAGCGCGCGATCGAGATAGTAGAGCGGCGACAGCAGCGGCTGCGCCTGGTCGACCGACGCGCCCGAAACCAGCCCGACGGTGCGGCGCTGCGAGCGGTCATCGAGCAGTTGGACGCCGGCGGCACTGGCCTCTCCGCTCACCTCGAGCCGTGCGATATCGTTGCGCAACTCGACCGGCAGGTCGAACCGCACGGAGCCGGTCGTGCCGTCTTCGTCGAAGGTCGCCTGCGATTCGCCGATCACCAGCCCCTTGCGGTCGAGGGCGCGCACGCTTGCGGGCGCATTCGTTCCGGCGGGGCGCACGAGATTTGCGGTCAGCGCGTCGATGTCGTTTTGCGCGGCCGCCAGAACCGTCGGTCTTGGCAGGCCGGCGTAGATGGTAAGCGCGGCGCTGCCTGCAATCGCTCCAAGGTCTTCCACGAAGCGCGGATCGGTGGCGCCGGCACTGTCGGTCGACAACCAGATCACGGCACCCGGAGCTTGGGCGGCACCCGCCTTGCGCAGGCCGAGCGTGAGCTCACCGCGGGCCGTTGGCCAGGACCGTGGTTCGAGGGCCCGCAGCCTGTCCAGTGCAACCCGTGCCGATTGCGGAACGAGCGGCTGGTCCGGACCTTCGGCGGTGGCCGCCAGCAACACGGGACGCGCCTGTTCCGCCGCCGTTTCCAGAATGCGTTCGGCCATGCCGCGCTGGGTTTCCCAATCGGCGGCCGAGGCCCAGCCGTTGTCGACGACAAGCCACAGTGGCCCGTCGCCGGCAGGGGCATCGGCGAGCGGGCGCCAGATCGGGCCGGCAAGGGCGATGATGAGGGCGGCTGCGAGGGCGAGCCGGAGCAGGGTCAGCCACAGCGGGCTCTTGTCCGGGGTTTCCTCGCGCTTGTCGATGTCGGCCAGAAGCCGCGCCGGCGGAAAGGCGACCTGGCGCGGCCGCGGCGGAATGAGCCGCAGGAGCCACCAGATCGCCGGCAGAAGCAGAAGGGCGGCAAGTGCCAGCGGTGCGGTGAAACCGAGCGGCAGGAAGGAGATCATGCGCCGTCTCCCGTGCCGTCCTGCATCAGGTGACCGCTCAACCGGCTGTGCAGCACGAGCATCGGTTCGGCTGCCGGACGGTCGGTGTGGTGGACGAGAAACGTCCAGCCGGCCTTGCGGGCGACGTCGCGCAGGGCCTCGCGGTGGGCGTTGAGCCGGGCGGTATAGGCGGCGCGCCAGTCTTCCGCCTTGCCGCTGGTCAGCCGGAAGCCGCTTTCGGGATCATGAAACTCGGTGCGCCCCGAGAAGGGGAAGGTTTCCTCGGCCGGATCGAGCAGCATCACGACATGCGCGCGCGCGCCCGTCGCCGCGACGGTGTTCATCCAGGCCAGTGTCTCCTCCAGCGGATCGAGCAGGTCGCCGATCAGGACGACATCCGAGAACCGCCGGATTTCGTGGGCGTCGGGCAGGCTGACGGGATCCTTGACGTGGGCGAGGGCGGAGGCGATCCGCTCCGCCGCGTGCCGATCCGAGACCGGACGGCGCAGGCCGGGCAGGCCGACGCGTTCGCCGGTCTCCGCCAGAAGATCGGCGAGCGCCAGCAACAGCACGAGCGCCCGGTCGCGTTTGGTCGTCTGCGCCAGATGCGAGCGAAACGCCATGGAGGAAGACAGGTCCGCCCAGAGCCAGACCGTGTGCGCGGCTTCCCATTCGCGTTCGCGGACATAAAGATGATCGTCGCGCGCCGAGCGGCGCCAGTCGATGCGCTTCACGGGTTCCCCCGCCGCGAACGGGCGGAACTGCCAGAAATTCTCGCCGGAGCCTGCACGCCGGCGGCCGTGCCAGCCGGCGTTGACCGTCATCGCCACCTGACGTGCCTCGACGAGCAGGTCGGGCAGCGCGTCGGCGAGCGAGCGCGCCCGCGCGACCACCTTCGGCCAGGCGTCGCCCTCCGGGTTCTCACGGGCGGCGGAACGGCTCGTTGCGAAGCGCGGGAAGCCCTCCATCGGCGGTTACCCGATCCGGCTTTTGACGCGCCCGATCAGGCTGCGAATGGTGTGACCGTCGGCACGTGCGGCAAAGGTCAGCGCCATGCGGTGCTGGAGAACCGGCTCGGCGAGCGCGAGCACGTCGTCGACCGACGGCGCGAGGCGCCCGTCGACCAGGGCGCGGGCGCGCACGGTGAGCATCAGCGCCTGGCTGGCCCGCGGGCCCGGACCCCATGCGATCAGACCGGCAAGGTCGTCGTCGGTTTCCCCGGGGCGCGCCGAGCGCACCAGCTCAAGAATGGCCTCGACGACGCTTTCGCCGACCGGCATGCGCCGGACGAGCTGTTGGCAACCAATCAGGGCGTCGCCGTCCATCACGGCCTCGGCATCCGCGTCATGCGCACCGGTCGTTTCCATCAGGATGCGGCGTTCCGCGTCGCGGTCGGGATAATGGACGTCGATCTGCATCAGGAAGCGGTCGAGCTGAGCCTCGGGCAGCGGGTAGGTGCCTTCCTGCTCCAGCGGGTTTTGCGTGGCCAGCACATGGAACGGTCGCGGCAGGTCGTAGGGCTGCCCGGCGATCGTCACATGATACTCCTGCATCGCCTGCAGCAGCGCGGACTGGGTGCGCGGGCTGGCGCGGTTGATCTCGTCGGCCATGAGAAGCTGGGAAAACACCGGCCCCTTGATGAAACGGAACTCGCGGCTGCCGTCGGGGGCCTGGTCCATCACCTCGGCGCCGAGAATGTCGGAGGGCATCAGGTCGGGGGTGAACTGGATGCGCCGCGCGTCGAGTCCCAAAACGGTGCCGAGCGTTTCCACCAGTTTGGTCTTGGCGAGGCCCGGAACGCCGACAAGCAGGCCGTGTCCGCCGGACAGGAGCGTCACGAGCGCGCGTTCGACGACGCTTTCCTGGCCGAAGATGATCCGCGCGATTTCGCGCCGCGCTGCGGAGATCTTCTCCATGGCGGCCTCGGTGTCGCGGGCAATCTCCTCCGGGTCGATATCCGGTTGCGTGATGGCACTCATGTCCGCTGCGTCCTTCCTGATGCTGTGCCCAGTATGGGCCGTCCCGCGTCTCTTGTCGCACGCGCATTCGGATCCGTGTCGACCCGTCCGGCCCATCCGTAGCGCCCGGGTCCGTTTGACAGCCTCCTGCCCGCGCCGTAAGCCGGTGGCAGGGCATCCCGACGCACCCTCTTGCGTTGACGGCGGGCCGCCCCACCTCCTTATGGGAATGGCCGACCGTATTCATCCATGTCAAAACAGGGTATGGGCCAAATCATGGCGGGGACAACTGGATTGACGCAAAAAGCGACGGACGACATTCGCCCGGACGGGCCGGATGCAATTCCCGAGGGGCTTGCGGATCTCGTCGCGCGCGCCGGAGACGGACGCGGGATTCCGCCGGTGGAACGCTGGAATCCGCCCTATTGCGGGGAAATCGACATTCGGATCTCCGCCGACGGGCAATGGCATTATCTCGGCTCGCCGATCGGGCGCGAGCGTCTCGTGCGTCTGTTCGCCTCCGTGCTGCGCCGCGACGACGACGGTCGTCACTATCTCGTGACCCCGGTCGAGCGGATCGGAATCACCGTCGACGACGCGCCGTTTCTCGCCGTCGAACTGTTTGCCGAGGGCGAGGGCCGCGACCGTGTGATGACACTTCGCACCAATGTCGGCGATGTGGTGCGGGTCGATGCCGACCATCCCTTGCGCTTTTCGGCAGAAGCGGAGACCGGCGGGCTGAAGCCCTACGTCACCGTGCGGCGCGGACTGGAGGCGCTGTTCTCGCGGCCCTTGTTGCACCAGTTCGCGGAGATGCTGGAGGAAGATCCCGAAAACGCCGAACGCCTGGGTGTCTGGAGCGGCGGCGTTTTCTTTCCGGTTCCCGAAGAGGTCGCCGCGCCCGACGGCGAGGATGCGCCGTGAGTTGTGCAGCCGATGCACAGGACCGGGACTATCTTGGGTCCGCCGAAGCCTTCACGCTGCATGCGAAGGAGAGAATCGATCTCGCAGCGCGCGGTGAGGTCGGAGACCATGTTCTCAATCCCGAAATGGGGCCTTTCGCCTTCGCCACGCGGCCGCCGCGCGATGCGGCGGTGCTGATTGCGGTGATCGAACGGGCCAAGGGCGCGAGCATCATCCTGACCCAGCGCACGGACCATCTGCCCTCGCATGCCGGACAGATCTCGCTTCCCGGCGGCAAGATCGAGCCGCATGACGATGGTCCGCTGGCCGCCGCCTTGCGCGAGGCGGAGGAGGAGATCGGCCTGTCTCCGGGGTTTGTCCGGCCCGCCGGCATTCTTCCCACCTATCTGACCGGATCCGGGTATAGGGTGGCGCCGGTGGTTGCCCTGGTCGACCCGGCAGCGCGTCTGACGCCGGACCCGGGGGAGGTTGCGGAGCTTTTCGAGGTTCCGCTCGCCTTCCTGATGGACGAGGCCAATCACCAGCGGCAAAGCCGGATGCTTGCCGGCAAGCCGCGCTATTTCTACGCCATGCCCTACAGGGAGCGCTACATCTGGGGCGTGACTGCCGGGATCCTGAGGCTCTTGTACGAAACGGTTTCCCGCTGATGCTGCGTGTCGTTCTCACCCAACTGTTTCTGTTTTCGCTTCCCTTTCTCGGATATGCGGTCTGGCTCTACGTCAACAAGAAGGCCCAGACCTCCGAAAACTGGCGCAATGGACCGTTGATCTGGATGGTGATCGGCGGTTTCGCCCTCGCCATTTCCGGAATGGTCCTGCTTGCAACCTTCGAGGTTCCGCCGGAAGGAAAGCTCTACCAACCTTCGGAATTCCGCGACGGGGTGTTCATTCCCGGTCGCTACGAATAGGGCGGCTGTCGCGATGACCGCGCGGATTACGGCAGACTGGCTGCGGGCGCCTGCGCTTCAGGCCGTGTTCGACGCTCTTGAAACGGACGGGGACGAGGCGCGCGTGGTCGGCGGGGCGGTTCGAAACACGCTGCTCGGATTGCCCGCGACGGACATTGACATCTCGACGACGGCCGTGCCGTCCACGGTGATGGGAAAGGCGGCGGCACATGGTCTCAAGGCGGTGCCGACCGGCTTCGACCATGGCACGGTCACGCTGGTCTGCGACGGCATTCCCTATGAGGTCACCACCTTGCGCGAGGACGTGGAGACGCACGGGCGCTCGGCGACCGTGCGCTTCGGACGCAACTGGCTGCACGACGCGGAACGACGCGATTTCACGATGAACGCGCTTTATTGCGACCGGCGCGGCGAGGTCTTCGATCCCGTCGGCGGGCTGCCTGACGTGGAAGCGCGGCATGTGCGTTTCATCGGCGATCCGCGCCTCAGGATCGCGGAGGATTATCTGCGTATCCTGCGCTTCTTCCGGTTTCACGCCCAGTATGGCGCGGGCGATCTCGACGCCGCCGGCTTCGCCGCCGTCGTCGACCTTCGCGACGGTCTCGCCGGGCTTTCGGCGGAGCGCATCGGGATGGAGATGCGCAAGCTCGTCTCGGCACCGCGTGCCCCCGAAACGGTGCTGGCGATGCGCGAGGCCGGCATCGTGTCGCGGGTGCTTGCCACCCACGGCGGGCTGCGGCCGTTTCAAGACCTCAGGGCGCTCGATGCCCTGGCGCCGGAGACGCGCGCACCCGCGCTTGCGCTGGCGGTTCTCAGCGATGGCGGCGAGGCGGACCTCGACGACATGGCCGATCACCTGCGGCTGTCCAATGCGGAGCGCAAGCGCATGAAGGTCGCGCGCTGCGCGTCCGATATCCCGCGCGGCTGGGACGAGGCGCGTCCTGCGCCCGTGGCGAAGACGGAGATCCTGCGCCTGCTGTTTCTGGCGGGCCGGGAGGCCGCCATCGACGGACTGCTGCATGCCTGGGCCAATGCGGGGGTGGGCCCGGAGGACGAATTGTTCGCCGACGCGCTCACGCTCCTCCGGGACGCCGAGATCCCGGTGTTCCCGTTGACCGGGAAGGATCTTGTCTCCACCGGAGTTCCGGCCGGACCCGCCGTCGGAGAGGGACTTCAGAAGGCGCGGGCGGCGTGGATCGACAGCGGGTTTGCGCTCGATCGCGAGGCGCTTGTTGCTGTTGCCACAGGGGCGTGAGGGAAGCCAGATAACGCGATGACGCCTCCGGTCGCGGACTAATCCTCCGCGAAAGCGCCCGTTTTGGTCAGCCCCTCGATCCGGGTTTCGCCGGCGTCCTTGAGGATACGACGCGGCACGGCGCCGGCCTCGCGGGCAAGCGCATCGGCGAAGACCTGCGAGTGGGTGACGATCCAAACCTGCGTGTGCTCGCAGGCGCGCGCAACAACGCGCGCCAAAGGTTCCAGCAGGTCCGGGTGGAGGCTTGCCTCCGGTTCGTTGAGCGCGACGAAGGCCGGCAGGCGATAGGCGAGAAGCGCGCCCATCAACGCGAGATAATTCAGCGTTCCGTCGGACAGTTCATGGGCGGAAAAGGCGCGCGGCAGGTCGGGAAAGCGCATGGCGAAACGGGCCGTCGCGCCGTCGACGCCGATCTCGAGCCGCGCGCCGGGAAAGGCATCGGCCACGGCCTCGTCAAGCAGGTGGGTGTCGACGCGCACCTCGCTCAGCGTCGCGAAAACGGCGGCGAGATCGGACCCGTCGGCCGCCAGCGTCGGCGTGGTCAGTGCCAGCGCCGGCCTGCGCAGCGCTGCGTCCGGGTCGGTGCGAAATCCGTGGTGGAACCGCCAGTCGGCAAGCGCGCGCCTCACGATGTCGAGTTCGGGAAAGCGCGCGCCGTCGCGAAAGGCGAAAAGCGCGGTCTCGGACCCGAGCAGTTCGTTGGCATAGGTCGCCCGGCTGCCGTCCGCCGCACGCAGGGTCGCGGTCGGGCCGGCGCGTTCCATCATCACGACATCGCGGCGGCCCGCCGCGATGGTCAGCCGCTCCGACTTCACCAGCGGTTCCAACGGAAGGGCCGCGTCGGAGCCGAGCTTGGGAAGGCCGACGGCGATGGTATAGGTCATGTCGCCCAGCCTGGCGGAGAGCTGCAGGCGCACCGGTTGCCCTTTCCGCCGCACGCCCGCCCACAGCACGCTCTCCACGCCGCCCTCTTCCGCGATCGCCCGGGTGATCCGTCCGAAGGCGGCCTCGCGCAGGAGCGACAGCGCGCGGTAGAGGTTGGTCTTGCCGGTGCCGTTGCGCCCGACGAAGACATTCAGCGCGCCGACGGGCAGATGCATCCGCCGGATCGAGCGGTAATTGTCGATGCCGACGGCTGTCAACGGCGGCAGGCTCATGGCGTCCGGATCACGGCCATTTCACGACCGGGGGCATGGAGGAGAGGATCGAGGCGACGTTGCCGCCGGTCTTCAGGCCGAAAATCGTGCCGCGATCGTAGAGCAGGTTGTATTCCACGTAGCGGCCGCGGCGAATGAGCTGTTCCTCGCGCTCCGCCTCGCTCCAGGGCTTGTGGTAGTTGGCGCGAACCAGCTTCGGGTAGACGTCGAGAAAGGCGAGCCCCACGTCCTTGGTGAAGGCGAGGTCCGCATCCCAGTCGCCGGAATGAAGGTAGTCGTAGAAAATGCCGCCGATGCCGCGCGCCTCGTTGCGGTGCTTGAGGAAGAAATACTCGTCGCACCACGCCTTGTAGCGGTCGTAGTCGGCGACCTGATGGGCGTTGCAGGCGGCCTCCATCGCCTTGTGAAAGGCGACCGTGTCGGGGTCGTCCTGGGTGCGGCGCGCGTCCAGCACGGGGGTGAGGTCGGCACCGCCGCCGAACCACTGGCGGGTGGTGACCACCATGCGCGTGTTCATGTGGACTGCCGGCACATGCGGGTTGTTGAGATGCGCGATCAGCGAGATACCAGATGCCCAGAAGCGCGGATCCTCGGCCGCGCCCGGGATCTGGCCGCGAAACTCCGGCGAGAACTCGCCATGCACCGTGGAGATGTGAACGCCGACCTTCTCGAACACCCGTCCCTTCATGATCGACATGACGCCGCCGCCGCCCTTGGCGCCGGAGGAATCCGTGCGCTCCCAGGGCGAGCGTTCGAACCGGCCGGGAGCGGTGTCGGCAAGCGCGCCCGGCAGCGCCCCATGTTCGGCGGCGTCATCCTCGATCGCCTCGAAAGCGGCGCAGATCCGGTCGCGCAGGCTGCGGAACCATGTTGCCGCCTCGTCCTTCTTGGCTTCGATATCCGACGGAACCGGTCCGCCCTTCACATCCTGCGTCGCTGCCTTTGCGCCAGTCATCGTGTCGTGTGTCCTTGCTCTCGGTCGTGGGGCTGCCGGCGCCGTCAGCGCCGGTAGATCAGGGGATAGGTTTCCGGTTCGACCGCCGCGCCGTCGCAGTCCGGTTTCGCGCGATACTCGACCATCTCGAAGCGCGCGTCGACAAGGCGGTGCCGTTCATAGGTGCCGCAGTCGCCCAGACCCCTGTCGACGGTGAAACTTGCAACCGTGCGGGCTGCGATGTTCCAGACGGGATTGAACAGCACGTTGGGGGACGTCCGGGGATGCCCCTTCACGTTCTGGAAGGTCATGAGCGAGAACTCGGAGGGCTGGAAGAGATAGACCTGGGCGTAGACATAGGCCGCATTGTGCATGCCGGCGCTGCAGCCCATCTCCCAGATCGCGCCTTCTTCGCTGGTCTGGTAGCCGGTCACGCCGATGCGCGCCAGGGAGGCACGCCAGTCGCAGTCGTAGGTGCGGTTCAGGGCCTCGATCATGGTGTCCGGAACGTCGTCGGTCGGGACCTCGTACTTGCGGAAAAGATTGCTGAAGTCGGTCTCGCCCGCACCGGAATCGGCGGCAGGGGCCGGATCGGCCGCCGGCGGGGTCATGCATCCGGCTCCCCCCTTTACGGTCATGCGAAATGGCGGAAACCCTTGCCGGATCACGGTGAGCTTGCCGGTTTCCACCTCGACGGCCTCGCCCTCTTCCGGCGCAAAGGTCAGGTCGAGAATGACACGGGTGTCGCCGTCGGCCGATCTGTAGAGCTGGACGGGATGGAGATCGTAGCCGGTCGGTTCGCCGCCAACCGCGATGCGCGTCAGTCGGGGCACCTCGTCGCCGATGCGGATGCGGGCGACCGTTCGGGTATGGTCGAAGCCGAAATCCTCCAGAAAGACATGCGCGAAACGGTCCGTGTCGGGATCGCGATTGGCCTGCCACAGACGCAGCGAACAGGCGCTCGGCGGCGCGACGTCGGAGGTCTTGAACAGACGCACGTCGAGGGTTTCGCCATCCTTTGCGGCGAATGCGGGTGGCGCTGCGGCCAGGAGGGCACATGCGACCCCTGCACCTCCCAGCCATCGCGCAAGCGTTGTCTTGCGCCTGTCGTTCCCCCGTGTCATGTGCCCTCCGTTCGACCCCAAATCCCGCCGCAACAGTAGCTTGCGAAAGGCGATGCGCAAGTCCGTGCGCGGTTAACGACCCCGACCCGTCGGGAAGCTTTCCGTCTGGCGCAATCCCTCGCCCAGCACCATCGCCGCTGAAACGGCGACATTGAGCGAGCGCAGACCCCTTGCCATGGGAATGAGCAGGCGCGCGTCGGCGCGCTCATGCACGTCGGCGGGAACGCCGGCGCTCTCGCGTCCCAGCAGCAGGATATCCGTGCGCTCGAAAACGAAGTCGGTGTAGGGCACGGCCGCCGCCGTACTCATCAGAACGAGCCGACGGCCGGTTTCGGCTCGCCATGCCTCGAAAGCGTCGAAGGAGAGGTGGCGAACCAGGGGCGCGCGCTCCAGATAGTCCATACCGGCGCGCTTGAGCGCATGGTCGGAGAGCGGAAAGCCCGCCGGCTCGATCAGATGAACCTCGCGCGCCATGCAGGCGGCCAGCCGCAGGATCGTGCCGGTGTTCTGCGGGATATCGGGCTGGTAGAGCGCAAGGTCTGGCATGGAACGGCGCGGTCCTGGTGGCTGTCTCCGGCAAAGGGGCGTGGCCGCCCCGTCGGCTTGCGATGAGGGGTGGTTGGCGTGGTGATAGACTGACGGTCCGGCGCTGTCATGCCGATTCGCGTGCGCAGCGTCCGGGCAGGGCGCTCTTTTGTCGCCAATGTCCCGAACGAGGAGCCATCTTTTTGTTTGACCGCATGTTTTCCTGGTTCGAGACCCGCATCGATCCGCTGGCGCCCCTTCCCGACACGCAGGTCCCGCGTGGCGCTGTGGGGTACCTCCGCTTCTTCGTGTTCCAGGCAAGATATGCGTTCCTGGCGATGCTGGTGCTTGGCGGACTGACGGCGCTGATCGAGGCAGCGCTTTATGTGTTCGTCGGCGATCTGGTCGACTTGATGGAGGCGGGCGCGCGCGCCACTTTTCTCACCGATCATGCGCTGGTGCTTGGCGTGATGGCGGTGACGGTGCTGCTGCTTCGCCCGGCCGTGGCCGCTCTCACCGCGCTGGTCGAGGAGCAGGTCATCGTTCCCGGGTTCTTCAACCTCGTGCGGTTCCAGGGTCATGCACAGGTGATCGGCAAGTCGCTCGCCTACTTCCAGGACGAGTTTGCCGGCCGGATTTCGCAAAAGGTCTGGCAATCCGGACAGGCGGCTGGCGATTTCATGGTCAGCCTGTTGCAGGTGATCTGGTTCATTGTCGTCTTTGCGCTCACCACCCTGGCCATCCTGACGCGACTCGATCCCCTGTTCGGTGCGGTGGTGCTTGTCTGGCTGATCTGCTTCGCGCTGGTTGCGCGACATTTCGTGCCGAAGATCCGCGCCCGGGCGAGGGCGAGCGCGCATGCCGGCTCCGGTGTCACCGGGCGGTTTGTCGATACCTACGGCAACATCCAGACGATCAAGCTGTTCAGCAGCGCGGCGCGCGAAGGCGAGGGCACGCGGGCGGCTTACGAGGTGTTCCTGGGCGCGATCCGCCGGTTCACGCGCACGCTGACGACGGTGCGCAGCCTGATGAGCGTGCTGTCGGGGGTGATGATCGCGGCCATCGCGGCGCTCGCCCTGAGCGCATGGCAGGCCGGAACGGTGACCACGGGCGACGTTGCGTTGACGCTTGGTCTGGTCTTGCGCCTCAATGTCCTGCTTGGTCGTTTGCTCGGTCAGCTCAACGGCCTGTTTCGCGCCCTCGGCACGCTGCAGGACAGCGCGGAGACGATCACCCGGCCGGTCACCGTCGCGGATGCGCCGGACGCGCCCGCCTTGTCGGTGAAAGAAGGCGGCATCGTCTTTGAAAACATCAAGTTTCACTACGGCAAGGCCGGCGGGGTGATCGAGGATCTGTCGCTTGCGATCCGGCCGGGCGAGAAGGTCGGTCTGGTCGGCCGCTCGGGGGCCGGCAAGTCGACGATGATCAACCTTCTCTTGCGCTTCTACGATCTGGAAGGCGGGCGTATCCTGATCGACGGGCAGGACATCGCCGCCGTGACGCAGGCCTCGCTCCGCGCAAACGTCGGCGTCGTCACCCAGGACACCGCGCTGCTGCATCGCTCGATCCGGGAAAACATCGCGTTGGGCCGGGTCGGGGCGCGCGAGGAAGAGATACGCGAGGCGGCGCGCCGCGCTCATGCGGAAACCTTTATCGCCGAGCTGTCCGACAGCCGCGGGCGCAGCGGTTTCGACGCCCATGTCGGCGAACGCGGGGTGAAGCTGTCCGGTGGCCAGCGCCAGCGCATCGCGATTGCCCGGGTGCTCCTGAAAAACGCGCCGATCCTCGTTCTGGACGAGGCGACATCCGCGCTGGATTCCGAAATCGAGGCGGCGATCCAGGAGAGCCTGTCCGAGCTGATGCGCGACAAGACGGTGATCGCGATCGCGCATCGCCTGTCGACGATTGCGGCCATGGACCGGCTGATCGTGATGGACCGGGGCCGGATCGTGGAAGACGGATCGCATGAGGCGCTTCTGGAACGCGGCGGGCTCTATGCCGACCTGTGGAACCGGCAGTCGGGTGGATTTTTGGCCAAGGCCACGTTTGCGAACCAGGAGACGCCGGCCTGACGGCCGCAAGTTAGGTCGTATTAACCGTTAAGACATTTTTAACAGGTCAGGTCCGATATGGGGTGCGCCTTCAGGTTGTGTTCTGCTGCCTTTAGGCCAGCGAAACGGGGGTGTTTACGGTGTCGGTACTTTCCATGCTCAAGACGGTCTCGGCGTTTGCCGGGCTTTCCGGGCGTTCCGGTCAGGATCGCAATGACCGGGCGGCCGGTCTCTTCGCCCGGCAGGCGAACGCGACGCTCGACACACTGTCCGGCAGCGGCATCGCGCTGGACAAGGACACCGTCAAGGAAATCAAGGACAGCGTCGAGACCAGCCAGAGCCTGCAGCGCATGGCGGAATCGATGAAGGACGGTGCGCGCTCGAACCGGGTGTCGGAGATCAAACAGAAGATCGCCGAGCTCAAACAGCGCCTGCAGTTCGCCACGCCGAAGCAGGCCAAGGCCCTGCTGAGGGAACTCAAGCAGCTTTCCCAGGACTTCAAGGGCGCCGCCTCGCAGCTCGGATCCGATGCGTCGGGGCTTTCCGCCAGTGGAGCCGGGGGTGCCGGAGTGCAGGCCATGGCCGGAGCCGGCGAGACAGGTGGTGCGGTCGCAGCCGGCGCCGAGGGGCAGGCGGGCGAGGGCGGCGCGAACGCGGATACGGGAGGCGAAACCGCCACATCGTTTGCCATTGTTTCTCCGGACGCCGCAGAAAGCCCCGGGGGCACCGGCGCCGGGCGCGAAGCCGGACTTGGCCAGGGCTTTGGCTCGGCAGAGGATGCCGCGCCGGGCGAGAAGACTGCGCCGAACCAGGAAGAGCTCAAGTCGGGGCTGCGGGCCTACATCGGCGAGCAGGAGGACGAGGAACAGGCGGTAGCCCGTTCCCGTGCCGAGCGAATGAAGGGCGAGCGCGAAACGCTGAAGGAGATCGGCGAGGAGCTCAAGCAACTCGCCGAGAAAATCGAGAAGCTCGCCCGTCGCGACCCGTCCAACGAGGCGGGCAAACAGAGCGACGCGCAGGCCATCGACCGGGCCGTCGACGAAGGGCTCCGGACGCTCGACAGTCCCGGCCTGGTGCAGGCGCTCTCCGGGCCGTCTCCGGAACCTGCGGACGCGTCGTCACCGTCCGTTGCGGCTCGCGCCCCCTCGGTGGCGCCGGGGCAGGCAAGCTTGGCCTATACCGCCAGCGTGCCGGCCCAGGTCGCGGTTCCCGGCTCGGTCCAGCCCGTGGCCGCGCTTGTCGTGTAGCGGAAACGCCGTCCTTCAAAGCCTCGTCATTGTTCGCCGGCACCGCGTTTGTTGCGCTCGGGCCGCACATGCGTGCAATGCGTCGGGCGGCGCAAGTCCCCGGCTGCAAAGCCGGTGCGGGCGGGCTGTTGTCCGGTTCCGGCGCGGGCTGACATCATTTGTCGTGACGTCGCACCGCAGGCCCGCCTGGGCCGGCCGCGTCGTGCTTCCGAGGGGGACGAAGGCACGAAGACCGGGCCACGAACGCATCAAGAACGCATGAGGAGGGGGCGGATGATGCGCTTCCGGACCGGGGCGGTCTCCTGCGCCGATCTCTGAACCCGGCAATCCGGCGGCTTTTTGATGCCCGGGCGGGTCATCTGACCGGGCAGATCCGGTTTGTGGCTGTTGTGCAACACGGCGTTGCCTACATGCATCGACGTGCGCGAGGTGGCTGTGCATCCGCTCCGGTTTGTGTATTGTCCGGGTCAGGCGTCGGCCTTTGATCGGGACTGTCGTCGCAAAACCATGATTTTTGACAGCACCCGAACGCCGCAGAGGAGGGGTCGCATGATTCAAGCCAATATGCTCGATACCCGCACCGCCGCTGCTGGCGTTTTCATGTCGCCATGTCGACATGCAGCTGTCGCCGGTTCGTGACAGCCTGATACCCGGCGCTTGCCGCCGCGGTCTCTGCGCTTCCTGATTTTTCCTCTCCATGCCGGGTTTCCCGTGTCATTCTTCGTCGTCGCACGCAATTCTCCGCATTCGGGAGAATGCGCGGAGCCTTGGTCCCGTGTCGGCCGCGCGACGGTTCCCATTTGCAGACCTTCCGGGAGCTTTCCCATGCCTGCCCCCTTTCATAGCGGTGCCCTTGCGCCGTACGACCGGCTGTCGGTCGATGTCGGCGTGCCACATCCGCAGCGCGTCCGGGTGCGCGACGTCGTGCGGGTCGCATTTGTGGCGATCCTTGCAACGCTGGTCATCGCCACCTTGCTGTTCCTGCCGCTTGCGGCGGGCGAAATCGCCCGGCTTGATGCCGTCGTTGCCGGCGGCGTCGCGAAGCCGGCCGCCGTCCTGCTCGACAGTCTCAGGACGCTGTTTTTCGGGCTTCTCGTCCTGTCGGGTGCGATCGTCGCCTTTGCGCTGTCGGTCTTGCTGACGCCGTCCGCGCCGCAACCGGTGTTTCCGCCGTCGCGGCGGTGGCAGCGACGTGCCGAACAAAATGCCGTCCGGACCAATCCGATCCTTTCGGGAGGCCAGAATGTTCGCCCGGTTTGAGAAGATGATCGATCCGTTCCGGGCGGGGCCGCTTGAGGCCCCGCCCGCGACGCTTTTCGGGTTTTGCTGGTACTATACCCGGCCGGTCTGGCCGATCCTTGCCGTCGTTTCCGGTCTCGGCGCTGTCCTGGCGATCTTCGAGGTCCTGATCTTCTCGTTCCTCGGGGACCTGGTGAACTGGCTGGAAAGCGCGGACCGCACGACATTCTTCGCGCAAAACGCCGGTCAGCTCATCTGGATGAGCGTGGTATTGCTGGTCATCCTGCCCGTGCTTGCGCTCTTGTGGGAGCTCTTCTTCCATCAGGCGCTGATCGGGAACTATCCGATGGTCATCCGTTGGCAGGTGCATCGGTATCTGCTGCGTCAGAGCGTCGGTTTCTACCAGGACGATTTCGCCGGGCGCATCGCCACCAAGGTGATGCAGACCTCGCTCGCCGTGCGCGAGGTGGTCACGCGGATCCTCGACGTGCTTGTCTATGTCGTGGTTTACTTCGTTTCCGCCGTGGTCTTGACGGGCCTGTCGGATTGGCGGCTCGCACTTCCGCTGGTGGTGTGGCTCGGCGCCTATGTCGCGGTGCTCGTCTTCTTCGTGCCGCGTCTCAAGGGCGTGTCCAAGCAACAAGCCGATGCGCGCTCGCTGATGACGGGCCGCGTCGTAGACGCCTACACGAACATCGCCACGGTGAAGCTCTTCTCCCATACCGACCGGGAGGAGGCCTATGCCAAGTCCTCCATGTGGGACTTTCTGGGCACCGTCTACCGGCAAATGCGGCTTGTGACGCTGCTCAATGTATCGCTGCACACGATCAACCTGCTGCTGATCTTTGCAAGCGGGCTGGTGTCGATCCTGCTCTGGCAACATACGACCGTCTCGACCGGTGACATCGCGGTGGCGATCGGGCTGGTGCTTCGGCTTCAGGGCATGTCCCAGTGGATTCTGTGGGAGGTGTCGGGTCTCTTCGAGAACATCGGCACCGTGCAGGACGGGATCACCACGCTGTCGCGCGAGCGCGGCGTGCGCGACAGGCCGGACGCCAGACCGCTTGAGGTGGACAAGGGCGCCATCCGCTTCGAGGATATCCGCTTCCACTACGGCAAGCAGGCGGGCGTCATCGAACGCATGTCGCTCGACATCAAACCCGGAGAAAAAGTCGGCGTCGTCGGGCGTTCGGGCGCTGGCAAGTCGACCCTCGTCAATCTTTTGTTGCGCTTCTACGACCTTGAGGGCGGGCGCATCCTGATCGACGGGCAGGACATCGCCGGCGTCACTCAGGCAAGCCTGCGTGCCAACATCGGCATGGTCACGCAAGATACCTCGCTGCTGCATCGCTCCGTCTACGACAACATCGTGTACGGCCGCCCGGATGCGGAGGCGGACGATGCGCTCAAGGCCGCGGCGCGCGCCCATGCGGACGGGTTCATTCCCGGTCTGGAGGACAAGGCCGGACGGCGCGGACTGGATGCCCATGTCGGCGAGCGCGGGGTGAAGCTTTCCGGCGGCCAGCGCCAGCGCATCGCCATCGCGCGCGTTCTGCTCAAGGACGCGCCGATTCTTGTGCTCGACGAGGCGACGTCGGCGCTCGATTCCGAGGTCGAGGCCGCGATCCAGGACAGTCTGACCGACCTGATGCAGGGCAAGACGGTGATCGCCATCGCCCACCGGCTCTCGACGATCGCGGCAATGGACCGGCTGATCGTCATGGATCAGGGCCGGGTGTTGGAAGACGGCACCCATGAGGCGCTGCTGGCGCGCGGCGGGATTTATGCCGATCTCTGGCGGCGCCAGTCCGGCGGCTTCATCGACAGCGAGGCCGCTGTGTCCTGACCATCGGGGCGGCATTTTTTCCGTGATGGATCAGGTGCCCGCCCTGTGAGCGCCGGAATGGGAAAAAAACCGCGACAAACCGTCATCGCTGGCACGGGAGATCTGGACAAGTGCTGGCAACGGTGCCAATAACGCCCGTGCTTGGAAAGGTGCGACAGCCGCACCTGCCGCCCTGACAGCACGTCCCGCCGACCCCTGGGTGCCTTGACCCGCAGGAGGACGGCGGCCGGACGTCGTTGTCGCCGGGCTCGAAGATCAAAGAGGACGCGACCTTGGCACAGCAGGATACGGTCGAACCCACACGCCGCGATTTCCTCTATATCGCGACCGGTGCGATGGGTGCGGTCGGCGCGGGTGCGCTGGCATGGCCTTTCATTCACCAGATGAACCCGGATCAGTCGGCGCTTGCGCTGGCCTCCATCGAAGTCGACGTGTCGGCGGTCGAGCCGGGGCAGTCGATCAAGGTGATGTGGCGCGGCAAGCCGGTGTTCATCCGCAATCGTACCGAAACGGAAGTCGAGGAAGCGAATGCGGTCCCGGTCGACGACCTTCCCGACCAGATGGCGCGTAACCTCAATCTTTCCGCCGACGCGACAGCAACCGATGCCAATCGCGGTGTGGAAGGCAATGAGGCGTTGATCGTCATGGTCGGCGTTTGCACCCATCTGGGGTGCATTCCGCTTGGTCAGGCGGGCGACTTTGGCGGGTGGTTCTGCCCCTGCCACGGCTCGCACTACGATACGGCCGGTCGTATTCGCAAGGGTCCCGCGCCTGAGAATCTTCTGGTTCCGCCGTTCGAGTTCATCTCGGACGAAGTGATCAGAATCGGTTGATACGCGGCAGTTTCGAGGAGGCAGCCATGGCTGGACATTCCAATTACGTGCCGCAGAGCGCGGCGGCTAAGTGGCTTGAAAGCCGCTTGCCGGTCATTTCGCTCGTTCGCGGCTCTTTCGTCGACTTTCCCACGCCGAAGAACCTCAACTACTGGTGGACCTTCGGCGGCATCCTGTTTTTGGTGCTGATCTCGCAGATCCTCACGGGCGTCGTCCTGGTGATGCATTACACCGCCAGCACGGAGGCAGCCTTTGCCTCCGTCGAGCACATCATGCGCGATGTGAACTTCGGCTGGCTGCTGCGCTACCTGCATTCCAATGGCGCGTCGATGTTCTTCATCGCCGTCTTCATCCACATGTTCCGCGGCATGTATTACGGCTCCTACAAGGCGCCGCGCGAGATCTCGTGGATCCTGGGGGTCATCATCTTCCTGATCATGATGGCCACCGCCTTCATGGGTTACGTGCTTCCCTGGGGCCAGATGTCCTTCTGGGGCGCCACCGTGATCACCAACCTGTTCTCGGCGCTGCCGCTGGTCGGCGAGCCAATCGTGCAGTGGCTGTGGGGCGGGTTCGCCGTCGACAACCCGACGCTGAACCGTTTCTTCTCGCTGCACTACCTGCTGCCGTTCATGATCTTCGGCGTGGTTTTGCTGCACGTGTGGGCATTCCACACGACGGGCAACAACAACCCGACGGGCATTCAGCCGAAGACGAAGCAGGACACGCTGCCCTTCCATCCGTATTACACGATGAAGGATCTGTTCGCGATGGTCGTGTTCATGATCCTGTTCGCCTACTTCGTGTTCTACATTCCGAACTACCTCGGGCACGCCGACAACTACATTGAGGCCGACCCGCTGGTCACCCCGTCGCATATCGTTCCGGAATGGTACTTCCTGCCGTTCTACGCGATCCTGCGCGCCGTCCCCGACAAGCTCGGCGGGGTCATCCTGATGTTCGGCTCGATCGCGGTGCTGTTCGTGCTGCCGTGGCTCGACACCTCCAAGGTCCGGTCCGGTTCCTACCGCCCGCTGTTCAAGCAGTTCTTCTGGATCTTCGCCGCTGTCTGCGTCGGTTTGGGGTATCTGGGCGCGATGCCGGCGGAAGGTGGCTATGTCATCATGGCCCGCATCCTGACGGCCTATTATTTCGCCCACTTCCTGATCATCCTGCCGCTGCTCGGGTTCCTCGAGAAGCCGAAGCCGGTGCCGGCGTCGATTTCCGAATCGGTGCTCGGCGGATCTGGAAGCGGTCAGCCAGCCGGTGCGGTCGCCGCGCCGGAAACGAAGTGAACCACGGACGAGATTGGGAGTTCTCCTGAATGAACACGATGATCAAATCCGTGCGCGGCGCCGTCCTGGCCCTTGCGGCGATCGCCGTCGCCGCGCCGGCGATGGCTGCCGGCGAGGGGCCGCACATCGAGCGTGAGCAGTGGTCGTTCGCAGGGCCCTTCGGGACCTACGACCGGGCGCAGCTCCAGCGCGGCTTCAAGGTGTTCAAGGAGGTTTGCGCCTCCTGTCACGGCGCCAAGTTCCTCGCCTTCCGCAACCTCGAGCAGCCGGGCGGTCCCGGTTTCACCGAGGAGCAGGCCAAGGTGATCGCCGCCGAGTACACCGTGCCCAAGGGCGTCGACGAATATGGCGACCCTGTTGAGGGACCGGCCATCCTGTCCGATCACTGGCCGTCGCCGTTTCCGAACGAGCAGGCGGCGCGTGCGGCCAACGGCGGGGCGCTTCCGCCGGACTTTTCCACGCTTGCCAAGGCACGCGCGGTCGCCAGCGGCTTTCCGGGCTTCGTATTCGACATCTTCACGCAGTATCAGGAGCACGGCCCTGATTACATCTACAACCTGCTGACCGGATACGAAGAGCCGCCCGAGGGGATGGAAATCCCGGTCGGCCAGTACTACAATCCGAAGTTCATCGCGGGCGATGCACTTGCGATGGCGCCGCCGCTTTATGAGGACAGCGTCGAGTACACTGACGGCTCGCCGATGACCGTCGAGCAGTATGCCAAGGACGTGTCCGCCTTCATGATGTGGGTCGCGGAGCCGAAGCTCGAGGAACGCAAGAACCTCGGCTTCCGCGTCATGATCTTCCTGATCGTGTTCGCGTCGCTGCTGTATTTCACCAAGAATGCGATCTGGCGGAACGTCGATCATTGATCCGACCGACCGTATCTCGCAGGATCAGGGCCGCCGGAGCAACCGGCGGCCTTTTTCATGTTCGCAACCAGGGGAATCTCGTTTAGGTTGCATGCGTGATTGATGCAATCAATTTGGAGGGGTGCGAATGAGCGAAGCCGTTCTTGGCGTGATTGGCGGATCCGGGCTTTACGATCTTCCGGAACTGACCGATGCGGAATGGGTCACGGTGGGCAGCCCCTGGGGCGCGCCGTCGGACGCCCTGAGAATCGGGCGCGTGAACGGCCTCAAGGTGGTGTTTCTGCCCCGCCACGGGCGCGGCCACCGTTATGCTCCTTCCGACATCAATTACCGGGCGAACATCGATGCGATGAAGCGCTGCGGGGTGACGTCGCTGGTCTCGGTGTCCGCCTGCGGGTCGCTGAACGAGGCGATGGCGCCGGGAACCTTCGTGCTGGTCGATCAGTTCATCGACCGGACGTTCGCGCGCGAGAAGAGTTTTTTCGGCAAGGGCTGCGTGGCGCATGTCTCCATGGCCGAGCCGGTCGCGCCCGGGCTCGTCGGGCATGTCGCCGCGGCGGCAACGGCGGAAGGGCTGACCTTTCATGAGGGCGGCACCTATCTGGCGATGGAAGGGCCGCAGTTCTCCTCGCTGGCGGAAAGCGAACTTTATCGCTCGTGGAAGTGCGACGTGATCGGCATGACCAACATGCCGGAGGCCAAGCTCGCCCGCGAGGCGGAGATCTGCTACGCGACCGTCGCCATGGTCACCGATTACGACAGCTGGCATCCCGACCACGGCTCGGTGGACATTCAGGCGATCATCCGCGTCCTGCACGAGAACGCGGACAATGCCCGTCGGCTGATCGCGCGGCTTGCAAGGGACCTGCCGCGCACGCATGAAGCCTGCCCGGTCGGCTCCTGCACCGCGCTTCAATACGCGATGATGACCGCGCCGGAGGCACGCGACCCCGATCTGGTCGCCAAGCTCGATGCGGTCGCCGGGCGGATGTTGCATCCGACCGGGTGAGCCGGAGCGGGCCGGTCAAGTCAGAGCGGCCGGCCGCCGTGCATCCACGGTCCCATCATGCCGAGGCCGCCGAAGACTCCGGCCAAGAGGCTCATGATGAGGCCGAGGACGAGCGACACAACGATCGCGGCGGGAATGGCGGCCAGCGAGACCTTGATGATGATCATCATCAGACGGACAAACGGGATGTCGACATCGGTGATTGTCACGGATTGTTTTTCGCTCATGGTGGGGCTCCCGATCTTTCTTGATATTGCAAGGTATTCAACGCCGCCGATGATGCTCCGAACGCGCGCGGCAGACAACAGCGAGGCTGGGTGATGGCAGACAGCACTGTATCGGACGAACTTCTGGCGGCGATCCGCACGATTCCCGATTATCCGAAAGAGGGGATCCTGTTTCGCGACATCACGACGCTGCTGGGCAACGCACGCGCGTTTCGCCGGGCGGTCGACGCGCTGGTCCAGCCGTGGGCAGGCTCCAAGGTCGACAAGGTCGCCGGCATCGAGGCGCGCGGGTTCATTCTGGGCGGCGCGGTGGCACATCAGCTGTCGGCCGGCTTCGTGCCGATCCGCAAGAAGGGCAAATTGCCTTACGATACGGTGCGCATCGCCTATTCGCTGGAATACGGGCTCGACGAGATGGAGATGCACAAGGACGCCATCGAGCCTGGCGAAAAGGTCATTCTGGTCGATGACCTGATTGCCACCGGCGGAACGGCCGAGGCCGCGACGCGGCTTCTGCAGCAGATCGGCGCGGAGGTGATCGCGGCGTGTTTCATCGTCGACCTGCCGGATCTCGGCGGACGGGAGAAGATCGAGGCGCTCGGCGTGCCGGTGCGCACGCTCGTGGCGTTTCCCGGGCATTGACCCAGGCGCCGGATAGCGGCGGGCCGGGTGGGGAAGCGGCCTTCAGCGCGGCGTTTGTCGCGCGCTTTGAGGATCTGTTGGCCTGGCGCCGCGACGTGCGGCGTTTCCGAACGGATCCGATAGCCGACGATCTGCTTCAACGGCTGCTGCTAGCGGCGCATATGGCGCCATCGGTGGGCAACAGCCAGCCCTGGCGCTTCGTGACGGTCGACGAGTCCGAGCGCCGCGAGGCCGTGCGGTCCAGTTTCCAGCGGGCCAATTCCCAGGCGCTGGCATCCTACTCGGGCGAATCAGCCCGTCTCTATGCCACCCTCAAGCTTGAGGGGCTTTCCCTCGCACCGGTTCAGCTCGCCGTGTTCTGCGATGAGGGGACACGTCAGGGGGCAGGGCTGGGGCGGCGCAGCATGCCGGAGATGCTGGCCTATTCCTGCGTCTGCGCCGTCAACACGTTGTGGCTTGCGGCGCGCGCGCATGGGGTGGGACTTGGATGGGTGTCGATCCTGGAACCTGAAATCGTCACACGAGCGCTGGACGTGCCGCCTTCATGGCGCTTAATTGCCTATCTGTGCATGGGCTTTCCGGCCGAGGAGCATCTTGATCCGGAGCTGGAACGGGCCGGCTGGCAGGCCGGCACGGGCCTCGATGCGCGATGGGTGCACAGATGAATGCGCGACGCCGAGCCATGATGGTCGCGAAGCGCTGCAACTGACAGGGGTAGCAAAATGGCGGTGAGCATCCGAGCCACGACGGAAGATGATCGTCCCGCGGTCGTCGACCTTCTGACACGGCGCTGGACCAGCCCGGAGATCCTGATCGAGGGCGAGATGATCGACGCGTCCCGCCTGCCGGGCTTCATTGCCGAAGACGATGGCGAGGTCGCCGGTCTGGTCACGCTGATCAAGCGGGACGACGAGTGGGAAATCCTGACGCTGGATTCGCTGAGCCGCTGGAGCGGCGTTGGAACGCTGCTGCTCAATTCGGTCGTCGGGTCGGCGGTCGAGAGCGGCATTCGCCGACTGATGGTGCGCACCTCCAACGACAACCTTGATGCCTTCCGCTTCTATCAGCGCCGCGGCTTCCGGCTGGAAAAGCTGGTGCCCGGCGCCATCGACGAGGAGCGCAAGCTCAAACCGGAAATTCCGCTGACCGGCGAATACGGCATTCCGATCCACGACGAAGTCGTCTTCGCGCGCAAGATCTGACGCAGGGCATGCGTCAGCCGGACGCGTCCGGTCGCCGGGCCACGAGCACTTTTCCGGTGAAGGAAAACACCGTCACGCCGTCCTGATTGACGCCCTCGTTCTCGTGAATGGCAAGTCCCCAGCCCGGTCGGGTCTTCAGGGGCGTCTTGTCCGCCAGTCGGGACGTGTAGCGGATGGTGTCGCCGGCGAAGACCGGGCGGATCCATTTCAGGTCGGAGAAACCGGGCGAGGGGCCGAAGCGCGACGGCTCTCCCGTTCGTTTCGTCTCGGCCTTCACGCTTGCCACGAGGAGTTTCATCCACACGGCGGCCGTGTGCCAGCCGGACGCGCAGAGCGCTCCGAAATGCGTTTCCCGTGCCGCCGCGTCGGACAGGTGAAACGGCTGCGGGTCGAAGGATCCGGCGAATTGCGTGATCGCCTCGGCCGTAAACGTGTAGCCGCCAAGGTCGCGGACCTCCCCGATCTGCAGGTCTTCGAACCAACTCATTGGCCTGTCTCCCGTCGTTCGAACAGGATTGCGCTCTTCTCGCTCATGACGGCGATATCTTTCTGGTTCGTCAGTGTGAAGACGAACTGCACGAGGCCAAGGTCGGGGCGGGACCGCAGGGCGCGGGTCGATACGACCTCCGCACGTGCCGTCAATGTGTCGCCGGGATGGACGGGCCGCATCCAGCGCAGGTCCTCGACGCCGGGCGAGCCCCTGCAGGATGAGGCGAGAAGGAGGTTGTCGCACAGCAGGCGCATCAGCATCGATGCGGTATGCCAGCCGGATGCGGCCAGGCCGCCGAGCAGGGACGCCGTGCCGGCATCCTCGTCGAGATGGAACGGCTGCGGATCGAACTCGGCTGCGAAGGCGACGATCTCGTCGCGGCTGACGGTCTTCGATCCGAGCGACAGCGTCTCGCCCGGATGGAAGTCCTCGAAATAGCGGAACTCACTCATGACGCCGGACTATACGCAGCCCCGGTGCGGTGTCGAGTGGATCCGTTCCCGTCAGTCGAAATAGATTTCGTTGTCGTCGAGATAGATGTCGCTCGCCGCGCAGATGTCGATGGAGATCGGCTCGTCGAGCACCTCCGTGCCGTCCTCTCCGAGCCAGCCGACGCGCAGGGTCTGATCGCAGTTTCCGGTATCCGAGGTGAACTCGGCGCGCGCGCTGCCGTCCGGATCGATGATGTCGCCTAGCCAGTTCTGGCTCCAGCCGGACCCGTCGTTTGTATAAAATCCGACGACGGTGTGGGCCTCGGTGTTGTTGTGGACCTCGAAATAGCCTTCCGAGCCCGTTCCCTGCGCCAGCGCGGAGCCGGTCAGAAGCGGCGCAGCGACAGCCGCGACAAAAGCCAGGTGATGCAGACGCATGTGAGAGTCCCCCAAGGGCGAAACGCGCACCGACTTGGCGCGGCGCATCAGTCTAGCCGGGGCTGCGCCAATCCAGAAGCAGACAATCGTCCGTCGGCAAGGCGGGTTTAAAGGAGCGGGAGAAAAGGCTCCCCCCGCTCGCTGCTCCTCGGTCTGAACTCCCGCGTTCGGGGCCGGTGCCGGACGGCTTATTCCTGGCCGTCGGCCGACATGAACGCGAACGGCTTGGCCTCTTGGAAGTGTTCGGCCGCATTGCCGGAATAATAGTTGCCGCCCGCAATCGCCAGTTTCTTCGGCTTGGTTCCTTCGGAGAAGTCGATATCCTCGAAGTCGACCCAGAACGTGTTCGGCGTCGTGGCGCTGTCGAAGAAATACACCAGGTTGGTCTGGTCGGCGGCCGTCCGCCACAGGGTCGAGGCGATGTTCGGCTCGCCGGGCGTCGAGATGCCGAGCGGCACGCTCACGCCGCGCATGATGGAAAGCGACTGGGCGACGGCCTGATTGGCGTAGGTCTTGCCCGGAACCGAGGCGATGTAGTTCTTGTCCAGCGTCTTGGTGGTCGCATCCAGCAGGAAGGAGGCGCGCACGAAGCGGTCGGCCGCGCTGACGGTGCCCGGCAGGAAGGCATTGCCGCCGATCTTGTCCCAATAGGTGGTGAGCGCCAGCTGCTGTTCGTACACCGGCGAATTGGTCATCACCTTGTAGTCCTTGCTGTGATGGACGACGAGTTCGCCGTTCACATACTCGAAGATCGCGCTGTCGCCGCTCGGATCGGAGATCGACAGATGCAGTGTCGCGGCGGATCCGTTGGGAAGCTTCGGCGCGACGATCCGGAAGTCGGCTGCTTTCAGGCCCTCGACCGTTTCGGCGACACTGGCGAAATTGTCGAGCACATATTGTGCCCACAAGCCGATCACCAGCGGCGTGCGGTCGGTGTCGTTGCCGTAGTCGGATTCCGCCAGATAGAGCATGTTCGCGACGAGGCCCTTTTCGTTCATGCCGTCGGCGCTTGCTGTGTTGTAGCCCGACGCGATCACGCTGCCGTATCTGGCGGTCCATTCCGGCGAGCCGGGGCCGGCATTGCCGGAGCGCTTCATGCCGCGCGGGAAGATCCAGAGATCGGTCTGCATGTCCTCCATCCAGTCCATGTTGCGGCCGGTGATCACCGTGTTGTCGTCGCCGACATAGACGGTTCGCGTGCAGGCGGCGGCGGTCTGGGGCAGGATGCTGGCGCCGAACATGAGGGCTGCGGCGAGAGCGGGCAGGATCTTGGACTTGGTCATGCGAGCGGTTCCTGACGTGGGGCGTTGAACGAAAAGCGATGAGACCAGCTCTAGCGTCAAGCCTTTAACGTCAGGAAAACAATCAATGAAAATAAAAGCTTAATCCAAAAATGACGTTGCGGTTTCTGCTGTTTTCCGAAGAGAATCCCACTCCTTCAAAACGCATCCGGCCGGCGGGGGCGCCGCCGGCCGGGTCGTGAAACCATGCAATGAAAGCGGGAGACGCCGTCTTCAGGTGTTGAACTTGAACAGCAGGACGTCGCCGTCCTTCACCACGTATTCCTTGCCCTCGTCGCGCGCCTTGCCGGCTTCCTTGGCGCCGCTCTCGCCGCCAAGCGCGACATAGTCGTCGAAGGCGATGGTCTGCGCCCGGATGAAGCCGCGTTCGAAATCGGTGTGGATCACGGCCGCCGCCTGCGGCGCCTTGGTGCCCTTTTGAATCGTCCAGGCGCGGGTTTCCTTGGGACCTGCGGTGAAATAGGTGATCAGCTCCAGCAGGTCGTAGCCGGCGCGGATCAGGCGGTCGAGACCGGGCTCACTCAGTCCCATCGTCTCCAGGTAATCGGCCTGTTCGCTGTCGTCGAGCTGGGCGATTTCCGCCTCGATCGCCGCCGAAATCACGACGCAGGCAGCCCCTTCGGCCTCCGCCATCTCGCGGACGCGGTCCGACTGGGCATTGCCCTCGCCCGCCGAGGTTTCCTCGACGTTGCAGACATAGAGGATCGGCTTGGTCGAGAGCAGGTTGAGGCCGTCGAGGATCTTCCTGTCCTCCGGCGTGGTGACGTCGAGAAGCCGGGCCGGTTTGCCGTCGTTAAGCAGCGCGAGCGCGCCTTCCATGATCGGAATGACGGCCTTGGCGTCCTTGTCGCCGCCGGTTGCCTTTTTCTTCAGGGGTGCCAGACGGCGTTCCAGGCTTTCCAGGTCGGCGATCATCAGCTCCGTCTCGACCGTCTGGGCGTCGGCGATCGGGTCGATGCGCCCGTCGACATGGGTGATGTCGTCATCCTCGAAGCAGCGCAGAACATGCGCGATGGCATCGACTTCGCGGATGTTGGCGAGGAACTGGTTGCCGAGGCCCTCGCCCTTGGACGCGCCGCGCACCAGGCCGGCGATGTCGACGAAGGTCAGCCGTGTCGGCAGGATGTTTGCCGACTTGGCGATCGCGGCGATATCGTTGAGGCGCGGATCCGGAACGGCGACCTCGCCCGTGTTGGGTTCGATCGTGCAAAAGGGATAATTCGCCGCCTGTGCCGCCGCCGTCTTGGTCAAGGCGTTGAACAGCGTGGACTTGCCCACGTTCGGGAGGCCGACGATGCCGCACTGAAAACCCATTGTCGTTCAATCCTTCTTGCCAAACATGCGGGCCAACCCTTCAGCAAGGGCGCCGCGCGGCTTTGTGTCCTTGTGCGCCGGTGCTGGTTTCCAGCGTCCTTGCGCATCGGGGCGCGGCGCAACCTTGGGCCCTGTTCCCGATGCTTTCGCCGGCGTTGTTTTAGTTGTTGTTGTCGTCGTTGTTTTTTGTGCGGGAAGCGCCCGGTGAATGCGGTTGCAAAATTCCGACGTACGATCGCCAAGCAGAAGCGCCGCCTCGCGACCGGTTTCGTCCAGCAGCGGATCGAGCCAATCGCGGTCGGCCCTGGAGAAGTCGCCCAGAACATGGGCGGTCACGCGATCCTTGTGACCGGGATGATCGATGCCGAGGCGCACCCGGACATAGTCCTTGCCGAGATGCGCGTCGATGGAGCGAATACCGTTGTGGCCGCCGCTTCCGCCTCCGGTCTTCACCCGGACCTTGCCGGGCGCAAGATCGAGTTCATCGTACAGGACGACCACATCGGCGGGGGAGAGCTTGAAGAAGCGGGCCGCCTCGCCGACGGCGCGGCCGGACTCGTTCATGAAGGTCTGGGGCTTCATGAGGAGAACCTTCTCCCCGTCAAGCGTGCCTTCCGCCACCTCGGCCTTGAACCGGTTCCGCCATGGGGTGAACGACGAATGATGGCCGTGGATCGCCTCCACGGCCATGAAACCGATGTTGTGCCGGTTGCGGGCGTATTTGGCCCCGGGGTTGCCGAGACCGACGATGAGCCGCATGGGTTCTCTCCGTCATCCGCCATCGCGGGGTGTTCCGGCCCCGTTTGAGGCCGAAACAGCCAGCCGTGTCAGTCTTTCGAGTCCTCGGCCTTGTCTTCGGCCTTGTCGTCGGCTTCTTCTTCAGCCGCATCTTCCGCTTCGTCTTCTGCTTCGTCTTCAGCGGTTGATCCGCCGCCCGGTGCGGCGATGGTGGCGACGGTGAAGTCGCGGTCGGTGATCGTCGGGATGCATCCCTGCGGCACATCGATGGACGAGATGTGGATCGAGTCACCCACTTGCGCCGTTGCGAGATCGACGATCAACTCATCGGGAATGGAGTCTGCGGGAACCGTCATTTCGACGGTATGACGCACCACGTTCAGCATGCCGCCCTCCTTGAGGCCCGGGCATGACTCTTCATTGATGAAGTGAACCGGAATGTCGACGGTCAGCTCCGAACCCTTCGCGACGCGCAGGAAGTCGACGTGAATGAGGTCGTCGCGCACCGGGTCGAGCTGGTAGTCCTTGGCGATGACGCGATGCGACTTGCCGTCCACCTCGATGGTGCCGAGATTGATCATGAACCCGCCGCGGTGCAGCACAAGGGTCGATTCCTTCATCGGAATCGCGATGGGAAGCGCGGGTTTCTTGTCGCCGTAGATCACGGCGGGGACGAGGCCCTGACGACGGAGTGCGCGAGCGGCCCCCTTGCCGACCCGATCCCTCGTCGAAGCCTTCAGCACATAGCCTTCAGCCATGGCAGTTCTCCTTGAGTTGTGTTGAAAAACGGGCGTTCAACCGCTTGCCGGTGTTCGAAAACGCGTGGCGGCCGGTTTTGGCCCGAATGCGCCGCCTCCAGGGGTGCAGGTGCGCGCCGGTGCTATAGCTGAAGTCCCGCAAAAGGGCAAGCGGCGCGCGCGCCGTGCCCCGGCCGTGCCGGAACAGGCGCGACCCGGCCACGCGTTCGAGAAACGAGATGCAATCTGTGCGGGTGATTACCGGATTTGATATACTTGATATGTCGCAATTGCAGGGACATTATAGTCTTGATATACAACTGCAGGGAACAGTAGAAGAATATCTCAATTTTATTTCCGGAAATAAAAATAAATACATCCACTCCCCGTTAACCCGGTTTTGGCATTGTCGCTACGGAAGATAGGGCAGGAAAACCAAGAACCGGAAGGGGAAAATAATGAAATCACTCTCTTTTGCGACGGCCGTCACACTTCTGGCCACTGTCAGCCTTGCGAATGCAAATCAGTTCGAAGCGGAACTGGGAGCCCTGGCGAAAGGCAAAATCGCCGAGATCGCAACAGCTTCCGAAGTCATCGAGGCGGTGAAGGCCCAAAACGAGGTCACCGCTGCATACGATCAGGCCAAGATCGAGGAGCTCGACAAGACCTGGCGTGCGCAGACGGACGCGGCAGACCAGCCGATGATCGATGCCGCGCTCGACAGCGAGGTGTCCGGGTATCTGATGGACATCCAGGACGGCAGCGACGGGCTTTTCACCGAGATTTTCGTCATGGACGCCAAGGGCCTCAATGTCGGCCAGAGCGACGTGACCTCCGACTACTGGCAGGGCGATGAAGCCAAGTGGCAGGAGACCTATTCGGTCGGGCCCGATGCGCTGCACATCAGCGAACTGGAAGAAGATGAGTCGACCCAGACGGTGCAAAGCCAGGTCAGCGTCCCGGTTGTCGATCCCGACAGCGGCGCCGTGATCGGCGCGGTCACCGTCGGCGTGAACGTCGACAAGATGTGAGTCTGCGCGCGGGACGGGGCGACCGTCCCGCGGCTTTCCCCACTCTGCCGGGAGATTGTGCCTTGAAGATTTCTGTGAAACTGCCGGCCATCATTGTCGGTTTGTCGCTGATGTGTTCCGCGGGCGTCGGGATCGCCAGCTATGTCAGCGGCGCGGCGACCGTCCAGTCCCTGTCTGAGGAACGTCTCACCGCGCTCGCCGAGAACCGGAAGGGCGCCCTGGAGGATTACCTGGGCGGACTTCGGTCCGGGCTTGTCTCCTTTGCCGACAGCAAGACCGTTGTCGGCGCTCTGGCCGGGTTTTCTGCCGGCTGGAGCAAGTCCGGCGACACGCCGGCACAAACGTTGATCAAGGGCTATATCACCGACAATCCGAATGAGCCGGACAAACGCGATGAACTGGATCGCGCCGGGCGCAAGCCCTATGACCGCGAGCATCGCAAGATCCATCCGATCATGCGCCGGCATGTTGCCGACAATGCGCTTGGCGACCTTATGCTCGTCGATCCCGACGGCAATGTGATCTATTCGGTCAAGAAGCGCGACGACTTCGCTGCAAACCTTCGCGATCCCGCATGGAGCGAAACGACGCTCGCAAGCGTGTTCGAGGCGGCCATCGCGGGCGAGGACGGTTCCGCGCATCTCGAGGATCTGATGCCCTATGCGCCCAAGGGCGGTGCGGCGGTCGGACATATCGCGTCCCCGATCACGCTTGGCAGCAAGACACTCGGTGTGATCGTCTATGAAATGCCGACGGCGGCGGTCGGTTCGGTACTCGCAAGTTATGCGGGCCTCGGCGAAACCGGCGATATCAGTCTCGTGAACGAGGCGGGCCTGCTGCAAAACGACAGCATGCGCACGGCCGAGACCAACGAGCTGATGTCCGCCGATCTGGACCGTCCCGCGGTGCGCCAGGCGTTTGACGGCCGTTCCCGTTACATCTCGATGGCGGATTTCAAGGGGATGGATGTCGAAGCCGCGATCGTTCCGCTGAGCTTCCTCGGAAAGTCCTATGCGCTGGTCGTCAGCCAGTCGACGGATGAACTGTTCGCGCCGTTGAGTGCGCTGCGATACTGGATCCTGAAAATCACACTGATCGCGGTCGGTATCGCCCTGGCGGTCGGCATCCTGTTTTCGCGTGCGCTCACAGGGCGGATCAGCCGGCTTTCGGGTGCCATGGAAATGCTGGCGGGCGGAAACACGGATGTCGATCTGCCGCAGGACAAGGCGTCCGATGAAATCGACGCCATGACGCGCTCCGTCGTGGTTTTCCGGGACAATGCCATCGAGCGTCAGTCATTGTCCGACGAACAGAACGCCGTCCGGCGAGAGACGGAAGAGCGTGCCCGGCGCGTGTCGCAACTGATCGACGGTTTCCGTGGCGAAGTGGGCGAGATGCTGGATGCCGTGAATGCCAATGCCGACCAGATGCAGGGCACGGCGCGTGCGCTGACCTCGGTCGCCGAACAGGCCTCCAGCGGCGCCGGCACTGCGGTGGCCGCAGCCGAGCAGACCTCCGGAAACGTGCAGACCGTGGCCTCGGCGGCGGAGGAACTGGCCGCGTCGATCCAGGAGATCGGACGACAGGTCTCCAGTGCCACCGAGATCGTTGGCGGTGCGGTGTCAAGTGCGGAGGCCACGAACACCAGGATCGGCGGTCTTGCGGACGCCGCTCAGCGGATCGGCGATGTTGTGAAGCTGATCACCGACATTGCGGAACAGACCAATCTGCTGGCGCTGAACGCGACCATCGAGGCGGCGCGCGCCGGAGATGCCGGCAAGGGTTTTGCTGTCGTTGCAGCCGAGGTGAAGGAACTCGCCACCCAGACGTCCAAGGCGACGGAGGAGATCAGCTCGCAGATTTCGGCGATCCAGGGCGCGACCCAGGAAGCCGTGGGCGCGATCGGCGAGATCAGTATCACGATGGGCAGCGTGAGCGAATACACCAATTCGATCGCCGCCGCCGTCGAACAGCAGGGGGCCGCCACCGGCGAGATTTCCGGCAGCGTCCAGGAGGCCGCGCGCGGCACCCGGGAAGTCACCGAGACCATCGCCAATATCACCGCGCAGGTGCAGGAGACGAGCCAGTCGGCCACCGATGTCTTGAACGCATCCGGTGACGTTAGCGAGCGTGCCGTCGCATTGCGCCAGACGGTTGACCGGTTCCTCAGCGAGGTTTCCGCCGCCTGATGCCGGTTCCGGGATGAAAGCGAACGAAAGGCCGGCCCTGTGCCGGCCTTTTCTTTTTGGCGGCCACCGCGCTCTGCAGTTGCGGGCGGGCGCCCTTGCGGATTGACAATCCCGGCTCGCTGGGATCACCTGCCGAGCCGCCGATGGCATGACCTTCGGCCATTCCTTGAAAAACACTGCGGATGCGGTCCTTGCGACCGATTCATGAACCGCGCTCCGGGAGGACCACATGATGCAGCTCTCCAAACGCTCGATGTTGACGACACTGGCCGCGACGGTGCTTGCGACGGCCTGCGCCTTCGCCGGCGCCGTTCCTGCCGCTGCCGCGGACAAGGTGAGCGTCGGTGCCTTGCGCTTCACCTCGCATGCCGCAAGCTTTGTCGCCTTCGAGCGCGGCTATTTCGCCGACGAGGGGCTGGATGTCGAGTTCAAGTTCTTCCAGGCGGCACAGCCGATGGCCGTCGCGATCGCGTCCGGCGACGTTGATTTCGGCGTCACGGCGATCTCCGGCAGCTTGATCAACCTGGCGGAAAAAGGTGCGATCAAGGTGGTCGGCGGGGCCCTTCAGGAAGAACCGGGCATCGACGGCCAGATGATCCTGGCGTCCAAAGCCGCGTATGATGCGGGTCTGACGAGCCCGGCGGCGCTTGCGGGCAAGAGCTTCGGCATCACGCAGACCGGGTCTTCGTTTCACTACATGGTGCACAAGATCGCCGACAAGGAGGGCATTCCCCGCTCCGAGATCACGCTGCGTCCGCTTCAAAAGGTCGGCGCTGTGATCGGCGCCTTGAAAACCGGACAGATCGACGCCTGGACCATCGTTCCGCATATCGCCAAGGCGATTGCCGCAGGGCCGGAAATCGAAACCATCGGCATGGTTGCCGACTACATTCCGGACTATCAGGTGACAACGGTCTTTACCTCGACGGCCAATACCGTCGACAAGCCCGACCAGGTGAAGCGGTTCCTCGCCGCCTTCGCGAAGGGTGCCGCGGACTTCAACGCCGCGCTTGTCGACAAGACGACGAGCGCGGATGAAGCCGAGGAAATGGTTCGCCTGATCCACAAATACGTCTATGCTGATCGTCCGTTCGAAAAGGCCGCACCCTCCATCCGCAACGGCGCCATGCGCATCAACGAAGGCGCGCGGCTGAACCTTGCGTCGGTCACCGATCAGCTTGCCTGGTTCCAGTCGGAAAACCTGGTGCCGGCGTCCGTGACCATCGACATGCTGGTTGATGCAAGCTTCGTCGAGACGGATTGAACGACAAGCTGACAAGGAGCGGGCCGTTCCATGGACCTCCTGCTGCGCGGAGTGTCGCACACATACGGCGACACCCAGGTCTTGTGCGACATCGACCTTGCCGTCGGCGAGGGCGAGATCGTGTGCATTATCGGGCCGTCAGGTTGCGGCAAGTCGACCCTCTTGCGCTTCATCGGCGGGCTGGAACGTCCCGATGCCGGCGAGGTTCTGCTGGCCGGCGCGCCGCCGGCGGGGTCGCTCAATCCGCTCACCTATGTGTTTCAGGATTTCGCCTTGCTGCCCTGGCGCACGGTGGAAGGCAATGTCTCGCTGGTTCTGGAGGACCACGGGCTCGGGACGGCGGAGCGGCGGGCGATCATCGACGACGTGCTGACACGCACGGGTCTTAGGGATTTCAGCAAGGCGTTGCCGCGTCAGTTGTCCGGCGGCATGAAGCAGCGCGTGGCGATCGCCCGCGCACTCAGCGTGCGTCCGGCCGTGATGCTGATGGACGAGCCGCTGTCCGCGCTCGACAGTCAGACGCGGGAACTGTTGATGGACGATCTTGTCGGGCTCTGGCAGCGTGAGCGCTTCACCGCCTGTTACGTCACGCACAATCTGGCCGAGGCCGTCCGCCTCGGGCACAAGATCGTGGTGCTTTCGCGCCGGCCGGGCAGGATCCGCGAGATCGTGACCATCGACCGCGATCTCGCCGACCGGCAGCAGGCGGATGCACGGCTGGACGCGATCCAGCGCGATCTGTGGCATCTGCTGCGCGACGAGGCGCGGGCCGCCGACCGGGAGCTTGCAGATGATCTCGTCTGACCGATCCGAAAGCGCAAGGACTGTGCAGGGCGATCCTCCCATATCCGGTGCCCGGCTCCAGCCCGTGCCGTTTCGCGGCGGCGGCTTCCGTCCGGTGCGCGTGCGTTTCGTCGGGCCGCTGGTGTTCGCCTCCATCCTGCTCCTGTGGGAGGCGGGGTCGCAAACCGGGGTGATCAGCAATCTCGTTCTGCCTGCACCGAGCGAAGCCTTCGAGGCGTTCCGGCAACTGGTCGAGACCGGTCAGCTGTGGCGGCACCTCGGTGCGTCGCTGCAGCGCCTCGTCGTCGGCTGGACGCTCGGCATGTCGCTGGGTGTCGCGGTCGGGCTGTTGATCGGCCTGTTCTCGCTGGCCCGTGCCGGCCTGATGCCGCTGGTCTCGGCGCTGTTTCCCATACCCAAGATCGCGCTCCTGCCGCTTTTCGTGATCTGGTTCGGCATCGGCGAGGGATCGAAAGTGGCGACCATCCTGTTCGGCTCGTTCTTTCCCACCGTGATCGCCACCTCGGCCGGCGTCGACAATGTCGACCGCTCACTGGTGCGCATGGGGCAATCGTTCGGACTGTCCTGGTGGTCGATCGTGCGCAAGATCATCCTGCCGGGAGCCATGCCGGCGATCCTGTCGGGCGCGCGGATCTCCGCCTCCATCGCCATCATCCTGCTGGTGGCGGCGGAAATGATCGGCGCCGAATACGGCGTCGGCGCCTATATCCTGATGGCCGGCAGCCTGTTTGCCACCGATCAGCTTCTCGCCGGCGTCGCGATCCTCTCCGTCATGGGGCTGATCGTGGGGTGGCTGATCGGGCGCGCCGAGCGTTTCTTGCTGCGCTGGCGCAGCTGAGGGCTGGATCCGCATATCAGTGCAGACCGGCATGCATCCGCCTTCGTCCGCCCATGCGACCCGGAACGGGCGAAGGCCCACCCTCTTGTCCCGGCGGTCCTTCTAACAATTTTTTGGAGCGAAACCCGAGTGCTACAGGTTAACGAGAGCAAAAAACGCATCCTTGTGACAGGAGGAGCCGGGTTCATCGGGTCTCATCTGATCGACCGGCTTCTTGCCGCAGGTCACGACGTGGTGTGTGTGGACAACCTCGTCACCGGAACCATGCGCAATATCGATCATCTGCAGGGCAATCCGAGGTTTGCCTTCCTCCGGCACGACATCACGGCTCCCCTCGATGTCGAGGTGGACGAGATCTACAATCTGGGCTGCCCGGCCTCGCCGATCCATTATCAGCGCGATCCGGTGCAGACCATGAAGACCGCGGTCCTGGGGGCTCTCAACATGCTCGATCTGGCTAAGCGCCTCGGTGTGCCGATCCTTCAGGCCTCGACCAGCGAGGTTTATGGCGATCCGCTGGTGCATCCTCAGCCGGAAACCTACTGGGGCAACGTCAATCCGATCGGGTTGCGCTCGTGTTACGACGAAGGCAAGCGGTGTGCCGAGACCCTGTTTTTCGACTACCATCGCCAGCACGGGGTCGAGATCAGGATCGCCCGCATCTTCAATACCTATGGCCCGCGCCTTCATCACGCCGATGGCCGGGTTGTCTCGAACTTCATTGTGCAGGCGTTGCGCGGCGACCCGGTGACGATCTGCGGAGACGGCAGCCAGACGAGGTCTTTCTGTTTCGTATCCGATATGGTCGACGGGCTCGTCAGGCTGATGTGCGCCGGCGACGGGGTCACGGGGCCGGTCAATTTCGGCAATCCGCGAGAGTTCACCATGCGCGAGCTTGCGCATGTTATCCTGCGGAAGACGGGCTCGCGGTCGCCGATTGTGTATCTGCCGCTGCCCGAGGACGATCCCCGACAGCGGCGACCCGACATCGCCCGCGCGCGGTCCGCTCTCGGCTGGAACCCGTCCATCGAACTTGAAGACGGGGCCGGGGAGACGGTCGGCTATTTCAGGCGCCACCTCGGCCTTGTCGGCACCTGACCCGGCTCGCAACGACTGGCGGTAGAACAAACAAGGCGGCTCGTGGACGTGTTTTCCCTTCCGATCGATCTTCTCGACCGTGCCCTGTCAATCAAAGCGACACGACGCTCCGGCTTTCGTCCGGCGCCGGCCCGGCTCCAGGGGATCATGCCAGCGCCGGATGTCTGGGAAGAGAGCAGTTTGAACGTCCCCCCGGTCGTCTGGCGCCGGGAGGACATGCGTTTGGCCGGGCGCGGACCGGCCGGCGTTCTCGTCGAGCGCGGATTGCATATCTCCTCCTTGCCGCATGTTAACGCGGACAGGGACGAGCATGCCCGATGGCTCCGTCTGTCCGATGCACGGCTGCGAACCGTTCGCCAGGCCCACTGGAGGCTGGGCCTGCGCGCGACCGTGCAAAGGCGGCTGAGCGCGAAGATGCGTGTCGAGAAGCTCGATGGCGACGCCATCCTGCTCGGCGCCTATTACCCGGACTGCAAGAATTACTTCCACTTCTGGGTCGATACGATGTGCGACCTCTGGTTTTTGAAGCAATGCGGCCTTGATCTGTCTTCGGTCCGGCATGTCCTGATGCCCTGGAGCGGTGTTGGCTGGCAAAGGGAGATCGTGGCGATGTGCGGGATCCCCGAGGCGCGGATCGTGCCGCTGTCGTCGGCCGACGGCTTCGTGCTGGAGACGGCCCATCTTCCGGTGCGGATCAAGGGCGGCTCGCGCAACCCCGACTGGATCGTCTCCGCTCTGCGGGAGGTGAGCGGATGGCGGCCGCCGGAGCGGGTCGGGCCTGCGCGAAGGCTTTATGTGACGCGAGGTGGTGCGATGCGCCGCCCCTTTGCAAACGAAACGGAAGTTCTTGATGTCCTCACCCCGCTCGGCTTCGACGTCATCGATTGCGCGACTCTGTCGGTGGCAGACCAGCGGCACCTCTTCGCGACGGCGGAGATCGTCGTCGCGCCCCATGGGGCCGGCCTTACCAACATCGCCTGGGCCCGGGCGGGGACGAAGCTGATCGAGTTCATGCCGCGCGCCCACGCCAATCCCTGCTTCCTGGATCTGGCGTCACAGGCGGGCGTGGTCTATCGCAACGTTCCCTCGGCGGTCCAGGACGAGAGGGCGGATCCCCTCTTCGCACCGTTTTCGGTCGATCCCGGGCATGTCGCTATCGTGCTGCGGGAGATGCTTGCGGGACCTCAGCGCCCGCCGACTTGCCGGTAGAGAGCGACACCGCCCGACCTGTCCACCGACATGACATTGTAGCGCGCGTTCGGATCGTCGCCCATGCCCATGGATCCGGCCGGCATACCCGGCACGGCGATGCCGGCGATGTCGGGGCGTTCGCTCATCAACCGGGCGACGGCCTCGGCCGGGACGTGTCCCTCAACGAAATAGCCGTCGATCACGGCGGTGTGGCAGGCTTCCATCGCAACTGGCACACCGACCTGCTTCTTGACCGGGGACATCTCCTCCCGGTTCTCGACGGCGATGCGGTAGCCGGCCTTGCGCATGCCGTTCGCCCAGGAGTCGCAGCACCCGCACCAGGGCGATTTCCACATGGTCATTTCCTGGGCGGCACTGGCCGTGCCCGGCGCCAAGAGCACGCCGATGGTTGCCAGGATTGCGAGAATGCGATGCGTCATGCGGGGGATCCTTCCCAAGTTGATCACGACGGCGACACTGACCGTTCCAGCAACCGGAAGGTCAAGCGGGAGCGACAAGAACTTGTCCTTCCGTCCGGCCGGATTACCTAACCATGAACACCTGCAACGTGCAGGTCCACACGGAACGGGAGGGTCTCATGCACATCTCGACTCGGATTTTGTTTGCGTCGGCGCTGCTGCTGGCGCCGCTGGCCGTCCAGGCCGACGACCACCGCACCCAGGCGCCGGAGGGCGCCGCCGTCTATTTCCTCACGCCGGCCGACGGCGCCACTGTGGAAAGCCCGGTGCTCGTGCGCTTCGGGCTGAGCGGAATGGGGGTGGCGCCTGCGGGAACGGAAAAGGAGAAGACGGGCCACCATCATCTGTTGATCGACCAGACGCTCGAAGACCAGGACAGCGCGATCCCTTCTGACGAGACGCATCGTCACTTCGGGGGCGGCCAGACGGAAACGGCCGTCGAACTGGCCCCGGGGTCGCACACGTTGCAACTGGTTTTGGGAGATCACAATCACATCCCGCACCAGCCGCCGGTGATGTCTGATGTGATCACGATTACGGTGGAATAGCCGCGCCACAAACGAAAACGGCGGGCCTTGGCCCGCCGTGTCGTATCCAGTCCGCGCGGTCCCGCCTCAGTTGAAGAGGCTTGAGACCGACTGTTCCAGGGCGGTGCGAGACACCGCTTCGCCGATGAGCGGCGCGATCGAGATCGTGCGGATGTTCGGCGCGGCAAGCACCGCTGCCGTCGGCTCGATGGAGTTGGTGATCACCAGTTCCTTGAGCTTGGAAGAGGTCACCCGGGCGACCGCCCCGCCCGACAGGACGCCGTGGGTGATATAGGCGGTGACCGACTTGGCCCCCTTGTCGAGAAGCGCCTCGGCGGCGTTGCACAGGGTGCCGCCGGAATCGACGATGTCGTCGACCAGGATGCAGTCGCGCCCCGTCGGCTCGCCGATAATGTTCATGACTTCCGATTCGCCGGGCTTGTCGCGGCGCTTGTCGACGATGGCCAGAGGCGCGTCGATGCGCTTGGCGAGCGCACGGGCGCGCACGACGCCACCGACGTCCGGCGAAACGACCATGACGTTGTTGCTCGGATAGCGTTCCTTGATGTCGCGGGTCATCACCGGTGCGGCGAAGAGGTTGTCGGTGGGAATGTCGAAGAAGCCCTGGATCTGTCCGGCATGAAGATCGAGGGTGAGAACGCGGTGGGCGCCGGCATGGGTTATCAGGTTGGCGACCAGCTTGGCGGAGATCGGGGTGCGCCCCGAGGCGCGGCGGTCCTGGCGGGCGTAGCCGAAGTAGGGCATCACGGCCGTGATCCGCTTTGCGGAGGAGCGGCGCAGGGCGTCGATGATAATGAGCAATTCCATCAGGTGGTCGTTGGCGGGAAAACTCGTCGACTGCAGGATGAACACATCCTCGCCGCGCACGTTTTCCTGGAGTTCAACGAAGATTTCCTGATCGGCGAAGCGGCGGACCTGGCATTTGGCCAAGGGTGCGCCAAGATAGTTGGAGACTTCCTCGGCAAGCGCGCGATTAGAGTTGCCCGCGACGATCTTCATGGCCCGCAAGTCCTTGTTTTTTGGCTCCGTTGCCGCCTTGGCGCAGCTTCGGCACGGCAGGGTCACACGTGGTGTGTCTGAACTTTGTTGTTGGCCTTTGGCGGTAATGGCCGGCTGTGCCCACGCCTGGGACAGGGCCGGAGATTTTCCAGCAGGCGGCGGCGTTGTAGCAATCGCTCCGCCGTTTAACAACCGGCCATCGGGTCCCCGCTCAAGGTTTTTTGAAAACGGCGGCCGTGCGGGCCGTGGGCGATCACCGCTTGAGCCAGGCCACCAGTTCCGCAACCGCACGGCGGGCGGCGCGATCGAGGGCATCGCTGTCGACGCCGGCCCAGGGGTCTCCCGCGGCGCCTCCGGCCGATTCCTGTCCGATGATGCGGTGAACGCGCGATCCGGTTCCGTCGACCACGTCGAAGACGTAGAACAGCGTCGTGGACGACTGGTCGCCGGAGGCGGAGAGGTAGCCGTTGATGCGATAGGTGGCCGGCGCACCGACGCGGCGCACGAGCTTGAGGTCCTGCGCCAGCGCCTCGGTGCCGATGCGGCGCGACAGCGCATCCGAGATATTTCCGGGCGCGCCCGTGAAGGGTTCGAAGGCAATCGTCACCTGTTGCGGATCGACCGGCGGGGCGGCGCGCGCTGCGGGTGCTGCGTTGTCCGATACAAGGCCGGGCGGCACCGGCTCTCCGGCACAGGCGGCCAGGACGAGCGCCGCAAGGATGGCGGCGGCACGCGAAACGATCGCACGGTTGGGTCTGGTCACGCTCATGGGGCTTGCCGGTCTGCCTTGCTTGTCGTCGCTCTTGGTCTGCTTTCCACGTGGCGCGCATTGAAACGCCGGCACGCGTACCCTTCGTTTAGCCCGCCTTGACCGGCAGGTCGAGAGGCAGCTTCGAAAGGCATTCCGGCGCCCCGTCCCGGGTCAGATAGGTTTGCCCCAGGCTCATCGCCGTTCCCGTATCGGAATCCATCAGGATCATATGCATGAAGACGACCATGTCGGGCACGATTTCCGCCGGATTGTCGCGGTAGGCCATGGGCCAGTCCATCCAGCTCGGCGAAAACCGCGTGCCCAGCGAGTAGCCGCAGGCGTTGAGGCGATGCGCACCTTCCCCGCGCGCGTCGACGGCGGCGGCGTGCGCGCAGAAAAGATCGCCGAACGTGCGGCCCGGGACCATGGTTTCCTCGACCGCCTGAAGGGCGGCGCGCGCCGTCTCGTGCAGGGCCCGGTGTCGGGACGTCGGTTCGCCGACCACAACGGTGCGCATGGCCGCCACATGGTAGCGGCGGAAGGCGCCCGCCCATTCCAGGGTGAGTTGGTCCTGCGCACCGAGTGTGCGCCGACCGGTCTGATAACGACACAGGAGCGCCTCGCGGCCTGATCCGATGACGAACTCGTTTCCGGGGTAGTCGCCATCGCCGGCAAAGACCGTGCCCTGCATCGCGGCCAGGATCTCGCCCTCGCGCGCGCCGGGGCCGATCAGCGGCCAGGCGGCCTCGTAGGCGGCGTCCGTCAGTTCCGCCGCCTTGCGGACCATTTCGATTTCCGCCGGGCTCTTGACGGCACGCAGCACCGGCACCAGCAGCGAAGCGTCGCTCAGAATTGCGAAGTCGGCAAGATGGGCGGCGATCTCCATGGCGATCCGGCCCGTCATGCCATGGGTGTCGTATTCCACCCCCAACCGGCTGCTGTCGAGATCGAGATCGAACAGCAGGTCGCGCAACTGCAGCACCGGCGAGGCGCCGTCGCGGTCCTCCCAGATGCGGATGTCGCTGACCGTCGAGGTGATCTCGGCCTGCCGCTGGTCGGCGGAGCGCGTCAGAAGCACAATCCGGCCGTCGCGGGTCACCACCATCGACTGGAAGTGGCAATAGCCGAAAGTGTCGTAGCCGGTGAGCCAGAACATGCTTTCCTGGGCAAACAGCAAGAGGGCGTCATGCCCGGCGTCGGTCATTCGGGCGCACAGGCCCTCAAGCCGCGCGGAATATTCGGCGCGGGAAAATGCAAGCGACATGTCTCAGGCTCCGGTGAGGGCAATGGCGGTCATCAGGCGCCCGTAGTCATCTTCGCCGTGATGGGTTGCGCGCCGGTAGGAGAAGAAGGCGTTTTCGTCGGCATAGGTGCAGCGGCCAAGATCGGCCACCTGGCCGATGCCGACGGTCTCAAGCCGCGCGACGATATAGGCGGGAAGGTCGAAACGGGCATGGCCGGCACGGTCGCTGTCGACGAAGAACCGGGCGTTGGCCGTGTCGGCGGCGGTGAAACGGTCGACGAACTCCTGCCCGACCTCGTAGTTGGCCTGGGAGATCGTCGGGCCGAGCACGGCAACGACATCGCCTCGACTGGCGCCGAGGGTCTCCATCTGCACCAGCGTCGCGTCGAGCACACCGGTCAGGGCGCCGCGCCATCCCGCATGGGCCGCGCCGACCACGCGCGCGCGCGCATCGGCAAACAGCACAGGTCCGCAATCGGCGGTGGAAACCGCGAGCGCGATTCCGGGGCGGTTCGTGACCAGCGCGTCGCCACGCGGCTGGTCCTTGATGTTCCACGGGGTTTCAACCGCGATGGCATGGGCGGAGTGGTGCTGGTGCGGCGAGACCAGCGCTCCCGGCGCAACCTTGAGAAGGGCGGCGACCCTTGCCCTGTTTTCCAGCACGGCGTTGCGGTCGTCGTCGGATCCGAGGCCGACATTCAGCGACGTGTAGATCCCCCGCGACACGCCGCCGGCGCGGGTGAAGAAGCCGTGGACGATGCCGTCCAGGCCGGCGATTTCGAGTGAGGTCAGCATGGAGCGTGGTTTGCCTTGAATGGACCCGCCTTGCGGGATTTCGCGATGGTGGGCGCTGCCGGATGGCATGTCAATCGGACGCCGAAGCCTCACGCCTCGTCGAAGGCGGCGAGCCGGATGCCCGCCGGTGCGAGCGCCATCACCTTGAACAGGTTACCCATCTGGTCGGGCGCGGCGAGGCGTTCCACATCGTCGCGGATGCCGTCCTGCACGCCCGACGACCGGCCGGCGCCCAGTTGACCGGCCCGCTCGAGCAGGCCCAGCCTCAACAAGAAGTCGCCCTGAGTCATGAGAGGGCGGGCGGAGACGGGCGGGCAGTGCGCCGCTCGGGCGAATGCCTCGAAATTCACATGCGCGGTGAGGTCGGCCTCGCCCGGCGTACCGAGAACCGGCACCGGCCTGTGATTTCGAACCGCCTGCAGGGTCTCGCCCACGGCGGTCTGCGCATAGCCGTAGTCGATGACGAGCGCCGTGCCGCCTTGGCGGGCAAGCCGTTCGGCCAGATCCTGCAGGATCGCATTCGCCACGGGCTGGGTCTCCAGAACGGCGCCGTCGGGGGCGCTTTTCAAGTGCGGTGGCAGATCCGTGTCGTCGAGGGTCGCAAGCCCGGCCTGAAAGCGCAGGGCGCCCCGGTCGTCCAGTCCGATACAGCGTTCGCGCCATGCGGAGCGGTCGCGCACGAACTGGCGGATCGGCAAGGCGTCGAAGAACTCATTGGCGACGATCAGCAGCGGGACATCATCGGGAAGGGTGGCGGTGCTGTCGTGCCAGTCGATGGCGGCTCCGCAGTTTGCAAGGGTCTGGTTCTGTGTGGCGCGCAGGCGCGGGCTGGTTTCCACCAGATGGAGCGTCAGTGCGCCGAGGAACGCCGGGCGCAGCCTTGCGACGCGCAGCATGTCGGCGCTGAGCGTTCCCCGTCCGGGGCCGAATTCCACCAGCGCGACGCGGTCCGGGGCCCCGATTGCCTCCCAGGCGTGAACGACCCAGGCACCGAGGATCTCGCCGAAGAGCTGGCTTACCTCTGGTGCGGTGATGAAATCGCCGGACCGGCCGAACGGGTCGGCCTGCATGTAGTAGCCGTGCTCCGGGTCGCCGAGGCAGCGGGCCATGTAGTCGCTGACCGGCATCGGGCCTTCCGCCTCGATCAGCCGCACGAGACGCGGGTGCAGAGCGGATGCGTGCTGGTCAGGCATCGGTTGCGGCCTTTGGGTCGCGCGGTGGGCCTTCCGGGTTCGGCGGCCGGGAGAGGGCGCGCGCGACGGCCAGTGCGCCGGCGATCACCATCGGCAGCGACAGCAGGATGCCCATGGTCAGGCCCGGGCCGAGATAGCCGATGTGGGCGTCGGGCACGCGGAAGAACTCCACGAAGATGCGGGCAAGGCCATAGCCGAGCGCGAAGGTTCCCGCCACAAGGCCCGGCCGGCGGAAGCCGCCGCGCGCGACGACGATGCGCACGACGGCAAGCAGCAGCAGCCCTTCCAGCGCCGCTTCGTAGAGCTGGCTCGGGTGGCGCGGCTCGGGACCGGCGCTGGGGAAGACGACGGCCCAGGCGACGTCAGTCGTCCGGCCCCAGAGCTCGGCATTGATGAAATTGGCGATGCGCCCGAAGAACAGTCCGATGGGGGCAACGGCGCCGGCGAGATCGAACAGGGTCCAAAGCGGAAGGCCGCGCCGCCAGGCGAAGATCGCCATGGCCGCAACGACACCCAGAAACCCGCCGTGGAAAGACATGCCGCCGGACCAGACAGCAAGCGCGTCCAGAGGGTTTTGCAGATAGTAGCCCGGCGCGTAGAACAGCACGTAGCCGAGCCGCCCGCCGAGGATCGTGCCAAGCGTGGCGTAGACCACGAAGTCATCGACATCCAAAAGGCCCGGGCGGACCTGGGCGCCCCACAGCCGGTCCGAGGTGACCAGCGCGCGCATCGACCACCAGCCGAGAAGGAGGCCGGCGATATAGGCGAGCGCGTACCAGCGAATCGCGAAGGGGCCGAATTCGATCAGCACCGGGTCGATGGTGGGAAAGGGCAGGACAAGCGTCGGCATTGGATCTCCGGAAAGTCGGTCTTGCGGCCGGGCAGGGGGCGGCGCGACGTTGCCGCCGAATTGTCGGTGCCGTCAAGCACATGCAAATGCGGTATATTCGCGGCGCGTGACGATTTGCCGTTGGCGGGGTGTTTCGCATGGATGAAAAGCACATTACCTAAGAGACAGGACCAAGGGGGCTGTGAGGCCGGCCGCCCATGCAAGAAGGATATTTCGCGATGACCCAGGGACCCAACCGCGTTCTCGACGACTTCGCCAAGCTGATGACAGACGCCGCCGGTGTCGCGCAGGGCGCGCGCCGCGAAGTCGAGACCGCGTTTCGCGCCCAGGCGGAGCGGTTCCTGGCGGACATGGACCTGGTCAAGCGCGAGGAGCATGACGTCGTGCGCGACATGGCGGCAAAGGCACTGGACATGGTGGAAGCGCTCGAGGCGCGTGTGGCCGACCTCGAGGCGGCAACCGGAAAGGCCGCCGACAGAACGCCGCCTGCCAACGACGACTGACGGCATTCCGGGGTCCGGGCCCGGCGTCCGGGCAGGGCGCGCGCAACCCGGCAAGGACCGGCGGCGGGGAACGCATGCCGTCGAAGGATCTTTGCGCGGGGTGATGCGGGGATCATCGTCCACAGGTGCAATAGAGTAAATGAAAGGTGAACATATCTTCGCGTCACTTTCTGCCTATATACTGGAGGTGCGCAAAGATTCGCGGTTGATTGTCGGGGCATTATCAGGGTCGCACAGGACGGCGATGCATGCCACGCACACGCCACGATCCTGCGAATCGACACGGGCGGACACGCTTCCCGTTTGAGGGGCGGTGCTCCGCAAGCCGAGAGGAACGATGATGAGCCTCATCGACATCGAGTTCGAACGGCCCGCAAATCCCGTCGACACGATCGAGCATATCGCCGCCATCAACGACTGGTCCTTCGAACGCTCCTGCGAGGAAGAGATCACCATTTCCGTTGCCGGTGGCTGGTGCGATTACCATGTCTCGTTCTCCTGGATGGAAGACCTGGAAGCGCTGCATCTGGCCTGCGCCTTCGATCTGAAGGTGCCAGATCCGCGCCGCACGGAAGTTGTCCGGCTTCTGGCGCTGGTCAACGAGCAGCTCTGGATGGGCCACTTCGACCTGTGGAATCGCGAGGGTGTCGTGATCTTTCGCCAGTCTTTGCTGCTTGCCGGCGGGGCCGAAGCGACCTCAAAGCAGATCGAGGGCCTGCTGACCAACGCGCTGGAGGCCTGCGAGCGCTATTACCAGGCCTTCCAGTTCGTGGTCTGGGCCGGAAAGACAGCGTCCGAGGCCATCGACACCGCCTTGTTCGAAACTGCGGGGGAAGCATGAGTTTTTCGAAAGCGCGGCCGCTGGTTCTGGTGGGCGCCGGCAAGATGGGCGGCGCAATGCTGACCGGCTGGATTGCGTCCGGGATCGATCCGCAGACAATCGTCGTGATCGATCCGGCGCCGTCATCGGACCTTCTGTCGTTTGCCGCACGCAAGGGATTTCGGCTCGATACCGCACTGCCGGCCGGCACGATGGCCGGGGTGCTCCTGCTGGCGCTAAAGCCACAGATGATGGCCTCCGCGCTCGATGCGCTGAAACCCTCGGCCGATGCCGAAACGCTGGTGATCTCGATCGCCGCCGGCACGCCGTCCGCGGTATTCGAGGCGGCCTTCGGCGAGACCGCGGTCGTGCGCGTCATGCCGAACACGCCCTCCCAGGTCGGTCGCGGCATGAGCGTTGCCTTTGCGAATGCGCGCACAAGCGAGGCGCAGCGCGAGACGGTCGATACGCTGCTTGCGGCCATCGGCGCGTCCGCCTGGATCGAGACCGAGGATCAGATGGATGCGGTCACCGCCGTCAGCGGATCCGGGCCGGCCTATGTGTTCTACCTCACCGAGGCGCTTGCCGCAGCCGGGGTAAAGGCCGGTCTGCCGGAAGACCTTGCCATGCAGATCGCGCGCCAAACGGTCTGCGGTGCGGGAGAACTGATGTACCGGGTGGAGACGCCGGCGGAGGAATTGCGCCGCAACGTGACCTCGCCCAATGGCACGACGGCGGCGGCCCTTGCCGTGTTGATGGCCGACGACGGTCTGCAGCCAGTCCTGGATGCCGCCGTTGCCGCGGCGCGCAAGCGCTCGAAGGAACTTGCCGGCTGAACGAGTCGGGGTCCGTTTGCGGGTGACGCTTTGCGTCGCACCCTCTGGCGCTCGCCGGGGTTTTGCCCAATGTATGAGGTGAGGCCGGGACACGGCGCATCCGGCCCGCGCATTCAGGAGGTTCGAGCATGGCAACCCAGAAGACGAAGCAGAAGATCGTTTCCGCCTTTCTCTCGCTGCTTGCGGAAAAGGGCTGGACGGGGTTCGACATGAGCGACGTGGCCGAGGGCGCCGGCGTGAAGCTTTCCGTCCTGCGGGGTGCCTTCGCGACGAAGACGGCCTGTTTCAAGGCGTTTGTCGCCGACATTGACCAGACGGTGCTCGACCGCGTCGACCCGGAGATGAGCGACGAGCCGGCGCGCGACCGCCTGTTCGATGTCCTGATGACCCGTCTCGATGCTTTGCAGCCGCATCGCGAGGCCGTGCGTGCGCTCATGACCGCCGCGCGCAAGGATCCGCAGCTTGCCTTGACGCTGAACGCGGACGCACGGGTGTCGCAGCGCTGGATGCTGACGGCGGCGGGTCTTCCATCCTCCGGCGTACGCGCGCAGATGATCGCGCAGGGGCTGGTGGTCGCCTTTTCCCGCGTCGTCGATGTCTGGCTCGACGACGAGGATCCCGGGCTGGCGCGCACAATGTCCGCGCTCGACAGGCAACTCGACGACGGCGAGGTCTGGCTGTCGCGTCTCGACCGGGCGGGGCGCATGCTCAAGCCGTTGATGCGGCGGGCCCGGACGTCCAGGCCCGCGCCTTCGCAATCCCCCGATCCGGACGCGCCGGCTTCCCCCTCGGCCGTGTGAGAGATAAGCTACGCGGCGGCGGTCGGGTTTCGTCCGGCGCCGCGCTTTTCTCCAGACAGTCAGAGTTTGCCATGAGTTCCTCAGATGCCGCCGGCGGTCCCACGTCTCCGCCGCTTGATTTCGACACCTTCCTCAAGGTCGACATCCGCGTCGGACGGATCGTCGAGGCCGAACCTTTTCCGGAGGCCCGCCGTCCGGCGTTCAAGCTTCGCATCGATTTCGGCGCCGAGATCGGGGTCAGGAAATCCTCGGCCCAGATCACGAAACACTATTCGCCTGAGGACCTCGTCGGACGACAGGTGCTGGCCGTGGTCAACTTCCCGCCGCGCCAGATCGGACCGATGATGTCGGAGGTGCTGACGCTCGGCGTGCCCGATGCGGAGGGCGAGGTGGTGTTGCTCGCCCCCGACCAGGAGGTGCCGCTCGGCGGGCGATTGTACTGATTCCAGGGCCCGTCACGCCTGCGCGTTTCAAAGCGGGACGCGCAGGCGCGCGCTCAGGCCGCCCAGCCGGTCGCTTTTTCCAAGCATGATCTCGCCGCCGTGACCGCGCACGATGTCGCGGGTGATGGCCAGTCCCAGGCCGCTGCCGCCCGCGTCCTGGTTGCGGGCCTGGTCGAGCCGGTAAAACGGACGAAAGACGCTTTCGCGCTGCTCCTCGGGAATGCCGGGGCCGTCGTCTTCAACCATCACGGTCAACCAGCCTTCCGCGTGACGCACGTCGATATGCAGGTTCTTGCCGTAGCGCGCGGCATTGGTCACCAGATTGGCGAGCGCGCGCTTGAAGGCGATCGGCTTCACTGTGACGAAGGGATCGCCTGAAAACCGGGAAGTGACGGTGGCGTCCAGGATTTCCGCCTCCGTTTCCAGTTCGTCCACGACCAGTGAAAGGTCCGTGGGCTGAGCCTGTTCGTCGCCGTCGCCGCGTGTGAACGCGAGATAATCCTCCAGCATCGTCTTCATCTCGTCGACATCGTGCTGGAGCGCACGCACCTCCTCGCTGTCCTTGAAGAGCGCGAGTTGCAGGCGAAACCGCGTCAGGATGGTGCGCAGGTCATGGCTGACGCCGGCGAGCATGGTGGTGCGTTGCTCGAGCTGGCGTTCGATCCGCCGGCGCATCTCGATGAACGCCTGGGAGGCGCGGCGGACCTCGAGCGCGCCGCTTGGACGGAAGTCGTCGATCGGACGGCCCTTGCCGAATTCCTCCGCCGCCGTTGCAAGCCGCTCGACCGGACGCGTCTGGTTGCGCAGGAACAAGAGCGCGATCACCACCAGCACCAGTGATGTGGACACCATCCAGACGATGAAGATATGCGAATTGGAGGCATAGGTCTGGCTCCGCCTTGCGATGACCCGCAGGACGTTCTTTTCCAGCTTGATGCGGATTTCGACGAAGCTCGACCGTCCGACCGTGTCGATCCAGAACGGACGTCCGACGGCGAGGCTGATCTGTTCCGACAGATAGAGATCGACGATATCGAAAAAGGGCTTCGGCCGTGGCGGGGGCAGGGGTTCGGGCGGCAGCATCGTCACTGAAAGCGACAGGTCCCGCCGCGCCATCTCGGTGATCCGCTCGAAGCCCTCCTCCTGCGGATAGGTTTCCATCACGCTGATCAGCAGCGCGATTTCGCGCGCAACCGCCTGCGACAGGCGTTGCGTCACCAGGTCGTAGTGGCGTTCCATGAAGACGAAGGCGAGCACCGCCTGCATGACCACGATGGGCACGACGATGATGAGCAGCGTGCGCGAGAACAGCCCCTTGGGCATGCGCCGGTAAAGCGCCTTTGAAAGGGTGCGATAGGGCGTCGCCAGAAGATGCAGCGCGCGCCTGGCCGGCCGGGGCAGGGACGGGCGGAACCGTTTCGCGGTGCTGGAGAGTTTCGCGATCGCGGCCGCGATCCGCGCGCCTAGTCGCATACGAGCCGGTATCCGATCCCGCGCACCGTCTGCAGATAGATCGGGTTGCCGGGATCCGTCTCGATCTTGCGGCGCAAGCGGTTGATCTGCACATCGACGGTGCGCTCGCCGAGCCCGCTGTCGTCGCCGACGATTTCATTGCGCGGAACCGTGTCGTTCGGCTTTTCGGCGAAAAGCGAGAGGATCTCCTTCTCCCGGTCGGTCAGACGGATGATCTCATCGCCCCGCTTCAGTTCCCGACGCGCGGTGTCGAAAACGAAGGGACCGAAGCGGACGTCCGCCGGGAGCTCGGCCTCCGGGGTGGCGCGCCGGCGCAGGATCGCCCTGATCCGCAGCAGCAGCTCGCGCGGCTCGAACGGTTTGACGAGATAATCGTCGGCTCCGGCTTCCAGGCCGGCGATCCGGTCGGTCGCATCCGAGCGGGCGGTCAGCATGAGAATGGGCACGTCGCTGTTGTCACGCAGGTGGGCGGCAAGTTCCAGCCCGCTTTCGCCGGGCATCATCACATCGATGATCAGGAGGTCGAATTCCAGGCCGGCGAGGTTGCGGCGGGCGTCCGCGGCACTCGACGCCGCGGTGATGCGAAAGCCGTTCTCCGACAGGAAGCGGCGCAGCAGCGTGCGGATCCGGCTGTCGTCGTCGACGAGCAGAAGATGCGGGGCGTCGTCGTCCGGAGGGATGGCGGCGGCCCTTTCGGCGAGATCTGCGGTCACGGCGCCTGGTCCTTGTTGTGTCCGATCAGCTGCGCCACATCCGCACGCTGATCGGGGTCGATCATGTTGTAGAGGAAGCTTCGCGCAGCTTCCTGGCCTTCCTGAGGCAGATCTTCAAGAGCATTGCGGATGCGCGCCGCCTGGAGCCGCATCAGCCGCAGCGCGAGGGCATGACCGCGCTCGGTCGCGAACAGCAGCCGCTCCCGCCGGTCGACCGGACCCGGCTCCTGGAGGATGTAGTCTTCCTCCACCAGCTGTTTCAGCACGCGGGCGAGGCTTTGCTTGGTGATGCTCAGGATTCCGAGCAGATCGGTCACGCGCAGGCCCGGGTTCCGGCTCACGAAATGCAGCACCCGGTGATGGGCGCGCCCGAAGCCGAATTCCGCAAGGGCTGCGTCGGGATCGGAGGTGAAATCGCGGTAGGCGAAAAACAGCAGCTCGATCATGTCGATCGGTATGTCGGACGGCGCTGGTCGCGCCGGTGACGGGCGGTCAACGGAGAGCGAGAAATTTACGTCAGTCATATTGACTTATTTCCGACCGATTGTTACACATTGCCTGCCTTTCGCGAAATGATCGTACACCGACACTCTGAATGTGTTCTTCATATTGTTCGTGGGACGAAACGGTGCGGTTTTTCAGTCGACAGGGCGGGATATCGAAGATGTCCAGTCCTGTCGGCGGGATCCGGCGCCAGCATACAAAGACTTGACGTGGCGCGCAAAGTCGTGAAATCGGCTGGCCGGACGGAAGATACGGGACATCGGCGCTCTGCGTCGTGCAATCACAGACAAGCGGGACAAGCCCGCTGACACTGCGGGAGAATTCGACATGGCACATCTGCCGTTTGATCAACTCGAAGGCGAAATCTGGTACGATGGCGAATTCGTGCCCTGGGCCGACGCCAAGCTGCATGTGCTGAGTCACGGCCTGCATTACGCCAGCAGCGTTTTCGAGGGCGAGCGTGCCTATGGCGGCGAGGTCTTCAAGCTCGACGAGCACACCCGCCGGCTGCACGATTCCGCCGAAATCCTCGGCTTCGAGATCCCTTACGACGCGGAGACGATTAACACCGCCACCCGCGAGCTTTTGACCCGGATGAAGCTGGTCGACGCCTATGTGCGTCCCGTCGCCTGGCGCGGCAGCGAGATGATGGGCGTGTCGGCGCAAAACAACACCATTCACCTCGCCATCGCCGCCTGGGAATGGCCGAGCTACTTCGAGCCGGAAGAGCGGCTCAAGGGCATCCGCCTCGACATGGCGGCCTATCGCCGTCCCGATCCGGCGACCGCGCCGTGCCGCTCCAAGGCCGCGGGCCTCTACATGATCTGCACGCTGTCCAAGCACGAGGCGGAGCGCAAGGGCTATGCCGATGCGCTGATGCTCGACTGGCGCGGGCAGGTGGCCGAAGCCACAGGCGCCAACGTCTTCTTCATCAAGGACGGAAAGATCCACACGCCGACACCGGACTGCTTCCTCGACGGCATCACCCGGCGCACGGTCATCGAACTGGCGAAGCGGCGCGGGTTCGAGGTGATCGAGCGGGTGATCCAGCCCGACGAGATGGCGGAGTTCGAGTCCTGTTTCCTGACCGGAACGGCAGCCGAAGTGACGCCGGTCTCGGAAATCGGCCCCTACAGCTTTCAGGTCGATGCAATTTCGCGCACGCTGATGGAGGATTATCACGCCGAGGTCCAGCCCGAGGCGGTGACGAAGGTCGCGGCTGCGGGATAATCTCCGCTCGCGATTGCCCGTTGAAACACGCGCCCCGTCAGAACTTGGTCTGGCGGGGCGTTTTCGTTTCATCCGCCGTCTCTGCCACCTTTTCAACCGTGAGGCGGGCGCCTTCGGGCGCGGGCTGGGTTGTCTGGAACAGGCGACCCTTTTCGGTGATGAAGACGATCAGAAGGGCGATGGCGCCGAAGGTGGCGAAGCCGAGCGCGAGCGGCACCACAGTGCCATCGTAGTTCTGGCCGACGATGAAGCCGCAAATTGCGCCCCCGAGGGTCGTCACGAAGCCGAGCACCGACGAGCCGGTTCCCGCGATTTCGCCGAGCGGTTCCATGGCGATGGCGTTGAAGCTCGGGCCGATGAAGCCGAAGAGGAACAGCGTGATCGCCAGCATCGCGGTGAATGCATAGAGGTTTTCGGCGATCCAAATGGCGGTGACCGCCTGGACGAGGCTGATCGCCACGAACGCCACCAGCGCCCAATGCGACAGCGGACGCAGGCCGATGCGTTCCACCAGCGACGCATTGACGAAGGAGGCCGCGGACATGGCGAGACCGATCACCGCGAAGACCACGGGGAAGGCGGTGCCGACACCGAAGGTTTCCACGAAGATCTGCTGGGCGGACGCGATGAAGCCGAAGAGGGCACCGAAGATCAGGCCGGTGGCGCACATGTAGCCGAGCGTGATGCGGGTGGTGACGGTCTTCAGGTAGGCGGCGAGGACCGAGCGGGCGGTGACCGGTTGCCGGCGCGCGGCCGGCAGGGTTTCCGGCAGGCGCGCGCCGCACCAGATCAGCATGAGGATGCCGCCGAGGGTGAGCAGCAGGAAGATGGCGCGCCAGGGCGCCACGAACAGGATGATCTGGCCGATCGAGGGCGCGATGATCGGCACGACCATGAACACCATCATCACCAGCGACATCACCCGGCCCATCTGCCGCCCGGAATAGCTGTCGCGGACGATCGAGATGGCGACGACCCGGGGGGCGGCGCAGCCGATACCCTGCACCAGTCGCGCAGCCAGAAGATGGTTCATATCATTGGCGAAAATGGAGAAAACGCCGGCGACAGCATAAAGCGCGAGACCTCCGAGCAGCACCGGTCGGCGGCCAAAGCGGTCGGACACTGGCCCATAGAACAGCTGCGCGGCGCCGAAGCCGACGAGATAGGCGACCAGCACCTTCTGGCTGTCGTTCTCGTTGAGCACGGCCATGGCCGCACCGATGTCCGGCAGGGCCGGCAGCATGATGTCGATGGCCAGCGAATTGAGCGCCATCAGCGAGGCGATCAGGGCGACGAACTCGCGAAAGGAAATGCCGGGGTGGGGCACCGCGGCTGCGGGGCTTGGGGCATTGGGAGAATGCATGAGAGGTCCTGGCTGGGCAGACGGCCGCCAAAGAGGATGGCAACAAATAGAAATTGTCGAATTCGATGTAGAATTCGCCGAAATGCCTGTCCGGTCAAGCCATGCGGCTAGCAAACCCCGGACCCGCGCCGGAGCCTGTTGCAAGCCATTGTCGGCGCGACGTCAGCGGGACCAGCGATCCGCGGCGCGGGTGTCGATCTCGCGGGCGTCGACCCAGTCGCCCGCACCCCCGTCGCGCAGATGTTCCTTCTTCCAGAAGGGGGCGCGGGTCTTGAGATAGTCCATCAGGAAATCGGCGGCCTCGAAGGCGGCGGCGCGGTGCCGCGAGGCCGCGACGACGAGGACGATGTTTTCTCCCGGCGCGATTTTCCCGTGCCGGTGGATCGCCGTCAGCCCGGTAACCGGCCAGCGCGCGGCCGCGTCTCGCGCGATCCGTTCGATCTCGGCTTCCGCCATGCCCGGATAGTGTTCCAGTTCGAGCGCGGACAGGCGACCGTTTTCATCCCGGCACAATCCGGTGAAGCTCACGACCGCCCCGACATTCGCACCGGTTTCGGACAGCCGCTCGATCTCGCGCGCGGTGTCGAAATCCTCAAGCTGGATGCGCACCGTGATCGCGGGCGCATCGCGATCGTCTTGTCTTCCGGCGATCTCGGCGGAGGTCCTTTGCGTCATCAGTTGCGGTCCCGTCGCATCCGGGTCACCCGCCGGTCATCGGCGGGAAAAAGGCCGCCTCGCGGGCCCCGTTCAGCGGCGCGGCGTGATCGACGTGCTCGTGGTCGAGCGCGACCCTGATGGCGTCGCGCTCGGCAAACGCGTCGGCATAGGACTCGTCGCGCGCGCTCAGCCAGTCGATCAGCGCGCCGACGGTCGCCACACCGTCGGGGACCTTGATGGTTTCCGCGTCGCGTCCGACCCGTTCGCGCACCCAGGCGAAATAGCGCAATTGCATGTCGTGCCCCGTGGATTACTCGGTCATCAGGTGGCCGATGCCGGCTTTGAAATAGTCATAGCCCGTATATAGGGTCAAAACGGCGGCGATCCAAAGCGCGGAGAGACCGAGAAGCTGGGTGCCGGGCAGGATCGTCTCGCCCGCCGGGCCCGCCAGCAGCAGCGCGATGGCGACGAGTTGCACCGTCGTCTTCCATTTGGCCAGCTGTGTTACCGGAACGCTGACGCGCAGCACGGCGAGGAACTCGCGCAGGCCCGAGACGAGGATCTCGCGGCACAGGATGATTGCGGCGGCGATCATCGACCAGCCGCCGATGTCGCCCTTGCCGGCGAGCAGCAGCAGGCAGACCGCGACCAGCAGCTTGTCGGCGATCGGATCGAGCATTTGCCCGAGCCGGGACTGCTGTTGCCAGGCGCGGGCCAGGTAGCCGTCGAAGAAATCGGTGATGGCGGCGACGATGAAGATCGCAAGCGCCACCCAGCGGGCCGTATGGCCCGGAAAATACAGGCAGATCATCACCCCAGGCACGGCAAGGATGCGCCCGTAGGTCAGGATGTTCGGCAGGTTCCAGACATGGGATCGCGACATTGCTTGAAAACTGTGCCTTGAGCGGGGGACGAAGGATCCTGATCCTTCAAGCATGTTGACCGGGAAACGTCAATTGCGCATCCGGCCAGCCTGAGGGACGCCGAAGACCCGGGCTGGATTGGTAAAATTTTCCGAAGCGGACCTTTGTCCAAAGCCGCCGAAGCGTGGATAGTGTGCGGCAGTCAGACCTATCAGCCATACGGGTTTTCATGAGCGTTCAGACAAATCGCCTCGACCAGCCGATCGGTGCCGCGCTTCCCGACTGGACGCCGCGTCCGCGTCCGCCGCGCAGCGCGATGCAGGGCCGTTTTTGCCGGGTCGAGCCGTTCGATCTCGCGCGGCATGCCGGCGATCTTCACGCGGCCTTTGCGCAGGATCGCGAGGGGGCGATCTGGACCTATCTGGGCTATGGACCTTTTGGCGACGAAGCGGTCTTTCGCGACTTTGCCGCGGCGACCTGCTGCGGCGACGATCCGCTGTTTCATGTCATTGTCGACGGCGTCTCGGGGCGGGCGCTGGGCGTGGCGAGCTTCCTTCGCATCGACCCGGCAAACGGGGTCATCGAGATCGGCCACATCAATTTCGCGCCCGCCCTGCAGCAGACCGCAATGGCCACGGAGGCGATGTATCTGATGATGCGCCGGGTGTTCGACGAACTCGGCTACCGGCGCTACGAGTGGAAATGCGATGCGCTCAACGCGGGTTCCATGCGCGCGGCGCGGCGGCTCGGCTTCACCTATGAGGGCACGTTCCGCCAGGCCGTCATCTACAAGGGCCGCAACCGCGACACGGCATGGTTCTCGATCACGGATCGGGAATGGCCGGCCCTCAAGGCCGCGTTCGAGGCCTGGCTCGCGCCGGAGAACTTCGACGCCGAGGGGCGCCAGCGCCGCAGTCTTCAGGAAATGCGCGCCGGCGGATAGTCCGGTCTCAGCCGAAGATGCGCTCGCCCTGTTCGTCGATGATCTGTCTGGCCTTGCGCAGGCTGAACTCCGCCGCCTCGTCGCGGCCGGGCACCTGGTCGGCGCGAATGAAGACGTGCTCGCGCATCTCGCCTTCGGCGTCCGGCTTGGAGATCGTGCCTCCGACCTGCCATTGTCCGTTGCGCTGGGTGGGCGCGGGCACGATGGTGAAGCCCTTGTAGTCGACGGGCGGGAATTCCACGCTGGAGGCGCCCTTTCCGCCGCCGCCGAACAATCCGCCGAAGATCTTGCCGAATACCATGAGTGCTCCTTTGACCGACCGTTGCGGCGGCCCGTCTTCATCGTGTCAGTGCGACTGGTCGCCTGCATCCGCCAGCTGCCGCCGCGACCAGTGTCGACGGCACAGGGAAACATAGCGATCCTCGCCGCCGATCACCACCTGTTCCCCGTGTTCCAGGATCTTTCCGTCTCCGTCGAGCCGGGCGACCATCGTCGCCTTGCACCCGCACCAGCAGATGGTCTTGACCTCGCGCAGCGTGTCGGCGACGCCGGCGAGCTGCCAGACCTGCGCCTCGCTTGGGACCTGCGCCTCGTCACGCCGTCCCGCGGCCTATTCGTGGAAGTGGTCGTAGATCGTGCGCGCCACCGATTCCGAGACGCCCTCGACGACCATCAGGTCCTCCATGCCGGCGCGCGACACCGCCTTGGCGGTGCCGAAATGGCGCAACAGCGCGCGCTTGCGGTTCGGGCCGATGCCGGCGATGTCGTCGAGCGGGCTTTTCGAGATGTCCTTCTTGCGCCGCGCCCGGTGCGAACCGATGGCGAAGCGGTGCGCCTCGTCCCTGAGCCGCTGGATGAAGTAGAGAACGGGATCGCGTTCCGGCAGCATGAAGGAGGGCTTGCCCGGCATGAAGAATTTCTCCCGCCCCGCATCGCGGTCCGGCCCCTTGGCGATGCCGATCAGCGGCACGTCGTCGAGCCCGAGTTCGGCAAGCGTCTCGCGGGCCGCGTTCAACTGGCCGATGCCACCGTCGACGAACACCGCGTCCGGCCAGGCGGGGATCGCGGTCGGATCGGCTGCCTGCGTGGCGTCTTCCGGCTCCGTCTTTTCCGTTTCCGCCGTTCCTGTTTGCGCCGTTCCTGTTTCTGTCAGCGGCTTTCCGGCGTCGGTTGCCTCCCGGGGTGTCGCGGAGGGGCGCTCGTCGCCATGTTCCCTGACCAGCCGCGAGAAGCGCCGCGTCAACACCTCGCGCATCATGCCGTAGTCGTCGCCGGGAACGAGGTCTTCCGACTTGATGTTGAACTTGCGGTAATGCGCCTTGGCGAACCCCTCCGGCCCGGCGACGATCATGCCGCCGACGGCGTTGGTGCCGGAGATATGCGAGTTGTCATAGACCTCGATGCGGCGCGGGGTGGCGGTAAGGCCGAAGACCTCCGCCACGCCCTTCAGGAGCCGCGCCTGGCTGCTCGTCTCGGCAAGCCGGCGTCCCAGCGCCTCGCGGGCATTCTTCATGGCGTGTTCGACCAGCTCGCGCTTTTCCCCGCGCTGGGGAACGGTGACCTCGACCTTGTGGCCCATGCGCTCGCCAAGGGCCGCGGCCAGCAGCGGGCGTTCGGCAATGTCGTGCGACAGGAGCAGCAGGCGCGGGGCCGGCTTGTCGTCGTAGAACTGCGCCAGAAAGCTTTCCAGCACCTCCGCCTCGCCGAGCGATTTGTCGGCGCGCGGGAACTGGGCGTAGTTGCCCCAGTTCTGGCCGGTGCGGAAGAAGAACACCTGGATGCAGGTCTGCCCGCCTTCCTGATGGACGGCAAACACGTCCGCCTCTTCCACGGTGCGCGGATTGATGCCCTGATGCGACTGGACATGCGACAGCGCGGCCAGCCGGTCGCGATAGATCGCCGCGCTTTCATAGTCGAGCGCGTCCGCAGCCTCCTCCATCTGGACGGCGAGTTCCTTCTTTACCATCTGGCTCTTGCCGGAGAGGAACGCCTTGGCCTCGGCAACGAGCCCGGCGTAGTCCTCCGGCGAGATTTCGCCGGTGCAGGGAGCGGCGCAGCGCTTGATCTGGTGCAGCAGGCAGGGGCGCGAGCGGTTGGCGTAATAGCTGTCCGTGCAATTGCGCACCAGAAACGCCTTCTGCAGGGCGTTGATCGTTCGGTTGACAGCACCTGCGGAGGCGAAGGGGCCGAAATAGCTGCCCTTGCGCCGGCGCGCGCCGCGATGTTTCACCAGCGCCGGCGCCTCGTGATCCCCGGTGACCAGAATATAGGGGAACGACTTGTCGTCGCGCAGAAGCACGTTGAAGCGCGGGCGCAGGCGCTTGATCAGATTGGCTTCCAGAAGCAGCGCTTCTGTCTCGGTGCCCGTCGTGACGAACTCCATCGAGGCGGTGGCCATGATCATGCGCAGGATGCGGTTCGGCTGCCCCTGGAGCCGCGTGTAGCTCGTCACCCGCTTCTTCAGCGACTTGGCCTTGCCGACGTAGAGGACGTCGCCGTTCTCGTCGAGCATGCGGTAGACGCCGGGCGACAGCGGGAGCCGCTTCACGAAATGCGCAATCACGTCGGCGCCGCGCGCGTCACGCCCGAGCGGCGTTGCCGCGCGCTCGAACTCCGGCTCCGGCAGGATGTCGGAGCCGGCATGCGTGTCTGTGTCGTCCGGGTCGCCCTGTTCGCTCATTCCGAGATGCCTACGACGTCCGGCGTCTCCCAGGCAAGATGCTGGCCGCCGTCGAGCGCGATCATCTGGCCGGTGATCGAGGGCGTGTCCCACAGATAACGGATGGTTTTCGCAAACTCCCAAAGCTGCGGTCCGTGGCCGAGCAGCGTGGAGGATGTCTGTTTTTCAAAGTCGCTCGGGTCCTGGCGGGTGTTTGACAGCGTCGGCCCCGGCCCGATGCCGTTGACGCGAATGCGCGGCGCCAGTCCTTGCGCCAGTGTTTGTGTCGCCGTCCAAAGGGCTGCCTTCGACAGCGTGTAGGAGAGGAACTGCGGCGTGAGCTTCCACACGCGCTGGTCGATGATGTTGACGATCAGCCCCGTCTCGCCGGCGGGAAGGCGTTCGGTCATCGCATTGGCGAGAAACACCGGCGCGCGGGTATGGATGGCGAAATGGCGCTCGTAGCGTTCCAGATCGAGATCGCCGATGCCGTCGTTCTCGAAGATCGAGGCGCTGTTGACCAGAAGCCGCACCGGGCCGAGTGCGTCGTGGACGGCCGCCATCAGTGCGTCCGGCGCGGCCGGGTCGGTCAGGTCGGCCTGAAACACCGCCGCCGTGCCGCCTCGCGCGCGGATTTCGGCGCACAGCGTATCTGCCTCGCTCACGGCCTGGTTTGCGTGGATGGCGACGGTGAAACCGTCATGCGCAAGATCGTCGGCGATGGCACCGCCAATGCGGCGCGCCCCGCCGGTCACCAGCGCGACGGGGCGTTCGTCGGAGGGTGTGGCGGGGGTGTCCGCCGAAGAGGCGGCGGAAAGGCGTGTGGACATGGGCGCTCACGGATATCGGTGGTCAGGGCAAGGGTACAGGAAAATACGCAATACCGTCGCGTTCCGATCAGCCGACCTTGCCGAGATGGAAGGCGGAAAAGATGTAGAGGCCGTAGAGCACGCAGAGGATCAGGCCGGACGGCTTTCGAATGGTGACGTGGAAATAGGAAAAGGCGAGGACGAGCAGCGCGCTGGCGAACATGATCCAGAGGTCAAGCTTGAGCAGCTCCGGCGGAACGGCGACGGGCACGACCATGGCCGTGATCCCCATGATGGCGAGAAGGTTGAAGATGTTCGACCCGATGACGTTGCCGAGCGCCACGGCGGTGTGACCGCGCACGGCCGCGACCAGCGAGGTGACGAGTTCCGGGAGCGACGTGCCGAGGGCCACGACGGTCAGCCCGATCACGGCATCCGAAACGCCCCAGGAACTTGCAAGGGCGCTTGCACCCTCCACGGTGAAATGCGCGCCGAGCGGCAGGCCGATCAGGCCAAGCGCGATGAACATGATCGCAAGCGCGGGGTTTTCCGGAACGCCCTCGACCTCATCGAAGGGGAGGTCGACCTCGGCTCCGTCCTCTTCGTCGCAGGACCTTGCCGCAGCGGCCGCTGTGTCGCCATGGCCGTTTTCGGCGCGGTGGCAGCGTGTCGCACGCACCGATTCCCAGAAGAAGACGCCGAGAAGCAGCAACAGGATCGTTCCGTCGAAGCGTCCGATCGGGCTGTGGAAACACATGCCGATGAAGACGACGCTGACCGTGACCATGAAGATGGAATTGCGCGTGGCGCCCTTCTCGCGGCAGGAGGTGCTGGCGATCAGCGCCGGCAGCCCGAGCACGAGCAGCACATTGGCGATATTGGAGCCGACCACATTGCCGATGGCAATGCCGGGCAGGCCGTCGAGCACGGCGCCGAGCGAAATGAACAGCTCGGGCGCACTGGTGCCGAAGGCGACGATCGTCAGGCCGATGACGAGCGCCGGAATGCCGAGTCGCTCGGCGATGCTCACCGCGCCGCGCACCAGAACGTCCCCGGCAACGATCAGGACAACAAGCCCTCCGATCAGGCTGACATAGTCGATGAGCATGAAGCGTTCGGGTCCGGGTGTGGGCGTTGGCGGCCCGGGCGACGATAACCTGGGCTTTGTGACATGCGACACGTGCGGCGCACGCTCGGGATCTGGAAGCGGTGCCGGTCGCATGCGTGGCAGGCACCGGACAACACCGACCGTATATAAGCATCCATGGGGATATGAAAAGCCCAATGCGTGCATCGGGATCGAAGCACGAGCGGCACTGGATACGGTCTTGGCGCGCGCGGCGCGACGCCAGCGCGTTAACCCCTTGCTCACCATGACATCAAAAAATCACGGCCTGCCCGCAGATAGCCTCAATTCGTGACGGCGGTTGCCACATTCGATCACCATATCTGACGTGTTGGGGGGCAGGGCGGTCTGTACCGCTCGCACAATCCACGCGTAATCGGAGTATTCACATGAAGCGTCTAGCTGCAGTCGGCCTGAGCGCTGCCGTCGCCCTTGCTGCGACCGCATCGGTCCATGCGGCCGACCTTCCGCAGCCCGCAGAGACCTATACCTACGACGAGCCCGTTCCCGCGGAGCGCTTCGACTGGTCCGGGTTCTATTTCGGTGGGCATCTCGGCTGGAACTGGTCCGACTTCGGGACCAGCAACGGTGTCACGGGGAGCTTCACGACCCGCGACAACGGCGTCGCGGGTGGTGTGCATGCCGGCTACAACTACATGATCACGCCCGAGTTCCTGCTCGGCGCGGAAGCTGACTTCAGCCTTGCCAGCATCGACAAGACCCGCAACGTCGCGGGCGTTTCCTACAAGACGTCGAGCGACTGGAACGGCACCGTGCGCGCACGTGCCGGCTGGGCCTTCGACCGCTTCCTCGTGTTCGGTACGGGTGGTCTGGCGATTGCCGACATGGACGTCGCTGCGAATGGCGCGAAGGACAGTGCCACCCGCGTCGGCTGGACGGCCGGTGCCGGTGTTGAAGGTGCGGTCACCCAGAACGTGACGGCCCGTCTTGAGTATCAGTACCAGGACTACGGCAGCGAGACCTTTTCGCTTGGCGGTCAGTCCTACAAGACCGACCTGAACAACAACCAGGTCCGTTTCGGTCTCAGCTACAAGTTCTGACCGGACGCGCAAGCGTCCGACAAGGCCTCGACGGGAGCCGGCAAACCGGCTCCCGTTTTCGTTTGCGCAAGGGTCCGTCCTGCGCCGCTTGCCGTTTTGATCGCCGGTTGCAACATGGCGGGGCGGCGCCTGCCCGGGAGGCCGGTGACGCAGCGGAAATTCGGGCTTTGAAAGTATAGCGCCGACACGCTACAATTGCAGGACGTTGCGCGGGGAGCGGGTCTATGCAGACAGGGCATGCAACCGACTACCTTCACATTCTCGTCGTGAAAGTCGTGCGGGCGTGCAATCTTCGCTGCAGATACTGTTATTACATCAACGACGATACCCGGGACTACGGATCGTCGATGACCGTGGAGACGGTCACCGCCCTGTACGAACGCTATCGCGACTATCTCTCGGCGCTGGGCCGGCAGGGCGCCATCGTCTGGCACGGCGGCGAACCGCTGATGCTGGGGCGCAAGCGCTTCGGCACCTTCATGGATCTGCAGGAAGAAACCGGTCTTGCGCCCTTCATTCACAACAGGCTGCAAACCAACGCGTTGTTGATCGACGACGCCTGGATCGATTTTTTGCGTCGCCATGACATCGGCATTGGCGTGAGCATCGATACGGACCGGGCCGCCCATGACGCCAACCGCGTCACCCCGACCGGCGAGGGGACATATGACCAGACCGTCGAAGCGCTCGGGCGGCTGCGGCGGGCAGGCGTTCCAACGGGCGTCTTGAGCGTTGCCGACGGCGTCAGCGACGGCCGGCTGGCGATCTCGTCACTCAGGGCGCTGGGGGTTTCGAGCGCCGACATTCTTCTGCCGATGACGAACAACGCGCGGCAAAGAAACGCCGACACCGCGATCGACCTTGAGGCCTTGCCGGATTTTCTGGTGGAGGCCTTTCGCGCGTGGGTCAAGGGCGATGACCCCTCGATGCGGGTGCGCCTGTTTTCGTCGATGATCCTGCAGGCCTACGGCCGGCGCACGACCTTCCTGGGAACCGGCGGCGCCGACATGAGCTCGCTGGCCGTCATCGAGACCGACGGATCGCTTTGCATGGACACGGAATACAGCCAGTTGGAGCGCTTCGCGATCGCCGAGGGCTACGACACCGGCCTCAACGTGAAAGACGCGGATTTTTCCTTCGCGCGGGCGGAGGAACGGATCAAGCGGTTCGTCGCACAGGTCGGCGGCGACCGGCTGCCGACGGATTGCGAAAGCTGCGAGGTCGCCAGACTGTGCGGCGGCGGGCACCCCGGCTCGCGATACGACGACGCGGACAATTCCCACGATCATCGCAGTGCCCATTGCACGGCCCTCTACCGTCTCGGCCGCGAGACGCTTTCCTATCTGCACGACCCCCAACCCTACCTCTAGGAACGGACCCAGTGATGAGCGAAACCCCGGGAAAAACGGTCAAGGTCAAATTCGAAGTCGAGATCCAGGACGTGGGCGATGAACTCCACGGACGCTTGATGAAACTGCATGAGGACGACGACCTGACCAATATGGTCAAGAGCGTTCTCAGCGAAGCCGACGCCGCCGACAGCGAATCCTATACGCGCGTCATCTGGGGACAATGGCAGCAACTCGGCTAGAGTGTTTAGTCCCCCGCACTAATGGTGCGGTCCTTTCAAAGGAATGGTCGGACCATCATTGCTGGCTGAGCTCGTGCACGAGAACCGAGCCCGGCCGCTCTCGAACCGAACGTAGGCCCTATTGCGGGCATTCTTAGATGCCGTCACGTCTTGCGACCTGGAGCATAAGAAGCGGGCCTACGCTGACTTGGGTCTTGACACGCTATAAAGCGATAGAGGACGCGATTTGCATAGGCGACTTCGATGGAGGAGTAAATGGAGATAGCGGCACAGTTCATCCCGATGGCGATGCTTATTGCAATAATATATTTTTTGATAGTTCGTCCGATCCGACGTCGAATATCGAACAATAACGTGTCGTTATTTGACGCAATTCCAACCTGGGCCTACTTCGTTTCATCAGTAATTCTTGTATGTTACAGCGTTTTAGGGGATTTGTACGTTCAAGAAAATTCCGGTCGAGCATTTTTTGATAGAAATACTGCACGGGAGCTCGGATTGATCCAAAGCATTACGCCGGTTCTTATTGCCGTTTCCATAATACTGTTTGCAGCAGGGATTTACAGGGCCACCCGCAAGTAGGCTTGTATGTGCCGATGCTGACGATCCGCAGCTTCAGCCGGATCGAGCGCGCTGACGCCCAAACCCGTTTTCATGTCTCGCGGACCCGAGGCGCATTTCGCCTCGACTTCGGCGTGAAAGGCTGAAAAGACATCCCTTCCCGCATTGGCGGGACCGCACCCGGGAACGGGGTTTCGTGCAGCCTGAGGACCCGTCTTGGCGTCATCCGCATCGATTGCCGCCCTTCCCATGTACGACTGGCCGGAGGTGCGCGACGCGACCGACGCGCTGTGGGCGGCGTTGCGCGAGGCCCTGCGCGCGGCGGGGGTCGCAGCACCTCAGAACCTGACCCGCGACCGGCCGCTCTTCGATATCTGGCGGGATCCGAACCTTTGCCTTTCCCAGACCTGCGGGCTTCCCTATGTGCGTCACCTGCGCGGCGCCGTCGCTCTGCTGGGCGCGCCCGCCTATGACATTCCCGGCTGCCCGCCCGGCACCTATCGCAGCGTCTTTGCGGTGCGCCGGTCGGACGAAGTGCCGGATCTGGAGGCGCTCAGGGGGCGGCGCTGCGCCTTCAATCATCCCGGCTCGCAATCGGGCGACGGTGCGCCGCGCGCGCTGCTGGCGCCGCTTGCGCGGAACGGACGGTTCTTTGGCGACGTTCTTGAAACCGGGTCGCATCGCGCCGCGCTCGTGGCGGTCGCCGAGGGGCGGGCGGATGTGGCCACGGTCGATGCCGTCAGTTGGGAACTCGCCCGCCGTCACGAGCCGGCGGCGGCGGGGCTTGCCGTTGTTGCAGCGACGCCGCCGACGCCCGGTCTTCCCTTCATCTCGGCGATGGGCGTGCAGGGCGGGGCGGAGCGCCTGCGCGGCGCCATTGCCGAAGGCATCCGCGCCACACCTGAGGATGCGCGGGAGGCCTTGATGCTGTCGGGCTTCGTCGCTTTCGAGGATGCCGACTATGCGGGCATCGCCGCGGCCGACGCCCGCACGCGGGCGCTCGGCTACGGGGTTCTGGCGTGAAGACGCCGTATCAGATTGGCGGGCGGGTCGCCTCATAGGCGGGAACGGCCGCCTCGAACGCCTTGAGCCAGCCCACCAGCTCCGGATGGTCCGCACGCCATGCGCCGTCGAAACGCAGGTCGAGATAGCCCAGCATGCAGGCGACCGCGATCTGGCCGACGTTGGGCGTCCGGTCGGGGGTCGCGGTTGCGGGCGGATCGGCTTCCAGGCTCGTCAGCCCGCGCGCGACCTTGTCCGCCTGGTAGGCGAGCCATTCGGGATGGCGGCGGTCTTCCGGGCGAAAGCGCACTTCGTAGACCTGCAGGAGGGCGGCGTCCATGATGCCGTCGGCGAGCGCCTGAAGACGCAACACGTCGTAGCGGGCCTCTCCTTCGGGCAGGATTTTTCCGCCGCCGGCCAGATGGTCGAGATAGTCGACGATGACCGAGCTGTCGAAGAGCACCTTGCCGTCGTCGAGCACCAGCGCGGGGATCTTGCCGAGCGGGTTCTGCTGGCGGATCGAATCATTCGGGTCCGTCGTGTCGGTCAGTTCGACCGTGATCCGGTCGGAAAGCCCGAGGACGGCGGCGGCGATCTTGGCCTTGCGGCCGAAGGGTGAGGGCGGTGAGGAACGCAATATCGGCACGGGGTGTCTCCCAGGGTTTCGGTGCGCGCCAGTGTGCGGTTTTGGGCCGCGCGCGCAAGGGGGCGTGTCATCGGGCGCGGCGTGCGGGTTTTCTCTTCATGTGCCTGCCTGTGGTTAACAGGGTTTTGCGAGTGATTTCCACGTTTTGAAAAAGTTCAAAAGTTTCGCTGCGTTGTTGAAACGAATTGCACCGGTGCGGGTAAGGTCTCGGTAAGGGGCGGTGCCTAGCGTCGGTTCCGTCGGCGGCAAAGGTCGCCGAACGGTTCACCGGAAGGACGGCACATGGTGCTCTCTCTCGCTTCACCGATGACGGCCTTGTGGAAGACGTTTTGTCTTTGCGCGGTGGTGTATGCGTTGTCGGTTCCGGCGCTGGCACCGCTGCGTCCCGAGGCGGTCGACACGCCGATGTCGCGCTATTATGCGGCGGTGAACGCCGCCGTCCTCGACCAGCGGCTGACCTTCGATGCGATCACCGATCCCCTGCGCCGCTCGCCCGATTTCGCGCGCCAGCGCTTCGTCGCGATGATGAAGAAGTAGGACGTCGCCGCGTCAGGGGTAAAGCGCCGTCCACCGTGCCGGCCGTGCCGCGTCCGCGCAGGTTTTCGGGCCCTCGAAGCGCTGCAGCCTGAACGCATAGTCCTGCCAGACCCAGGTCGCGCGATAGCCGCAATGGCGGTCGGAGCGGCCAATGTAGGCGGCCGACAGCGTCCCGGTCGCGGGCTCGAAGGCCGGATTGACCAGCAGATCCGTTCCGCTCCAGCCGAAACGCGGATCGTGCAGCGCGAAGACCAGCGCCTCCACCCCGCCGATCTCGCCCGAATCGCGCAGATACAGCCGGTAGGTGACGTGCGATCCGCCGGCGGTGCAGGCGATTGCATACAGCGTCGCGACCTGCGAGACGGCGGCGATGATCACGTCCTGGCTGGCGATCGAGGGACTCGCGGTGCTTTCGCAAGCGCCGGACCGGGCGTGTTGATCGAGAACGGCATAGGGGATGCCGCGCGCGGCGACGGCCTGCTGGCGCGTTGGCTGCGTTGTTTGCTCAAGCCCGCGCGGGGGGCCGATTTGCCCCGGTACGCCGGCCAGTTCCAGCCTTTGCGAAAGGGCGTTCAGTCCCTCGGTGAGCCCCGACAGGGAAAAGCGGACGTCATGCGCCTCGCCGATGGCGTCGAGATAGGAAATCCGTAGCTCATCGCCCGCCCTGAGCGCGGGCAACAGCGCCGCCCCCGCCGCCGGTGCAACCACATGAAAGCGGTCGATGCCGCCATAAAGCGCCAGTTCGCCCGCGCGCACCACATGCGTCAGCGCGCCGTCGACCGACCATTGCTGCGCCCTGAGGTCGTCCGGGCGCGGGGTCGACGCTTCGAGCGCCAGCGACAGGCTGGCGCCCTGGCCGGCTTGGAAGGCGAGGCGTGGCCCGGGAGCGTTGCCCGGCCTGTCCGGATCTTCGAGTGCCGTCGTCGACAGCGCGCAGCTTTCGGTCGTCGGGCAGGACAGCTGCCAGTCGCCGAAATCCCGGGCGCTTGCCGGCAGTGCCAGTCCCGCGAGCATCCACGCGGCGACGACGAGGGAAGCAGGGCTTTTGCGGGACGGGCTATCGCGGAGCGGGTACATGGATCTGCTTCTGGCGGCAGCCGCGCCGGTCGACCGTGCGGCATGAGCGGAACGCGAGGTCGCGGGTCAGGCAGATGCGGACCTCGCTCAGCCGCCCGTGCTGGCAGGCGACGGCCATGGCGCCGTCGTCGAGACCCGGATTGGCGAGACGGAATGCCGTTTCGACCGCACCGGCGTCCATGCGGCTGCCGCTTTCGATGGTGCGAAATGCGGCCGGGATGCGGATTTTCGCGAAGGCCTCGCGGGTCAGGTCGAAATAGGCATCGGGGGAAAGCCCCGAACAGCTGCCGTGCTTGCGCCACTGATGGCGCACCAGGTTGCGGCTCGGCATGATGTCGAGGATTTCGCCCGTCGTTTGGTAAGAGGGTTCGCGCGGGCCGGTGCCATCGCAAAAATCGGGATAGCCCCTTTCGTATTGCGGCCACAGCCCATGCACGATGAAGCCGAACGGCTTTGCCGCCCGGCACTGGGTCGGGGCGGCGTTGCGTCCGGCCCTTGCGCAGTAAGACGGCGACCAGGACAGGGAGAGCACGTAATAGTCGAACGCGCCGGCGCGCTCGGCCCGCGCGGCCTGCGCGGAAAACAGGGTCAAAAGCAGCAGGCAGGCGCCGGCGGCGAGACGCGGCAGGAGGCCGGTTTCCCGGCGATGCGCCATCATCAGGGACGCACGGTCCGGCAGCGCGCGTCATAGACCCGCCAGGGGTCGAGGCCGGCGACACAGGCGCGCAGGTTCCAGCTCACGCCGACGAAGCCGCTGTGCTCCATGATCGCGTAATAGACGCGGCGCGTCCGTCCGTCGCTCATCTCGGCCCGCGCCTCGCAGAAGCGGCGCGCATAGGGGCTCGGCCGGCCCTGGGTATATGCGGTTTCCACCACCCGCGACATGTCCTCGATCGCGATTCCGCCGAGATAGTCGGCATCGGCGCGTGCGATCTGGCCGGCAACGGCCCGGCGCACCGCCGCCGTGTCGCAGGTCGGCACCCGCGGCTCCCCGTTCCAGGAGAAATAGGGGCGATCTCCGCCGCCCGCCTCTGCCGGCTGCAGCGTCGGCGCCAGCGCCAGGAACAGGCCGACGGCACCTGCGGCAAGGATCCGGCGGGAGCGGCGGGCGAAAGCGTGCATGGGTGTCATCCTCGGTTGGGCGCGGTTGCCCTGGACGATGCGTCAGCCGGGAGGGCCGGTCAAGCGTCTCGAGGCGGCGCCTCTTCGCCGACAAGCGGTATAAGCCGCCAGTCGGCACCGGCGCCAAGCGCCATGGTTTCCGTCAGCCAGGGCATGAGCACCCTGAGTTCGTCCGCCAGGATCCAGGGCGGATTGATCACCACCAGTCCGCTGCCCATCATCGGCTTGTCCGCATGCGGGTTTCCGGCAAAATGCTCCACGCAGAGGATGCGGCCGATCTCCTGATTGCGCATGACGCTGTAGAAGCTGTTGACCATCTTGCGGTCCTTGATCGGATACCAGGCCATGTAGACGCCGGTGGGCCAGCGCTTCCAGGCCTTGACGAGCCCGGCCGCCAGGCTGCTGAATTCGTCCTCGGACTCGAAGGGCGGGTCGATCAGCACCAGCCCGCGCCGCTCCTTCGGCGGAACGAAACTGCCGAGGGCGAGCCATCCGTCGAGCGCGATCGCCTTGGTCTGCCGGTCGCCGGCAAAGAGAGCGGCGAGCGCTTCGGCGTCCTTCGGGTGCAGTTCGGTCGCGGTCAGCCGGTCCTGTGTGCGCAGGAGCATGCGCGCCAGAAGCGGCGATCCCGGGTAGTGCCGGAGCTTTGCCTCGCCCTCGTTCAGGGCTTTCACCGTGTCCAGCCAGGGGGCCAGCAGATCGGCGACCCGGGTTGGCTGTTTGGCTTTGAGAACCCGCGCGATGCCGTTTTGCCATTCGCCGGTGCGCCGGGCCTCGCCCTCCTGAAGATCGTAGCGCCCGATGCCTGCATGGGTGTCGATGACACGGAAAGCGGCGGGCTTGGCCTTGAGATAGGTGATCACACGGGTCAGCACCGCGTGTTTCAGGACGTCGCCGATGTTGCCGGCGTGGAAGGCATGACGATAGTTCACGAAGGGTCCGCCGTGTTGGGGGTGCGCGCCAGATAGGACACGGCCTTGTCGCCGAGGTCCTGTTTGCCGATCTCGACGAAGCCGAGGCGACCATGAAACCGCATCGACCCGGGATTGGGCGGACGCGTGTTGACCTCGCAGGCAAGCGGCAATCCCCTGCGCGCGGCATCCGAGGCGAGGTGTTCGAGCAAGGCCCGGTACAACCGTTGTCCGACAGCCCGGTCGCGGGCGCCGGGCGCGACGGCGATCCGGTCGACATAGGTGAAATGCCGCAGATTCTCCTTGAGCCAGGTGAAGTTGCGGCTCTCGTAGTCGGCGTCATGGTCGAGACAGACGAGAATTCCCACCGGGTGCTCGCCCGCACAGGCAACCAGCGTCGTCACGCTGATCCGGGTGAGTGCCCGCAGATCCGCTACCGTCAGACCGTTGACGGCTGGCAGGCAGGCCTGGTTGATCGCAAGGACGGCGGAAAAATCGTCCGGCGCGATGCGGCGGACATGGATTGGGTCGGTCGTGGACGTCATGAGGTGGGCGCTTCGATGATGATGTGGTGTCGGGGGCCGTCCGGGCCCTGATGGCGGCCGGGCAGACATTGAGGGAATGGCGGAACCGCGCGCCGTCGCGGTGGCATGGGCCGGTTTGACCGAACGGCAGGGGGACAGGCCGGGACGATTGTCACGCGACCCGGACGGCCACAGGAAACGATCGACGCGGGGCTAGCGCGATCCGATGGACCGGTCTCCCGCACAGCGCCATCCCGCTGGTGTGAAGATGGAGCACTCCCGCCAGCGCGAAACGGTCCCGCCGGCGCGAACAATCCCGCGTCGTGCCCCGACTGTGTCACCGGCCTCCGACCCGTGACGCCGAGATCCGGCAACACGAAGGCCGACGTGGCCGTGCGGCGAATGCACCGCACGGCAACGCCGGATGGAATGCCGCGCCCGCAGGCCGCCGCGATCGACGAATCAGGCCGGCTGGTCGCCACCTTCCTCGATCTGCAACTCAACGGCCTTCGGGCCCTTGCCATGGCGATCCGGCTCGGTCTCGAAGGAAACACGTTGTCCGCTTTCGAGCGTCGTCAGTCCGGATCGTTCGACGGCGGAGATGTGCACGAACACGTCCGGTTCGCCCGAATCCGGCATGATGAACCCAAACCCCTTGTCGGCCTTGAAGAATTTCACGACGCCCGGCTGTCGCGGACCCCGCTCCATTGCCGGCGCCTCGCGCCTTGGCCCGCGCGGCGCCTCGCTGTCGCCACGTGGCTGAAAGCCGCCCGCGCGCGGAGCCGGGGCACCGCCACGCTGTCCGTATCCGCCCGAGCGTTGGCCAAAGCCGCCGCCGTCACGCCGTCCGTCGGATCCGCGATCGGAGCCGAAGCGGTCTCCGCCAGGCCGGTCGCCACCGGCGAACCGCTCGCCGGGCGGGAACGCGTTTTCCGGGACCTCGGGTGAGGCCCAGCCGGCTTCGCTAAAGGAATCACGCCGCCCGCCGCGGGACGGCTTGTTGCGTTTGCCATGGTCGGGTGCGCCGCCGAACTCGTCCCCGTCACTGTATTCCTTCGAACCACCGCGTCGCTTGCCTTGCCGACGGTTGTCCGAACGCCAGTCATTCATATCCAAATCACCTTTTTTGAGCCCGCTGTCCCGGCGGTCTCTCTGGTCACAATAAACGTGACGTCGAGGCGATACCTTCGGTCGCTCTGCAACGCCAAGTTTCAGTCGCGGCAGGTGTTCTCTAAAAGGTGAGCGGGTCCACCGCCCTTACATGGAACCCGGCACGGGGAATTGCCCGACATGCCTTCGCACCAACGCACCCTCCCGACGATGCCAACCGCGACACCATATTAAGGGCGGAGGCGGTGTTCGGGCAAGGAAAACCCTGCGAAACTCACCTGTCCGGACCGTTCGAGCCCGATTTTTCGGCGACTTTTTCGAGCGGCCTGTCGATTTTGACAAGAGGAAGCCGGGGCAGTCGCAGCGCGCGCTTGTCAAGGTGCCGGGCAGCGGGTTACGTGATGCCGGACAAACGCAAAAGCTCGAGGAGCGGCCCCTGCAACCAGCAGGCGAATGGTTCCCGTGCACGCGGTTGCGGGCGAAAAGGGGAAATGATGTCCGACACAAGCACCCATGAGCCGCCGATCCAGGTGGTCGTGATTCCCGTGACCGGGTTCCAGCAGAACTGCTCGATCGTGTTCGACAAGAAAAGCCGGCGCGGCGCGGTGATCGATCCCGGCGGCGATGTCGAGAAAATCGAGAAGGCTCTCGGCGAGCATGGCGTGACCGTCGACAAGATCGTTTTGACCCACGGGCATATCGATCACATCGGCGGGGCGGCCGAACTGGCGGAACGCCTCGGCGTCGAGGTCGTCGGTCCGCATCGCGCCGACCAGATGCTGATCGACCGGGTCGAGGATCAGGCCCGTGATTTCGGGGTTGCGGGCGTGCGCGCGGTGAAGCCCGACGTCTGGCTCGAGGAAGGCGACAGCGTCGAGATCGGCGGCCGCGCCTTTCAGGTCCTGCATTGTCCCGGACATGCGCCAGGTCACGTGGTGTTCTTCGACCCGGAGTTGCGGTTCGCGATTTCCGGCGATGTGCTCTTCGCCGGCTCCGTCGGGCGGACCGATCTGCCGGGCGGGGATCACGGAACGCTGCTCTCCTCGATCCGCGACAAGCTGCTGCCGCTTGGCGACGATGTCACCTTCCTGCCCGGTCACGGCCCTGCCTCGACCCTTGGACACGAGCGCCAGACCAACCCGTTCCTGAAATAGGCGCATTCCTGCGTCATTGCCGGTGACGGCGCGGGGGTGCATGGCCTGCGGACCCGCAATATACGGACGAGTGGGCCTTATGTGCCCTGTAGCGACCTGAAGGAGGGTCACATGGTCAAGAATTCGCTTTCCGCGCTCGCCGGCGCGATCGTTTCGGTCGCGCTTGCCGTGCCCGCCGCCACGGCGGAGGACTACGTCGACCGGTTGCTGCTGCTCGATCGTCTCACGCAGGACGAGGCGCGCGGCGGACCCCAGATCCGGGGCGGACGCTCGCCGTTCCAGAAACGCGTGAAGGTGTGCAATGTCATGCTCACGCCGGTGCGCGATCCCGATACCGGGGAACTGGTGAAGGTGATGAAGGAAGTTTGCTGGATGGAATGAACGACGGGTCCCAAGTCACCCTGCGGCGGCCCGTTTGATGATCGCCGGCGCGTTCAAAGAAGACCCCTCAGCACGTCGATGCGCGCGTTCACAAGCCAGCCGTAATAGTTTTCGCTCGGCCATCGCGCGCTTCCCGCCGCGCGCCTGCGCCGGTATTGCGCCGCGCGGCTCCACGGATCGCCGAGATTGTATAGGGTTGCGGTCAATCCCGGGTTTTTCGAGATGTCGACACCGCCAACCGACTTGTAGGCGTCGATCGCGTCGCGCAGGACGGCCGCCATGTAGTGCAGCGATTTTGCCGGGTCCATCGTGGCACGATAGACTTCCTGTGCGTCGCGCGCGGTCAGCTTGCGGAAACCGCTCACGCGGGACACGCGATCGCTCATCTTCAGTACGGTGAGAGGCGAGAGCTGGCCCAGGCCGAAGCTCTGGCCCGCGAAAAGGGGCTGAAAGAACGCTTCGTTGAAGGTCTTGTTGGGGTAGCGGACCCCGTCGACCGTCTTGTTGCGGAACCGGCTGTTCCAGTAGCGCTGGTAGCAGTTCCAGAGCGTGTTGCTTTCTTTCTTGCCCTTGTTGCACCGGTCGAACTGCGACCGTTGCACGAAGTCTTCCACGTGCTCGCCGTTGAGTTCGAAGCTGATGCGGATCCCGGCGTAGGCCAGAGCCTTGACGTAATACGACTGGGCGCTGTCGAGGCTGTCGTAATTGTAGGTATGCTCGCCGACGATGGCGCCAAGCATGTGAACCGGATCGATCCCGTAGCGATTTGCCGCGCTCTTGATGTTGCGCATCAGCCGACTGTCGCGGCGCAGGACGGCGACGATCTTGTCGAACTTCGCGTCATAGGCGCTCTTGCTGGCGGCCGTGCGGCGCGAGGATGCAAAGGGGATCTTCGGTTGGGAGCGTTTGCGGTTGCCTTCCGGCACGACCCGGGCGGCCTGCGCCGCGCCGCTGCCGAGCGGCAGCACCTTGGACACGGGCAACGGGGCAAGCGTGACCGCGGCGGCGATGGCGGCCGTCGCCCAGAGCCTCGTCATCCAGGCGATCGGGCGCGTGCGGGATCGGGGCGGGGGAGGGGCCATGCATTCGTCCAGCGCTGACATGTTTTTCGTACCCCTTCCATATACGCAACAAGGGCGTGTTGGAAGCGCAACGCGCCGGCATTCCGTGTCTGCCATCATGACCTATCCATATGTTGCCGGTTCATCCGGGAGCGCCCGGCGCAGACGGGCCGGCCGCGCGGGCCCCGCCGGTGCGGGCGGATGCGGTGGCGGCCGGACCCATGAACAGTTCGACGGATCGCGGCACTTTCATCTCGCGCAGGAATGCCTCGTGGCGACGCAGCCCGCACAGCTCACGCTGGATCATGACGTTCCACAATGCGTCGCACGCCTGCGCGTGCCGGCGCGCGGTGCGCCGGTCGGGTGCGCGCGGTTCCTCGCCTGCGTCCGACATTGCGGCGGCCTGGCTTGCCCGATCGAGACTGACGAGCGCGGTCTCCAGAACGGCGGTCAGCCGGGCGAGCGTGGCCGCCATTTCGCCGACGGTTTCATGGCGCAGCGCCTCTCCGATCGGATCGAAGGCGGCAGCGGCTGCCGATGGTGGACGCAGGCTCATGACCGTCGCCTTTCCGGTTGGTGTGCGGCCCGGCCCATCAGGCGTCTGCCTTCAAGGCATGCAAGACCCCACCCGGGAGCGGATGCGCAACGCCGGTCGACAGCGGAAAGGAGATCGGCAGTCTGCGCAGGCAGCGCGCGGCGAGAAAGGCGAAACACTCCGCCTCGATGGCATCGCCGCGCCAACCGACCGCTTCCGCGGCGAGCGCCTCGACGCCAGCGCGCTCGGTGAGCGCCTCGAGCATGCGCGGATTGCGCCGTCCGCCGCCGCACACGATCAGCCGTTTTTGCCGCTGCGGCAAGAGGTCGAGGCCGCGTCCGACGGCGGCCGCCGAAAAGGCCGTCAGCGTTGCCGCGCCATTTTCTGCGGTCAGACCGCGCACCATGGCTTTCGTGAAGGAATTGCGGTCGAGCGACTTCGGATAGGGCGTGCCCAGATAGGGGTGGTCCAGAAGTCTTGTGAGCCGGTCCTCGTCGACGGTGCCCGTTGCCGCGATCCGCCCGTCGCGGTCCATCTCGCCCAGGCCGTGTTCGACGATCCAGTCGTTCAGCGGCGCATTGGCGGGGCCGGTGTCGAAGGCGTGCGGTCGACCGTTGCCGTCGACCCAGGTGACATTGGCGACGCCGCCGAGATTGAGGACCGCCGTCGTGCCCGGTTCGGCGAGGTCGCGAAGCAGGGCTGCGTGATAGACCGCCGACAGGGGCGCGCCCTGACCGCCGGCCGCCATGTCCGCGCTGCGGAAGTCGTTGACCACGGCGATGCCCAGGCGATCGGCCATCTGCCGCCCGTCGCCGAGTTGCCGGGTGCGGCCGGGCCTGCCGGCCGCGGGCGCGCGGTGCAGCACCGTCTGGCCGTGGAATCCGACGGCGGCGATCTCCGCCGGCTTCAGGCCGAAGTCGCGCAGGAAGGTTTCGACCGCCTCGCCTTGCGCAAGGGTGACCCGCTCTTCCGCCCTCTTGAAGATTTCCGGTTCCGCCCCCTCGAACGCCCAGTCGGCGGCTGTTGCGAGGGCTTCCTGCAACAGCGGCTTGAGGTCGCCGGGATAGGGCGCAAGCCGCCAGGGACCGAATTCGGCGACGGTTTCGCCGTCGCTGCGCAGGGCGGCGATGTCGATGTTGCCGTCGAGAACGGTTCCGGTCATCAGACCAATGGACCAGGGCGGCGTCATGCGCGGTTGTTCCTGTGTGTGCGGCCCGGGTTGGGGACCGGCGATGTTTCTGGCAATCATGCGGTGACTCGCGGATCGCAATCAATCTGGAGCCTTTCAAGGGATTGCGACATGGTATTCCGTGCGGATCCGCTCCGACCATCGCAGTCATAGCAACAGGTCCTGACCCTAGCAGCGGTGCGAATAGGTGAAGACCAGCGTGTCGGTGGTGACCCGGTCGGTCGGATGGCACTGGCGGTTGACGTTGCGCCGTCCCGACATGGTCACCTGCAACTGGTCGGCGCGCACCGGTCCGGCAACCGAATAGACTTGCGGCTGACCGGGGCAGGCCTGCGAGAACACCCGTGCCGTGCCCTCATACCAGTTGCCGCGCTTCACGCCTTCAAACAGCAGCGTGCCGGTGGCGACGCCGGCTTCGCGCAGCACCGGGCGTGGCGCCTCGTAGAGGAACCATCGGCGGTTTCCTTGCGCCTTCAGGCGCATCAGCGATCCGTTGTGGGACCAGCAACTGTCGGCGCGGGCCTCTGTCGAGCCCAGTGCGGCGGTGATCGCACCTGCCGGCAAAAGCATCGCGCACGCCGCAACGACCTTCAAGAGTCTGGTGAAATGCATTTTCGTCCCCCCGTTCATCCGGCCTTCCCGGTTGTCGCCACGGCTGTCGTCATCCTGCATAGCGCGCCCGTCACACCAGGTCTGTGACCCGCATCACGGACGCAACGGCTGCGCCCCTTGCCCTGCCGGCTTCAGTCCGTTGGCGCGGACGGGGCGAAAGGAGCGGCACAGGCACCATAGCGTTGGCTCAGAAGGTCATTGAGGGCCGGATCCCGGGGAGCGTCAAGCAGGCGGCCCCAGGAACCGTCGTCTCGCATGGCGTCAAGCGTGCAGCTGCAGACTTGCGTGCAGTCGTCCGCCTCGCTGGCGAGGGAACAGGAAGCGGCGCATTGGTCGAGGAACGCGCGGTCGCTCGCGTCCGGCACAAGGCCGAGCGCCACCACGGCCCAGACCGACCCGAAAAGGATCGGCTGGTGCAGCAGGTAGACAATCATCGAATGCCGGCCGGCGAAGGCCATGGTGCGTGAAAACGCGCCCTTCGCCCGGATGCCCGCAAGCAGCGACCAGGGCGTCCGTCCGCGCAGAAGCTTCACCGCCGCAATGCCGGCAAGAATGGCGGCGAGCCAGGGAAAGAGCGGCACATAGTCGACCGACAATGGCGGATCTTCTGTCAGTCCCGTCCACATCAGCCATTGGTCCCCGGGAAAGGACACCGCCACATGGCGCGGCAGCAGAAAAACCGCGAGTGCGGCAGCGAGCGTCGGCAGGGGCGGGGCGAGCACGAAGGGCAGGGCGACGAGCGACCCGGCCGCGATGGCATGGAGAATGCCGAAGCGGACGAATTCGTCGCCGAGAACGAAGTAGGTGCCCACGCTGATGGCGGCGGCGGCCAGGGCGATCCGGGCGATCCGCCACAGGGCCGGGCGCCAGCGAATGCCGTTTTCATGCGCCAGCGCAAGGCTGACGCCTGCCAGAAACAGGAAGCTTGCGGCAATCGAGATCGCAAAGCCGCGCCAGGCGGGGTCGCTTGAGACGCGCCAGTCGACCAGCGAAAACCAGCTCAGATCCCAGGACAGATGGTAGACGGCCATTGCCAGAAGCGCGATGCCGCGCGTGATGTCGAAGACGTCCAGCCTCCTTGGGCGCCGGGTCGCTGCGGGTTGATGTTGCATCATGCTCCCTCGCCCTTCGGCTGTTGTGCGTGGAGGCCGTCAGGCTCCGCGTGGCCGGATCCGCGCTCTCAGGCGAGACCATCCGATGATCGGGACGACTTGTACCGCGACAATCGAAAGGAAGATCAGCAGGCAGCCGACAAGACCTGCCGCGCTGACGCGTTCGCCAAGCAGAAGCGCCCCGAAGATCGCCGCGAACAGCGCTTCTGAGGACAGCAGGATGGCCGCGTCTCCGGAGCGGGTCCAGCGTTGACCGAGCGCTTGCAGCGTGAACGCCAGTCCGCCGGAAAACACGCTGGTGTAGATCAGTTCCGGGCCGGCGGCGACGATGGCGGGAAGCGACACGGGTTCCATCAGGAGGCCGGGCACGAGCGCAACGATGCCGACGACCGCGAATTGCCATGCGGAGAGCGCCAGGGGGCGGCCGCTTGATGACGCCATGCCGCCGAGCAGGCACACGTGCAGGGCCCAGAAGAATGCGCAGACGATCATCAGCAGGTCGCCGACGTTGAGGTCCGCGAGCGTGCCGCCGCCAAGCAGCCAGATGCCGGAAAGGGTGACGAGCGCCGCCGGCCAGACCACCGCATGCGGTCGTTCCCCGAACGCGAGCAGCCCGAGAATGGGGGTCAGCACCACATAAACGCCCGTCAGGAAGCCGGCATTGGTGACGGTTGTGTGCGTCAGGCCGATCTGTTGCAGGGCGATCGCCAGAAAGAACACCAGACCGAGCCCGGTGAAACGCAGCGCGTGCCCCGCATTGAGCGGTGCGGCCGGCTGCCGCCTTCCTTCATTTACCGCGAACGGCAGGACGACGAGTGCGGCGATGAAAAAGCGCAGGCCGGTAAAGGTGAGCGGTCCCAGATCGCGCATTGCGGTCGACTGGGCGACAAAGGCCGATCCCCATATCAGGGCGGCAAGGAGCAGCAGCATGTTTGCGGCGGGACGACTCATCCGCTTGCGCTACCTGAATGAACAGATGCCCGCAAGCACTCAATCGTCAGCCGTTTGGAAAAGCGAAACAGATGATCAGCGTGAGTGTCAGCGCAGCGCTGGTGACGGTGAGCGCAAGCGGCCAGGGCGATGTCTTGCGGGCAGTCAGCGTATCCGTCCGAGTGGGGTCAGAAAACCTCATGAAGTGTCTCCGCTGGGTGTCATTGTGCACAGAGGACAGCCAATATGGTTAACAACCCGTGAAGCGACGCCCCGCCGGCTTGCGTCCGTCCATGGCCCTCGTGACGGGCAGCACGGCGGCGGAGCGCCTCCGGCGGATGCGCCTACAGTTCGAGCGCGTCGAGCCCGGCCTCGAGGTGGTCGGCGAAAAGCGGCATGCCTGCCAGATACTTGGCGGTCGATCCGACAGCCCGCTCGCGGGCGTCCTCGACGGCTTGCGGGAAGTCGGCGGCGTCGAAGTCTCCGCGGCCGATCCAGACGATCGCAACGACTTCGGCGGCTTCGTCGACGTTGAGATCGTTGATCAGCTCGATCAGCTCCTCGCTCGACAAATCTTCCGTTTCCTCCTCGGCCAGACCATCATGCGCATGCGTGTCCTGAAGCGTGTCGGTGTCGAATTCGACCTCGCGGTCGCGCCCGTCCTCGAACCCGTCTTCCAGCGTTGCGGCCGCTGCGCGGCCTTTTTGCACAAGCATCCGGAGCGTTTCCGGTGTGAGGGACAGATCGACCGCCATGGTTCGATACTCCGCTTCGTTTCCGGGAGCATGCTCCCGCATTGGGTGTTCATTCGGCTCGGTGACATCCGACCGGCCCGTCCGGCCGGCTCGCCCGGTCGCCCGGCAGAGTGATACGACACTGCCGCGCGGGCGTCGATCGCACCTTGATCCAGCGCAAGGCTTTGCTTGGGGATGCCCGCGAATGCGACAGACCCTACGCCCGGCCAAGGTCAAATGCCAGAGCGTGTGTCGCGCGCTTGTGGTTGGAGGCGCGTGCGGAGACCGAAAGACAGGGGAAAGCAGGGACGGGCGAAGCGATCCGGCACGGATAACGCCTCCGGCCCGCGCAGGTGGCGGGCAGGGCGCGCTCAATCGCCCGCCGGTGCTCACCGGTCACGGAGAAGGAAACGCTTCATAAATTCGCCGGGTCGATCGACTGGACCTGTCCCGCCGGGTTTGGTGCCAGGTCCTTGAGACCGTCTGCCAGGGGGCCGCCGAACAGTGTCAGCGACGCGGCAAACAGCAGACCGAGTGCCACGGCCGCGGCAAGATGAAGCGCGGTGTGGTCACGGTCCTCCCCGGAATCGGAAGCCCAGTGCGGCGCTGCGGAAAAGGTGCTGCGGCGGGGGAGGCGCATCACATGTCCCTCCGGTTCAGGTCATGGCGGGCAGCGCTGGCCTTGAGGTTGCGCGCCAGATGCCGGGCGAAGACCGTGAGCAGCAGGAGCATCGACCCGAACGAGAGCGCGAGGAGGCCGATCGTCCAGTCATCCGCGGGCGTCGCGCCGGCGGCGCGTGCGCTGGAGGCGATCAGCAGGGCGGGCGCCGCACCGGCAAGCACGATGGCTGCGGCAGGAACGATCCGGCTGCGCAGGCCCTTGGCCTTGCGGCCTGACGGGGCCTTGCGGTCTGGCTGGTGAGGGATATGCATTGCGATACTCCGAAACATCCCAGGACGTCGATTTGGGCATCCTGGCTTTCGAAAGGGGCCGGGCCGGGCCGTCAATCGGGCGGTTCCTGTATCATTTCGAGGCGTAACCATGGCGGCGTTCACAATTATGAACGCCGCCGCTTCTTTTTGATGGAATTGCCTTTACGGAATCGCAGGAGCTTTTTGCGAAGCTTCGCGAACAGGAACCGGTGCGCCCCCTGCAGGGCCGCCGGAGCGTTGCGGCAAGCGGAAGACAGAACATGAGCGCAGTGGAAAAGGTCGAACGACAGGCCTCGGATGGTGAGGCGGATACGGCAGCCAAGGCGCAGGGCGGCGCCGAAAGCAGCGCGGCCTTGTCGATTGCCGGACTTGGATTCTTCATGGTCGATGTTCAGACCAAGCGGCTGGTCTGGATGGAATCGCCCTCGCTCGATTTCGAGCATGTCGCGGGTCTCAACGAGGCGAACCTGTCGAGCGCGCTGCGCAATCTGGCCCAGAACGACCAGAAACAGATTCTCAGCCTGATCCAGCATGCCGTGAAATACGGCTCCGCCGGCCCGGTCGAGCTTGGCGGCGACGATCTCGGCAACGGGTTGTCGCTCATCGCGACCCGCTACCAGGCGGAGGGCGGGCGTACCTTCGTGATCGCGGTCTCGGGCACCGATGCCGAGGACGAGGCGACGGGTACCGCGGTGCGCGGTGTCGCGCCGCTGATTCGTCATCTGGTGGAGGGCAGCGAGAAGGCGGTGCTCGTCGTCGACAGCTTCGGCTATCTTCGCTACGCGAACCAGGCGCTCTACGACCTCTTTCACATCACCGATCCGACGCTGTGCATCGGGCGCAACATCGCCCATATCCCGAACCGGGTGGGCAAGACCCTGACGTCGGTGGTGCTGACGACGCTGGCGCGGCGCGCGCCCGTCGACGGCAACAAGCGGTTCTTCCTGGCGTCCGGCGATTCCATGACGCTGACCTACGACCTGATCCCGTTCCGCGTTTCGTCGGGCCTTGGCGGCGTCGTCTTCTCGGCCGAGAAAGTGAACGACTGCGCGGTCGATTTCCAGCAGGTCTTCAATCTCGTGCATGCGCCGCTTCTGGTCGTCGATCTCAAGACCCGCATGCTGATTTCCGCCAATGCGTCGGCGCGCAAGACCTTCGCCATCACCGAGCAGATGATGGAGTCCGCGCCGATCACCGAGACCATGCTGCACCCGCGCACCTTCGTCTCTCTGATCGAGCACGCGCGCAAGAACAGCACCGCGCCGCTTCAGGCAACGGTCAGCGGCTTCGACGGGGTGTCGCGCAGCAAGCGCCTCAGGGCGAGCGTCGTTGACGGTGGTTCGGGTCAGTACCTGGTGATCGAAAGCAAGCACTGAGGTCGCAACCGGGCGCGGGTATCCCTCTCGGGCGTTGACCGGAGCACCGACTTCGGCTACCTCCCGACAAGGCCTGCCGACGCCTGCCGCCCGCTGACCTTGTGTCCCGGTGAAGTTCCGCATCCCTGTCTTGAACGATCCTCCAAGCGTATCGCGCGGATGGGAATGCGGGTGCCTGTCCAATTCTTGCGCGCCGTTTGCAAGAGGAAGCCGGGACCGTGTCGAAGACCGCCTCCAACATATTTCTCGAGGGCCCGCTGGGGTCCATCTACGTCAGGACCGCGCTTCCCATCATCTTCGTGATGGGAATGAACGGCCTTCTCGCCGTCGCCGATGCGTTGTTTCTGGGCCGTTATGTCGGCCCGCAGGCCCTGGCCGCGGTCACCTTGATCTTTCCGATCTATATGCTGATCGTCGCGCTTGCGACGCTTGTGTCCAGCGGCATGTCCAGCCTGCTGGCGCGCCATCTCGGCGCCCGGCGTTTCGGCGCCGCCCGCCGCGTTTTCGCCGGGGCGCATGGCCTGGCGATCCTGATCGGAGCGTCCCTGATCGCGGTGTTTGCCGGCTTCGGCCGGCAGGTCGTCGGCCTTGCCGCCGGCGGCTCGCCTGACCTGACAGGCATGGGTCTGACCTATCTGCAGATCACGGCGGCCTTCGCGCCGCTACTCTTCGTTCTGTCGGTGAATTCGGACGCGTTGCGAAACGAGGGCCGGGTCGGTTTCATGGCGTCCATGAGCCTGCTGGTGTCGGTGGCGAACATGGCCTTCAACTACGTTTTGATCGCCATCCTCGAACTGGGGGTCGCCGGATCCGCCTATGGCACCGCGATGGCGCAGGCACTGGCCTTCGCGATCATCCTGACCTTCCGCTTTCGCGGGGCGACGGCATTGCGCCCGTCGGCGCTCGTCCGCCACGGTGTGATGCATTCCTGGACGCGGATCCTGGCGCTGGGCGCGCCGCAAAGCCTCAATTTCGTCGGTCTCGCGCTCGGATCGGCGGCGATCATGGCGGCGCTGCAGATGGTCGACAGCCCGGGCTATGCCGATACCGTCTCGGCCTATGGTGTGATCACGCGGGTCCTTACCTTCGCGTTCCTGCCGCTGCTCGGCCTGTCGCACGCCATGCAAACGATCACGGGCAACAACTACGGTGCGCGCGCGTGGCACCGCTCCAATGCCAGCCTGACCATCGCGATGGCGACGGCGCTTGCCTATTGCGCCGTGCTGCAGCTTCTGATGACGGTTTTCGCACCGGATATCGGCCGGGCTTTCGTCGACGACCCGGCCGTTGTCGCCGAGGTCGGCCGCATCCTGCCGGTTGTCATCGCGCTGTTTTTCCTGTCCGGTCCCTTGATGATGATCGCGAGCTACTTCCAGTCGGTCGGCGATGCGTCCCGGGCCGCGCTGCTCGGGCTTGCAAAGCCCTATCTGTTCGCGATCCCGCTCACCTTCGCGCTTTCCGCGCGCTTCGGCGAGCCGGGCGTGTGGCGCGCCGGGCCGACCGCCGAAGCGCTGCTGCTCGCGCTCACGCTCGTGGTGCTGGCCGCGAACGCGCGAGATCCATCGCGCCGTCTCGGCCTGTATCGGACGGACGCGGGGGACGGGCGATGAAAAACCGGCTTCCCACGAGGTTGGAGGCAAAGGCCCAGGCCCGGCGGTTGCGCGCCGGGCTTGGCGAACGGGGCATCCGGATCGGCCACGCGCAGGCGCTTGAGCGTGTGGCGCACGACCACGGCTTTCGCGACTGGAACGCCCTTCACGCCGCCATCGACGACCGTCCACCGGCGAACTGGACGCGGGGCGGGCGCGTCTCCGGGACGTATCTGTTGCAGTCCTTCACGGCGCGCGTCGTCGACGCGGAACCCTTGCGCTCCGGCTGGGTGCGGATGGTGCTCGATCTGGATGATCCCGTGGATGTCGTTTCCTTCGACGGATTTTCCAATCTTCGCCGCCGGATCCGGGGTCTGGTCGGTCCCCGTGGACACTCCCGCGAGCGCACGTCGACGGGAAACGCGCATCTGCGGATTGAGATCGGAGCGCCGGAATAGAGGTCGACGGCGGGTGTTGCGGCCTTGCGCGCGGTAGCGCGCGCAAGTAATCTCGCGCACCTGCACTTCATGCCCATTTACCGGGAGATCCCAATGGCCTTCATCGCCGACGCGCTCGCACGCGTCAAACCCTCCGCCACCATCGCCGTGACCAACAAGGCGCGGGAACTCAAGGCTGCCGGCCGCGACGTGATCGGGCTCGGCGCCGGAGAACCGGATTTCGACACGCCGGAAAACGTCAAGACGGCCGCGATTGAGGCGATCCGGGAAGGCAAGACCAAATACACCGCCGTCGACGGCATTCCCGAGCTCAAGGCGGCGATCGTCGAGAAGTTCAAGCGCGAGAACGGCCTCACCTACGAGACCGGCCAGATCACGGTGGGCACGGGCGGCAAGCAGGTGCTCTACAACGCGCTGATCGCGACCGTGAACCCGGGCGACGAGGTGATCATCCCCACGCCCTATTGGGTCAGTTATCCGGACATGGTGCTTCTCGCCGGCGGCGAGCCGGTGATCGTGGAGGCGGACAAGACGACCTTCAAGATCACGCCCGAGGCGCTGGAAGCCGCGATCACGCCGAAGACCAAGTGGCTCATCTTCAACTCGCCGTCGAACCCGTCGGGCGCCGGCTATTCGCGCGCGGACCTGAAGGCGCTCACCGACGTGCTCATGCGCCATCCGCATGTCTGGGTGATGACCGACGACATGTACGAGCATCTCGTCTACGACGACTTCGAGTTCACCACGCCGGCCCAGATCGAGCCCGGGCTCTACGAGCGCACGCTCACGGTCAACGGCGTGTCCAAGGCCTATGCCATGACCGGCTGGCGCATCGGCTATGCCGGCGGCCCGGCGGATCTGATCAAGGCGATGGCCAAGGTGCAGTCGCAGTCGACCTCCAACCCCTGCTCCATCGCGCAGTGGGCGGCCGTGGAAGCGCTGAACGGACCGCAGGATTTCATCCCGGCGAACAACGAGGTGTTCAAGGGCCGCCGCGATCTCGTCGTCTCGATGCTCAATCAGGCCAAGGGGATCACCTGCCCGGTGCCGGAAGGCGCCTTTTACGTCTTCCCGTCCTGCGCCGGCACCATCGGCAAGACCGCGCCGTCCGGCAAGGTCATCGAGAGCGACGAGGACTTCGTCACCGAGCTGCTGGAAACCGAGGGCGTCGCCGTTGTGCATGGCTCGGCCTTCGGCCTCGGCCCCAACTTCCGCATTTCCTACGCGACCTCCACGGAAGCGCTGGAACAGGCCTGCGAGCGCATCCAGCGCTTTTGCGGCAACCTGAAGTAAGGCGCGCGCGGTCTCGACTGCGCGACAGCGTTGAAATCCTCAAAGCCGGCGGGGCGACCCGCCGGCTTTTTGCGTTTCGGTACGGATCTCTCGCGCCCGTCCGTGCTGCGCTGCGGCAACGGATTTCCTTGCGTTTCTTCAAGGATCGGCGCGACGATAATCCTCCGTCGGCAGTCGGCGGGTTCTGTCTTGCGCCCGCAATCGGCGGGCTTTGCTCTTCACCTGCATTCGGCAGGTGGTGGCTCCGGCGCGCGGCCCGACCCGGTCATCGCCGTGCCCCGGACCAGGCACGCCCTCGCATCGGCCGCGTGCCCGCGGCCCGCTGACGTCGGCGCATCATGGCCGGGAGAGGGAGACGTCCCCATGCGCGGCACCAGGGAGACGGCCGGCGGCGCCCGGTCACGATGCATCGCAATCCTCGGCCCTTCGGGCAGCGGCAAGACCACGCTGCTTGAGGCCCTTCTCGCCCGCTCGGGTGCGATTTCGCGCCAGGGCAGCGTGAGCGCGGGAAACACGGTCGGCGACGGCGCGCCGGAAGCGCGGGCGCATGCCATGAGCGTCGAGGTCAATGCGGCCGAGACCGTGTTCATGGGCGATCCCTTCACCTTCCTCGATTGTCCTGGCGCGGTCGACTTCCTCGGCGAAACGGCGGGCGTGCTTGCCGGTGTCGATCTCGCGGTCGTCGTGGTGGAAGGGGACGAGAAGAAGCTGCCCGCCCTTCAGCTCATTCTCAAGCAGCTTGAGGATCGCGGCGTTCCCCGGCTCGTCTTCGTCAACAAGATCGACCGGTCCGCGAGCCGCATCCGCGAGGTTCTGGCGATGTTGCAGCCGGCCTCCGCCGTGCCGCTGCTGCTGCGCCAGGTGCCGATCTGGAAGGATGGCATCGCCACCGGCTATATCGATCTGGCGCTGGAGCGCGCCTATGTCTACCGCGAGCATGCGCCGAGCGAGATCATCGACATTCCCGACGAGGCCATGGCGCGCGAGGTCGAGGCGCGGTTTTCCATGCTGGAAACGCTCGCCGATCACGACGACACGCTGATGGAAGCGCTGCTGGAGGACCTGGCGCCGGAACCGGAGCGGATCTTCACCGATCTCGCAAGCGAAACGCGCGCGGGTCTGGTTTGCCCCGTGTTCTTCGGATCGGCCGAACACGGAAACGGCATCGGGCGCCTCCTCAAGGCGCTGCGGCACGAGACGCCGGGGGTGAACGAGATCCGTATGCGGCTGGGATGCGAGGACGGTTCTCCGGAGGCGGCGGTCCAGGTGCTCAAGACCCTGCACACGTCGCATGCGGGCAAGCTCTCGCTGGTGCGGGTGCTCAGTGGCCATGTCGCGGATGGCGATGTGCTGACGCGGGGCGATGGCAGCGTCGCGCGGGTGTCCGGGCTTTACCGGCTGATGGGCCAGCAGGCGACGAAACGCGATGCGGCCGGTGCCGGCGAGACGGTCGGTCTCGGCAAGCTGGAGGGGGTCGCCACCGGCGAGACGCTGGGCGACGCTTCGTTCGACTTGCAGTTTCTGCCGGTCGTCGAGACAGCGCCGGCGCTGGGTCTCGCGGTCTCTCCGGGCGAGCGCCGCGACGAGGTCAAGCTTAATGCAGCCCTTGCGAAACTGGCGGAGGAGGATCCCTCGCTCAGCGTTCACCACGTGCCGGAGACCGGCGAGACCCTGCTTCGGGGGCAGGGGGAAATGCATTTGCGTGTCGCCCTTGAGCGTCTTGCCGGCAAATATGGCCTGACAGTGGAGACGGCGCCGCCGGGCGTGCCCTATCGCGAGACCATTCGCGGCTCGGCGTTTGTGCGTGCGCGCCACAAGAAGCAGTCCGGCGGGCACGGCCAGTTCGGCGATGTCGCGCTGGAAATCCATCCGCTCGCGCGCGGAGAGGGCTTCGGTTTCACCGACACGATCACCGGCGGCGTCATTCCCAGGCAGTATATTCCGGCGGTGCGCGCGGGCGTCGAGGAGGCGATCCGTGACGGCGCGCTGGGCTTTCCGGTGGTGGATCTCGGCGTCACCCTGACCGACGGGTCGTTCCACAGCGTCGATTCCTCCGACCAGGCGTTTCGCATGGCCGCGATCCAGGCGATGCGCGAGGGTCTTCCGAAGTGCAAGCCCGTGCTGCTGGAACCCGTCGACCTGGTGACGATCCGCTGCCCGAGCGAGGCGACGCCACGCATCAACGGCATTGTGTCGGCGCGCCGGGGGCAATTGCTCGGCTTCGACGCACGGCCCGGCTGGCCGGGCTGGGACGAGGTGCGCGCGATGATGCCAACGGCCGAAACCGCCGACCTCATCGTCGAATTGCGCTCCGCGACGCAAGGCGTGGCGAGCTTTTCCAGCCGGTTCGATCATCTGGCCGAACTGAACGGCAAGGCCGCCGACGAGGTCTGCGCCCGTCGCGCCGCAAAGGCCGCCTGACTGGAAACCGGACGCCGCGTGCCTACCTTCTTCCTCGGGGCGTGTTTCGACAGGAGGAAGTGGATGCGATTTCCGTTCAAGGGTCTTGGTCTTGCAGCTGTCATCGGTTTGGCGAGCCTGCCGCAGGCGCTCGCGCAACAGGTGCATGAGGCGGCCTCCGCCCGGTTCACCGTGACGAAGATGGTCGACGGTCTGGACTACCCCTGGGGCTTCGACTTCCTGCCCGACGGCTCGCTGCTGGTGAACGAGGTCGACGGGCGGATGCTCTGGGTGTCCGCCGATCTCGGGCAGCGCGTCGAGGTCGCCGGCGTGCCTGAGGTGCGGGCCTCGGGCCAGGGTGGATTGCTCGATGTGGTTGTCGCGCCGGATTTCACCCAAACCGGCGACGTGTTCCTGACCTATTCCGAACCGGGGCCGGGCGGAGCCGGCACGACGGCGGCGCGGGCGCGGCTCCTGCGCGAGGACGGCACGGTGCGGCTTGCCGACGTGAAAGTGATCGCGCGCATGGACAAGAAGACGCGGGGCGGGCGGCACTTCGGTTCGCGCGTCATTCCCGCACCCGACGGCACGGTTTACGTCACCACCGGCGACCGGGGCGAGGCGGAGCGCGCGCAGGACCCCTTCGATCACGCGGGCTCGGTGCTACGGGTGGCCCGCGACGGCGGCATTCCGGCCGACAATCCCTTCGCCAACGGAGAAAAGGCGCTTCCCGAAATGTGGTCGACCGGCCATCGCAACATCCAGGGCGCGGCCGTCGAGCCCGGGACCGGGCGGTTGTGGACCGTGGAACATGGCGCGCGCGGTGGCGACGAGATCAATGTGCCGCGCGCCGGGCTCAATTACGGCTGGCCGGTGATCTCCTACGGGCGGCATTATTCCGGCGGCAGGATCGGTGTCGGCACGACGGCGAAGGGCTATGAGCAGCCCGTGCACTACTGGGATCCCTCCATCGCCCCCTCGGGCATGGCGTTCTATTCGGGCGACGCGATCCCGGCATGGACGGACGATCTCTTCGTCGGCGCGCTCAAGGATCAATTGATCTCCAGGCTCGAGGTCGAGAACGGCGCGGTGACGAACGAGGAACGGCTAGTCGTTGGCGACTACGGGCGCATCCGCACGCTTCGCAACGGCCCCGGGGGCACGCTGTGGTTTTCCACCGACGAGGCCGATGGCGCGCTGTACCGGATTTCGGCCGCGCCGTGAAGGGGGGCCGTTCACGGCACATCAAGCGGGTTTGATTTGTGCGCGAGCGCGGCCAGGTATATCGGGTAAGGCAAACGCGTCAGCACCTTGAGAGGAAAGGCATCGCCATGCCGACCATACACAAACGGTCCTGGGACCTTCCGGAATCGTCCGTCACGCCCGAGCATGTGTTTTTGAACCGCCGCCAGATCCTCGCCGGCTTCGGCCTTGCGGCGGCAGGCGGCGTCGCAGGCGGGGCGTTGTTTTCGCGCAGCGCGCTGGCCGCCGACGATCCGAGCGCATCGCTCTATCCGGTGGCGCGCAACGACGCCTACACGGTCGAGCGCGCCATCACGCCGGAGAAGATTTCCTCCACCTACAACAATTTCTACGAGTTCGGCTCGCACAAGCAGATCGCAAGTGCTGCACAGGCGCTGAAGATCCGGCCCTGGGAGGTGAAGATCGACGGGCTGTGCGACAATCCCCAGACGCTCGGCATCGACGAGCTTTTGTCGAAGGTGCAGCTAGAGGAGCGGGTGTACCGCCACCGCTGCGTCGAGGCCTGGGCGATGACCGTGCCGTGGTCGGGCTTTCCGCTTGCCGATCTGGTGAAGCTCGCCGGGCCACAGGCGGGCGCGAAATACGTTCGCATGGAGACCTTCCTCGATCCCGATGTGGCCAGCGGCCAGCGGGCGTCCTGGAACCCCTGGCCCTATGTGGAGGGGCTGACGCTCGCGGAAGCCACCAACGAGCTCGCCTTCATGGCGACCGGGGTCTACGGCAAGCCGCTCGCCAAGCAGTTCGGCGCACCACTCCGCCTCGCCGTGCCATGGAAATACGGCTTCAAGTCGATCAAGTCGATCGTGCGCTTCACCTTCACCGACGAGCGGCCCGTCAGCTTCTGGGAAGAGATCCAGGCGGCGGAATACGGCTTCTGGGCGAATGTGAACCCGGAGGTGCCGCATCCGCGCTGGAGCCAGGCGACCGAGCGCCTGCTGTCGAGCGACGAACGGGTTCCGACCCGGCTCTTCAACGGCTACGGCGAACAGGTCGCCCATCTCTACAAGGACAAGGAGGGCGAGGCGCTCTTTATGTGAGGACGAATTGGCGCGGGGGCCTCTCTTGACCGGTGTGCGGCGAAGAGGGAAAATGCCATTCTAGGCTCGGCCCGCGCCTCCCTCCCTCCGTCTCGGGGAAGTATCCGTCATACGGGGCAGTTCATCCTTGAACCATCTGTTCGGGCGTTCGCATGAGGAGGGATTGCGCTTTCCGCCCCGACGGAGGTTCGAACATGCGCCTTACCGCCCCCATCTATCGCCTGAAACGTCGAGCGCGCCTGCATGCCCGCGAGACCGGTATCTCGCTCAACGCCGCGCTTGACCATGTCGCCCGCGAGGAAGGGCATGCCCGCTGGAGCCTTCTGGCCGCGCAGGCGGCGCGCCATGCGCCGGCCCGCAGATTGCTCGCGCGGCTTTCTCCCGGTGACACGCTGCTGCTCGCCGCCCGACCGGGACAGGGCAAGACGGCGCTTGCGCTTGACCTGTTGCAAGAGGCAGCCGTCCGGGGACGCATGGCGGTCTTTTTCTCCCTTTTCTATGCGCCCTGGGAGGCTGCCGGTCTTCTGACGCCACGCGGGGCGCAAAACGCCGTCGGCGGCACGGTGTGCATCGAAACGCCGGATGCGCTCGAAGCGAGCCTCGTCGGCGAGCGCATGGCGGGCGCCGCGTCCGGGAGTCTCGCCGTCATCGATTATCTTCAGCTTCTGGCGCGTGACGAAGGGCGCGAGGCAAATGCGCGCGAGGTGGCCGCATTCGGCGCGCTTGCCCGCGAACGGGGCCTGGTGATCGTCTTCCTGTCTCAAGTGGCGCGTGGCTTCGATCCGGCCTTGTCGCCTGTTCCGGGAGTTGACGACCTGGCAGCGCCGTGGCCCGGGCGCCCGGACGCGTTCTCGCGAACCTGTTTCCTGCATGAAGGAGAGATGCGGCTGAGTGATCCGGTCTGACCGACCGACATCGGCCGGGCAAAAAAAAAGCCGGGTCCGAAGACCCGGCAGTTATCTGATTTTGCCACCTAGGTGGCGCAATCACCTTCCAGAGGGGAACAGCTGGTCGCATATAACGTCGCTGGGAGGAGGTAGCGACGAAGCAGACCAACAGCCTGTTGCTTATATGCAGTGCACAAGCCGCCTATTCAAGAAGCAGTCTTGCAATGCTGATATGCAATCAGCGCGCATCTTGGGAGAAGCGATGCATCCGTGTTATGCGGTCGCGGGTAAAGCGTCTGTTTTTCGGGCTCAATGCCCTAAAATATATCATGATTTTCCAAATCGGAGCTTTCCGCAGCGGCAAGTCTTCATCTGGACACACGCCGCCATGGCGCAGGTCGCGGCAGCGGGATCGCGCGGAATGCGGCAGTGCAGCGAAAGCGCGCGGAACGGCGCGCCTGGTCAGAACGTCCAGCGTTCCGCCTTGGACAGCAGAAAGTCGCGGAAAGCGGTGATGCGCGCCGTGTTCTTCAGTTCCGAAGGATAGACGAAATAGGTGTCGAAGCTCGGGACGTCCGCCTCCGGCAGCAACTGCACCAGACCGGAGCCTTCCTCGTTGATGTAGTCGGGCAGGATGGCGATGCCGATGCCGCGCTCCACCGCGCGCCGAATGGCGACGACGTTGTTTATGCGCAGCACGCAACGCCGGTGCTGGCCCGGCGGCAGGCCGGCCGTTTCCAGCCAGTTCATGTCGCGCAGATAGGCGGGCGCGTGTTCGCCGAAGGTGATGATGCGGTGGCCGCCGAGTTCGTCGATGGATTTCGGCGAGCCGAAGCGCTGGATGTAGGAGGGGGCGGCGAACAGGTGGAAATGCACCGTGAACAGCTTGCGCTGGATCAGGTCCGGCTGGGTCGGTTGGCGCAGCCGGATGGCGACATCGGCCTCGCGCATGCCGAGATCGAGTTCGTCGTCGTCGAAAATGAGCCTGAGCTCCATTTCCGGATAGAGATCGATGAACTCGTTCAGCCGCTGGGTGAGCCAGGTCGAGCCGAGGCCGACCGTTGTGGTGACGCGCAGCACGCCGCTCGGCTTCTCGCGGCTGTCGGTGAGACGCGACTGCGCCGCCTCCAGCTTCATGAAGACCTCGCGCGCGGTGCGATAGAGCACCTCGCCCTGCTCGGTCAGAAGAAGCCCGCGCGCATGACGGTGGAAGAGCGGGACCTTGAGGTCATGCTCGAGCGCGCTCACCTGACGGCTGACGGCAGACTGGCTCATGTTGAGCGTCTCGCCCGCGTGGGTGAAACTCCCGGCCTGCGCCGCAGCATGGAAGATACGGAGTTTGTCCCAGTCCAACGGCACAGCGACCCAACCTTTTTGTTTTTGTATCCGGAAGTCTATTCTGCCGCTTCGGAGTCTGCAACGTCGAGCCCGGCGAGGAAACGTTCCGCCTCAAGGGCTGCCATGCATCCCATGCCCGCTGCCGTGACCGCCTGGCGGTAGATCTCGTCCGTGACGTCTCCGGCGGCGAAGACGCCGGGAATGGAGGTCTGGGTGCTGTCGGGCGCGGTCCAGATGTAGCCCGTCGGCTTCATCTGGATCTGGTCCTTGAAGAGGTCCACGGCCGGGGCATGGCCGATCGCCACGAAAAACCCGTCGCCGGGGATCTCGCTGGTCTCGCCGGTCTTGACGTTCCTGATGCGCGCGCCGGTGACCGCCTTGGGCACGCCGCCGCCGAGCACTTCCTCCACCACGCTGTCCCAGACCACCTCGATCTTGGGGTTTTTCTCCAGCCGGTCCTGCAGGATGCGTTCGGCGCGGAATTCGTCGCGCCGGTGCACGACCGTGACCTTCGACGCGAGATTGGCGAGATACAGCGCTTCCTCCACGGCCGTGTTGCCGCCGCCGACCACAATGACCTCCTTGCCCCGGTAGAAGAAGCCGTCGCAGGTCGCGCAGGCCGAGACGCCGGCGCCCATGAAGGCATCCTCAGACGGGATGCCGAGCCATTTTGCCTGCGCGCCGGTGGAGATCACAAGGGCGTCGGCGGTGTAGACCGTGCCGCTGTCGCCGGTCAGGCGCACGGGGCGCGTGGTGAGGTCGGCTTCAAGGATCGTGTCGTAGATGATCTGCGTGCCGACGTTTTCCGCCTGCTTGCGCATTTCCTCCATCAGCCATGGCCCCTGGATCGGATCGGCGAAGCCGGGGTAATTCTCGACCTCGGTGGTGATCGTCAGCTGGCCGCCGGGCTGGATGCCGGTGACGAGCGCCGGCTCCAGCATGGCGCGCGCGGCGTAGACGGCGGCGGTGTAGCCGGCCGGGCCCGATCCGACGATCAGGAGCTTGTGATGCTGTTCGGTCATTCTCGCACTCTCCTTGAAAAGCCGGGCCTTGGACAGGCGGCTGTCCGGCGCATGCGCCTGGTTGCCTGTCATGCGTGACAGGTCACCGGATGCCGGCGCGGTGCGCCGCGTAAGCCCGTTTGATCGCCTGGGCGATCCGCAGCGTTGAATCGATCGGTTCGTAGGTAGTCGTTTTCAACCGTCCAGGGAAGGGGTGGACGGCGCCGATGCGCGTCAAAGCCTCCAGAAACGCGTTGAACTTCCTGTGTCCGCCGGAGGGATGGAAGACATGGATCGGCCGGCCGGTCGCCAGCGCCTCCCCGATCATGTTGGCGGAATCGGCGGTTGCGACGATGGCATCGGCATTGGCAAGATACTGCAAGAGCGGGTTTTCTCCCTCGCCCGTCCACAGGAGATGGTCCGGCGATGCACCATAGGGCGCGAGCGCGTCGACCAGCGGCTGCGGCGTGCGCCGCGACGTCGAGATCGTCAAATGCGCGCCGCCGCCCGCCAGCCGCGCCAGCCCCTCGACAAACCGGGAGACGTCGAGATCGAGAAACCGGTGGGTGCGGCTGTCGCCGCCGACGAGCACGGCGACGCGCGGATGCGCCAGTGCGGCGATCTCCGGCAGGGGCTCTGCGCGCGCGGCCTCGATGCGTTGTTGCGAAAAGCGATGCGGGCCGCTCGCCGTCACCACCACGTTGTCGCCGCGCAATCTGTCGTGTTCCGCGACCCAGATCAGGTCGGCCGCCCTGGTGCCGGTGCGCGGGTCCTTGAGAAACACGGTGAAGGTGCGCCCGCCGCTGTCGCGCTTGATCCGCGCCAGATAGGCGACCGCCCGCCTGCCCGAGGCGATGGCGATGTCGGGGAAGGGCGGGGCGATGGGCGAGCCTTGTCTTTCAGGTGCGTCGCGCGGGTCGATGCCGCCGCGGGGCATCAGCCAGCGCCAGGGCGCGCGCGGCCGCACGCGGTGGACCTCGATGGAGCGGGCCCCAAGCGCCTCGGCGACGCCGCAGCACTGGGTCTCGTCGCCGGCCTTGCCGTCGCTGACGATCCAGATGCTTGCGTCGTCCACAGGCGCTTCGCTTTCGTGATATTTCTTGTTCATGCCGCTCGTTGTTACACTATTGCAGACTTACGCAAAAAATCATAAGCCGCTAAGAAGGAACACGGGTTCCGCGTCCTGCCGGCGCGGGGCGTGAAACGCCGCTGCGCGGGGGCCGTCCGGCCATGCCGCGCCGCCCGTCTGTGCCAGTGAATTGCGAAGGAGACCAGTGTGAAAATCCGCCTCGATGCGATTGATTGGCACATTTTGAACGAGCTGCAGGCCGATGGACGCATCACCAATGTGGAGCTTGCGCGCCGCGTCGGGATTTCCGCGCCGCCCTGTCTTCGCCGGGTGCGGGCGCTGGAGGAGGCTGGCCTCATTCGCGGCTACCGCACGCTCTTGGACGAAAAGCAGCTCGGCTACGAGGTCACCGCCTTCGCAATGGTCGGCCTGCACAGCCAGACCGAGGCCGATCTCATCGCCTTCGAAAAGACGGTGAACGGCTGGCCCGAGGTGCGCGAGTGCTACATGCTGTCGGGCGAGGTCGACTTTTTGCTGAAATGCGTGGTGCCGGACCTGCAGAGCTTCCAGAACTTCATCATCCGCGACCTCACCGCCGCCTCAAACGTCGACAGCGTCCGCACCGCGCTCACCATCCGCCAGACCAAGAACGATCCAGTCGTGCCGATGAAGGAACTGGGGTGAGTTGAATTCTCTTGATACGCAATAATTTTTCGCAATAACCTTACGGGAGATTCATCCGCCGCAGGGTTGTATGTGTCGTGAAATGGTTTCGAAGAAAGGGCCATCGCAGGCGAACACCAAAAGGGCGAATTGTGCTCGTGAAGTCTTGCTGGGTTTTCTCCAATATCACTTCGGGTGCCGAACGAAGTACCTATAGGAACGACTGTCCGGTCTGTGGTGCCGAAATAATTAGTATTTCAATGCCGAACGGCGGGTGGGTCCATTTTGAGGGTGGAATAGGCCTGTCCCGGGTGAAGCACCCCTGCCTACATCGAGGAGAAGGGTTGAGTCGCCGTCGAGATGAAGAGACTCTAGATTTATTCGAAAAAGAGAATGGACGCGACTGATTTCTATAATGGGGATCTAATAATGCCGAAGAATATTTTGATATTTTCAGATGGCACTGGCCAGTGTGGAGGATTGCGTCCCGATCAAAGGCTGTCCAACATTTATAAAATGTATCGGGCCATGCGCCCGGGCCCGTCTTCTCCTATCAGTCCAAAGGATCAAGTTTGTTTTTATGATCCGGGACTTGGCTCAGGCGAAGTTGGTGGGCTAACCTTTAAACGTATCAGAAACACACTCTCGGCGGCCTTGGGGACTGGGATCGACGAGAATGTCATCGATTGCTACGAAAAAATCATTTCTTACTACGAGCCTGGAGATCGCATCTTATTGTTCGGGTTTTCTCGCGGGGCCTATACGGTCCGTGCGGTGGCGAATGTCATGAATCTTTGTGGTATTCCAACGCGAATGCCTGACGGTTCTCCGGCTCCAAGGTTTGGGCCAAAGCTCCGGAAGATCGCAAGCGATGCTGTCAATTTCGTTTACAATCACGGAAATGGAAGGCCTCGTGGAGAAGAGCCTCATTATTCTAATCGCGAAGAGCTAGGTAAGCGTTTCAGGAGAAAATATGGCAGTTTCGTTCCGGATGCTGAAACGGACGTTCAAGGGAATGTGCAGCCAACCTTTATCGGGGTCTTTGACACGGTTGCGGCTCTTGGGAGTGCGCAGGCTAGTATGCTGACGTGGGGCGGACTTTCATTGGTCGCGATATTATCCGCTTGGCTGTTGTTTACTTCATGGAACTGGCTTGTTGTCTTACCTTTGGTGACTACGGCTTTGGTAATTTGTTTTTGGTACTTGAAATTAAAATGGAGCCAATGGAAGTATTTTTCACCAGATGGGGACCGGCCTTTGAGCCTAAAAAATCCTTTGCATTGGTTGTCGATTTGGAGAAATGGGCACTTTGCGAAGTGGAAAATGGAGAATTACGATAGATGGCTTGATTCTGATGTTCTTCATGCGCGTCATGCCCTTGCGATTGATGAGCACAGAAAGAAATTTCCGCGCGTTAAATGGGCGGCACATGCAGAGGCTAAGAAAACAGAGGGGCGTCAGCCGGAATGGCTTCGACAAGTCTGGTTCGCGGGGTGCCATAGCGATGTAGGTGGTAGCTATCCAGAAACGGAGTCGCGATTGAGCGACATCACACTCCAATGGATGCTGGATGAACTGTTTGAGTGTGTACCTGATTTGAAGATAAATCGCGATAAACTGCACTTGTCGTCAGACCCAACGGGTATGCAGCACGAAGAAAAATATATCTTTGATTTTCTGTTTGTGAAAATTCCTTGGAAGGTTACGCCGCGAATGTTGCCTGAGGATGCTATTTTACATCCGACTGTACATGAGCGTTTGAATGCTGAGCATGTGTCTCATTTGGGTGAGATGAAACCTTATCGTCCGGTTCAACTTAAGTCTCACCCAAAAACAAGTAAGTATTTTTAGTAGTTTCAATACTCGCTTGATTTGTGACCTAGTCGCCGTCCCCAACGTCGACAGCCTCCGTACGAGCTGCACCATCCGCCAGACCAAGAATGATCCGTGGTTCCAGTGAAACAGCTGGGACGAGGGTGCTTTGAACCTTCTCGATCGCGGCGCGACCACGCCTCGCCTGCTTCTGCAGGCCGCCAGCGCCTCGCCCTTTCCGTCCTGGCCGAGGTTGCCAATGGATCCCGGATCAGGTCCGGGATGACGCTGGAGCCTGGGGCGGTCGCCGTGCCTGTCGGGTGCCGGTCGGGGACTGTCGCGACGTCGGTCGCTTAAGTTGCCGGCTGATCGGTGAGCCTTGTCGGAAGCACGTCAGGGGCGGGGATATCGCGTGTGATGGATGTCGCGGAGGAGCCGGCCGGAGCGTGGCGTTGCGAGGTGCGCCCACCCGCTGTGCGACGGCGATCTTGGCCCCGTTTCGGCGGTCCGACGCGCGCGGGGACAAGTCTCGCGGAAACGGATTCGACAGGTGCCGTCCGGTTCGCGTGCCTGCAAGCGCCAACTCGATCAATATCGTCAACTCGACGCGCAAAATTCGCAAAATCGCGCGCAAAATTACGCGATTTTGCACGCGCGCCGATCAACCGCGCGCAAGCGTCTGATCCATAACGCAAAACGCCGCCCGGAGCCTTTTTCCGCGCGGCGTGTCTTGCGTGTGACCGACCGCGCCTTGGGCGCGCGGGTCGCGTCGCGATCCCGGCGCCAGGTGCCGGCGCCATTTTCCGGCGTCAGATGCCAGTATCAGTTGAAGGTGACGTTGATGATCTCATAGGCGTGCGCGCCGCCGGGTGCGGTGACCTCGACGGTGTCGCCGATGGCCTTGCCGATGAGCGCGCGGGCGATCGGCGAGGAGATCGAGATGCGGCCGAGCTTCACGTCCGCCTCGACGTCGCCGACGATCATGTATTTCTTCTCCTGCTCGGTGTCCTCGTCGACGAGCGTGACGGTCGCCCCGAACTTCACCGTGTCGCCGGACAGCTTGGTCACGTCGATGACCTCGGCGCGGCCGAGCTTGTCCTCGAGCTCGCTGATGCGGCCCTCGTTGAGGCTCTGCTGCTCCTTGGCGGCATGGTATTCCGCGTTTTCCGAAAGGTCGCCGTGCGCGCGGGCTTCCGAGATCGCCTGAATGATGCGCGGCCGCTCCTCGGATGTGCGCTGCTTCAGTTCCTTCTCCAGCATTGTGTAGCCGGCGCTTGTCATCGGAACTTTTTCCATAGGTCTCCGACCCTTCACTTGCGCGCGCCGAATTGCCGGCGCGCGATAAAAGACATTCGCCCGGCCGGGGTTCCCGGTCGGGACGCTCTGAAGTCAGGTCTGCGCGAAATAGGCCTGCAAGGGAAACACTTCAAGCTGGCCTGAAGCGTATGCCTCGATCCCTTTCGCGGCCGCGATGGCTCCTGCCAAGGTCGTGTAATAGGGAACCTTGTGCAAGAGGGCCGCGCGGCGCATCGACCGGCTGTCGGAGAGGGCCTGCGCCCCTTCGGTCGTGTTAAAGACCAGCTGGACCTCTCCGTTCTTGATAGCATCGACGATGTGCGGTCGCCCTTCAAGCACCTTGTTCACCTTGGCGCAGGAAATTCCCCGCTCTTCCAGGAAGGCCTGGGTGCCGTGGGTGGCGATGATCCTGAAGCCGAGACGCGCGAGCCGCTCGATGGGATCGAGCGCCCGCTCCTTGTCGGCATCGCGCACGGAGACGAAGACGGTGCCGCTGGTCGGCACGCGGGCGCCGGCGCCAAGCTGCGACTTGGCGAAGGCGACCTCGAAGGACCGGCTCAGGCCCATCACCTCGCCGGTGGAGCGCATTTCCGGGCCGAGCACCGTGTCGACGCCCTGGAAGCGGGCGAAGGGGAACACCGCCTCCTTGACCGCGACATGCTCGAGCGGCGGCAGCTCGAGGGCGAAGTCGGCGAGTTTCTCGCCCGCCATGACGCGGGCGGCGATCTTGGCGATGGGGTGGCCGATGGTCTTGGCGACGAAGGGCACCGTGCGCGAGGCGCGCGGGTTGACCTCCAGCACGAAGATGTCGCCGTTGCGGATCGCGAACTGCACGTTCATCAGTCCGCCGACGGCGAGGCCCTTGGCCAGGGCCTTGGCCTGGCGGGTCAGTTCCTCGACCGTCTCCGCCGACAGTGAATGGGGCGGCAGCGAACAGGCGCTGTCGCCGGAGTGGATGCCGGCTTCCTCGATGTGCTCCATGATGCCGCAGACGAAGACGTCCGTGCCGTCGCAGACCGCGTCGACGTCGACCTCGATGGCGCCGTCGAGATAGCGGTCGAACAGCAGCGGGTTCTTGCCGAGCACCGTGTTGATCTGGCCGGTCTTGTCGTTGGGGTACTTGGCGCGCACGTCGCCCGGCACCAGCTCGGGCAGCGTGCCCAGCAGATAGGCGTTGAGCGCCTCCTCGTCGCGGATGATCTGCATCGCGCGTCCGCCCAGCACGTAGGAGGGGCGCACGACGAGCGGCAGGCCGAGGTCGGCGACGATCAGCCGGCTCTGCTCGACGGAATAGGCAATGCCGTTCTGCGGCTGCTTGAGGCCGAGCTTGTGCAGGAGCTTCTGGAAGCGGTCGCGGTCCTCGGCGAGATCGATCATGTCGGGCGAGGTGCCGAGGATCGGCACATCGGCATCCATCAGCGCCTGGGCGAGCTTCAAGGGCGTCTGGCCGCCGAACTGCACGATGACGCCGTGCAGCGTGCCCTTGCGCTTCTCGACCCTGATGATCTCCAGCACGTCTTCCGCCGTCAGCGGTTCGAAGTAGAGCCGGTCGGAGGTGTCGTAGTCGGTCGACACGGTCTCCGGGTTGCAGTTGACCATGATGGTCTCGAAACCGGCGTCCTGCAGCGCGAAGGCGGCGTGACAGCAGCAATAATCGAACTCGATGCCCTGGCCGATGCGGTTGGGACCGCCGCCCAGGATCACCACCTTCTTGCGGTCGCTCGGATCGGCCTCGTCGGCAAGCTTGCCGGCGAAGGGCGGCTCGTAGGTCGAATACATGTAGGCGGTCGGCGAGGCGAACTCGGCCGCGCAGGTGTCGATGCGCTTGTAGACCGGGTGCACGTCGAGGCGGGTGCGCAACTCCATCACCTCGCGCTCCTCCAGGCCCGCAAGTGCTGCAAGGCGGCCGTCGGAAAAGCCCATCGATTTCAGGGAGCGCAGGCCTTGCGCGTGATCCGGCAGGCCGTGGGCGCGGATCTTCTCCTCCGTCTCGACGAGATCCCGGATCTGGCGCAGGAACCACGGGTCGATGTGGCAGGAGCGATAGATCTGGTCGAGATCGGTGCCGAGGCGCACGGCCTGCGCCACCTTCAGCAGACGGTCGGGCGTCGGCGAGGCAAGGGCGGCGCGAACGGCGTTTTTGTCGTCGTTCTGGCCAAGGCCCGGGATCTCGACCTCATTGAGGCCGTCGAGGCCGGTTTCCAGACCGCGCAGCGCCTTTTGCAGGCTTTCGGCAAAGGTCCGGCCGATGGCCATGACCTCGCCGACGGATTTCATCGCGGTCGTCAGCAGCGGTTCGGCGCCGGGGAACTTCTCGAAGGCAAACCGCGGGATCTTGGTCACCACGTAGTCGATGGACGGCTCGAAGGAGGCCGGCGTCGCGCCGCCGGTGATGTCGTTCTCCAGCTCGTCGAGCGTGTAGCCGACGGCGAGCTTCGCGGCGATCTTGGCGATCGGGAAGCCGGTCGCCTTGGAGGCGAGCGCGGAGGAGCGCGACACGCGCGGGTTCATTTCAATGACAATGAGCCGGCCGTTTTCCGGATTGACCGCGAACTGGACGTTCGAGCCGCCGGTCTCGACGCCGATCTCGCGCAGCACCGCCAGCGAGGCGTCGCGCATGATCTGGTATTCCTTGTCGGTCAGGGTCAGCGCCGGCGCGACGGTGATCGAATCGCCGGTATGCACCCCCATCGGGTCGATGTTCTCGATGGAGCAGATGATGATGCAATTGTCCGCCTTGTCGCGGACGACCTCCATCTCGTACTCCTTCCAGCCGATCACAGACTCCTCGACCAGCACCTCGTTCGTCGGCGAGGCGTCGAGGCCGCGCTCGATGATGTCCAGGTATTCCTCGCGGTTGTAGGCGATGCCGCCCCCGGTGCCGCCGAGCGTGAAGGAGGGGCGGATGATCGTCGGCAGGCCGATGTCGTCGAGTGCATCCAGCGCCTCCGACAGCGAATGGGCGAGACGCGAGCGCGGCGTCTCCAGCCCGATTTTCGTCATCGCCTGGCGGAACAGCTCGCGGTCCTCGGCCTTGTCGATGGCTTCCGCCGTCGCGCCGATCATCTCCACGCCGAATTTCTCCAGCACCCCCATCTTGCGCAGGGAGAGCGCGCAGTTGAGCGCCGTCTGCCCGCCCATCGTGGGAAGCAGCGCGTCGGGACGCTCCTTCTCGATGATCTGGGCGACGATCTCCGGCGTGATCGGCTCGATGTAGGTCGCATCCGCCAGATCCGGGTCGGTCATGATCGTCGCCGGATTGGAGTTCACCAGAATCGTCCGGAAGCCTTCCTCGCGCAGCGCCTTGCACGCCTGGGTGCCCGAATAATCGAACTCGCAGGCTTGCCCGATGACAATCGGACCCGCTCCGATGATCAGAATTGAGGAAATATCTGTGCGTTTGGGCATGTGTGGCTCGCGAGACTTCGCCCGCGTCCGCTGCGTATGGCGGGGCGGGAGGGTGAGGTGACGGCAAATGGGTCGGCTGAACGCGGCTTATAGGCAAAAAGCGCGGGTTGCGAAACCCCATCGCTGGCATGGTGCGTCTGCAAATCGTCGCGTCGGGTGTTCCGTCAGTCGTGGCCGGCGGTTTCCGGTTCCCGATCGGCGGGCGCGGGTTGCCCGGGCGCCCCGGCCACGACCGTTCCGGTGCCGTTGAAATCGTCGATCCCGCTGGAGATGGCAAAGCAGGCGAGGCGGACCGACTTGGGGATTTCCACGGGTCGACCGTCACGGTCGCCCTTTTCGTAATACTGGATCATCCGCTTCTTCAAACCCAGGCGATCGGCAGCGTCCTTCTGCTTCAGGCCCAGTGCCTTGCGCCACAGGCGAAACCGTTCCGGTGTCATGGTCTCGAAATCGTCATCGGAACCCGTCGTCGTCTTCATCTTCGTTTCCGGACCCGCAAGCGTTCGGCTCCTGCTCCCGTGATCATGCTCTTGTCGCGTCCGGCCCGCGTCTGAGCCTGGATGGGACAATGCAAGGATTCGCCAATGAATCGTTCCTCGCTTGGAAAATGTCAAACCCGGACGCCGATCTGTCGATATTTACCTCGATTGGGGATTGCGCGACAGATGCACCAACGCGCACTGGACCTCTCTGACAATTTGTTGATAAATACTAAAGTCTGACTTGACGGCGCCGCACCCTCCCGCCCGCGGATCGACCGTCGCCTCAAACGCCCGCCTTTCCGTTCGATGGAACAATGCCCATGCCTGCGCGCAACGGCCTCAAGGCCTTGAGTGATACGCTTCTCATACATTCGCGGGCACAGGCGGGGCTGGCGGACTACTGCAAGGTGCGTGGCGTTCCCTACGATCGCGTGATGCAGGAGAACGGTCTCGACGGGTTGAGCGCTCCGATGACTCTTGGCGATCATATCAGCCTGCGGGCGCATGCGCGCTCTCTGGAAGTCTGTGCTGCCTATTCCGGGGACGAGACTTTCGCGCTCAACTGGTCGAAGGACATGGGACCGGGTCGCGACGACACGGTTTCGCTGGCATTGCGCTACGCGCCGGACTTCCTGACGGCGTTGCAGACGACCGCGAAGTTCATTTGCATCGTTCTCGACCTGTCGGTGGTTCGAGCCAGACACGCCACCGGCAGCGCTTCCATCGCATTCGCCCTGTCTCCGGAAATCGTCTGCAGCGACCAAATGATCGACCGAACCACCAGCAAGACGTTCCTGCGCTTGCAACAGGTCAGCAGCGAAGGGGTCCGGCTTTCCAAGGTCGCGCTCGCGCGCAGCCGCCCGGTATCGACACATGCCCATGAGGCGTTCTTCGGAGTGCCGGTGCGGTTCGAGGCCGAGGTGAACTGTCTTCGTTATGAAGTCGACAATGCCCGGCAGCCCAATCCGATGCGCGACGACGATCTCTTCGCGGCCCTGTGCGAGTTGAACCGTCGCCGCCTCGACGACAGGCGCAGGGCGGAGGACTTTATCTCGCGCGTGTGCGACGCCATCGCGGAACGGGTGGCCGATCCCGGCCTCACCGCGTCGACTGTTGCCGCCGCACTGGCGATCAGCGTACGCGCCCTGCAGCGCCGCCTGCAGGAGCGCGGGCAGACCTTTCAGGGGCTTCATGACGCTGTTCGCTATCGCATGGCGGTCGATTTTCTCGGTCATACCAGCATGTCCGTGTCCGAGATCGCATACCGGCTTGGGTTTTCGGCGACAGGAAACTTCTCGCGGGCCGCCCGGCGCTGGTTTGGGTGCCCGCCATCCATGTGGCGCCTCGATCAGCGGGCCAGGTCCGTGGCGACGGACGTCCGGGGGATCGATTCGCTTCGCGTGGAGCCGACCTGAGGCTCGGCCTTGCCTATGAAACCGCAGTATACCGTCAGGCGGGGAACGCCCGAACCGGACGGATTTTGCCCGGATACCTCCATGATCTATATTTCTTTTTTTAAATATTTATTGGATTTATAGCCTTTGGATGTTCAGAACTTCAAAATAAATAAAGTGTCGGTTCACTCGAATTGTAGTTACAAACTCGATGAATTCGCGTGATGCATAGTTTTTACTATCATGAAAATTTATGATGCCATAAATTTTCGTTATTCACTCAACGGAATTTTTTGTTCCATGCGCAGTTTTCATGTTTTTTTTTCGAAAAATGCGCGCCTTGGTCTCCGCAGATAAAAAAATGGCGCGTTTGGAGAACGTGCTTACGTGCCGGCAGTGGCATACTGCCGCTTGGGAATATGCCCGCTGTCGGGTGATCCGGTCACAGGCCGGGTGTGTCGGTCGGAGGCGTTCCTGAAAGAGACCGCCTGAGCGGTTGGTGGCGGATAAATCTCCGCATTCTTCCTCGCACGACGCGAAAGATCGGGAAAACGATGAGTATCGGAATGCTGAAATTATCGGAAACGTCAGTCGCAGTTCCGGACCTGGCCGGTCCGATTCGTATTGATTCCTCCGATGACGCAAAGCTGTCCATCGCCGAAATGGCGGACACATTCGGCGTGACGTTGCGCGCATTGCGTTTCTATGAAGAAAAGGGGTTGCTGAACCCCGAGCGCCGTGGCGCCCGGCGACACTATGGCCCGCGTGACGTGGGCCGCATGCGCGTGATCCTCCAGGCCAAGCGTGTTGGTCTGACGCTGACGGAAATCCGCGAGGTGATTTCTCTGGTCGAGGGCAAGCAGGCGCGCGAGACGCAGCTCAAGGCCTTGCGCGAGATCTGTGCACGGCAGGACGAGATCCTGAAGGAACAGCAGGCGCAAATCGTCGAACAGGTCGACGAGATGACCGGCGTGCTCGATGCGCTCGACAATCTCATCAAGTCCGGCGCGAAAGCCTGACGCCGGCCGTTCTGGCTTTTTTGGCCCGGGCAAACGCAAGGTCCTGACCCTAGCAAAAACAAAGGCGCCGGCGGGTACCCGCGGCGCCTTTTGTCTTGTCTCGCTCACGGGACGCGAAGGTCAGGCGGCGGCATCTTTCTCCGGCAGTTCGTCTTCGCCCTTGCGCGCGCGCATCAGGTTGGTGAAGCGGCGGAAGAGATAATGGCTGTCGCGCGGTCCGGGCGAAGCCTCCGGGTGATACTGCACGGAAAACACCGGCTTCTCCTTGAGGCGCAGGCCGCAGTTCGATCCGTCGAACAGCGAGACATGCGTCTCTTCGACGGTGCCGGGAAGCGAAGCGCCATCGACCGCGAAACCGTGGTTCATCGAGGTGATCTCGACCTTGCCCGTGGTGCGGTCGAACACCGGATGGTTCGCGCCATGGTGCCCCTGGTGCATTTTCACGGTTTCCCCGCCAAGCGCCAGCGCCAGCATCTGGTGGCCGAGGCAGATGCCGAAAACCGGCCGGCCGCTGTCGACGAGTTCACGGAGAACGGGCACAGCATAGTCCCCGGTCGCCGCCGGATCGCCCGGGCCGTTCGACAGGAAGATACCGTCGGGATCGCGCGACAGAACGTCCTGTGCGCTGGCCGTTGCCGGAAGGACGGTGACGTCGCAGTCCGCATCGGTCAAAAGGCGCAGGATGTTGCGCTTGATGCCGTAGTCGATCGCCACGACCTTGAAGGTGCCGCCCTCGCGGGTGCCGTAGCCCTTGTCCCATTCCCAGGTGGTCTGGGACCAGGGATAGCTCTGGCCGGCGGTCACGTCCTTCGCCAGGTCCATGCCAACGAGGCCTGGCCAGTTGGCGGCGGCAAGCTTGAGCGCCTCGAGGTCGAAATTTCCATCCGGGTCATGGGCGATCACCGCGTTCGCCGCGCCGCTTTCGCGGATCAGAGCTGTCAGCGCGCGCGTGTCGATGCCCGACAGACCGACGATCCCGCGCGCCTTCATCCACTCGCTGAAGTGGCGGCTCGCGCGATAATTCGCCGGTTCGGTGACGTCGGCACGCACCACCGCGCCGCGCACGCCGGAGGAGGCCGCCATGTTGACCGTCTCGATGTCTTCCTCGTTGGTTCCCACATTGCCGATGTGGGGAAACGTGAAAGTGACGATCTGGCCGGCATAGGAGGGGTCCGTAAGGATCTCCTCGTAGCCGGTGAGCGCGGTGTTGAAACAGACTTCGGCGCAGGCCTGGCCGGTGGCGCCAAAGCCCTGGCCCTCGATCACGGTCCCGTCGGCCAGGACCAGTACGGCCGTGGTCGGCGTCGCGGACCAGACGTCAGCGGTCGTCATATCTTGCTTTCTCGATCACAAAGGTGACAAGGTTAAGCGCTCGAGGCGCCTTGACTGTGCACGACTGAAGTGTCAACGGTGCGTCAATCGCGGCACTTTATGGGATGCCAGCGCAGTGGTCAACTCTCGGACTGTTAAAAATAATCATAATAAATCAAATAGATAGGTCTATACCTCGCTTGGACATGCTGCCGTGGCTCGGTTTCGGCGGCGCGCGTTCGCGAGCAAACGGCAGGGCAGGTCATGCGGGAACGGATTGATGCGGCGCTTCGCCAGGCGGTGGAAACCAAAGACAAGCGCCGGGCCGCTACGTTGCGGCTGCTTCTGGCGGCCATTCAGGACCGGGAATCGCGTTCACGCGAGCTCGGTCGCGACGGTATCAAGGAGACGGACCTTCAGGAAATCCTCGACAAAATGGTGGATCAGCGCAGCCGCTCGATCCGCGATTTCGAGGAATCGGGCCAGCTCGAGCTGGCCGAGCAGGAGCGCGACGAGGTCGCCGTCATCCGTGAATTCCTGCCAAAGCAGTTCGACGAGCACGCGATGCAGGAAGCCTGCGAGGACATCGTGCGCGACATCAGCGCCAAGGGGCTGCGCGACATGGGCCGCTGCATGAGCGCCCTGAAGACGCGCTATCCCGGGCAGATGGATTTCGTGCGGGCGAGTTGTGTGGTGAAGGATCTGCTGCGTAGCGAGTAGGCATGATCAATGCCTGCGCGATCCATGCCTGCGCGGCGGCGGGTCTTTGCGGAAGGCGCCGCCGGGCGCCATCGCGGATGAACCGGTGGCCGCGTTGATGTAAACTGGTTTTATTAGATCTTGCCCCGCCGCGCGCTGGCGGGGCTTCCGGACAGGACCCGATATGCGCTTTTCGCCCGGCTTGCTTGACGAGATCCGTGACCGCCTCCCGTTGTCGGAGGTGGTGGTGCGGCGCGTGAGCTGGGACCGGCGCAAGACGCAGGCCGCGCGCGGCGACTTCTGGGCGTGTTGCCCGTTCCATCAGGAAAAGACGCCGAGCTTTCACGTCGACGATCGGCGAGGGCGCTACAAGTGTTTCGGCTGCGGCGCGTCGGGCGATCATTTCCGTTTCCTGACGGAAACCGAAGGCCTGTCCTTTCCCGAGGCGGTGGAGCGGCTTGCCGAACAATCCGGTGTCCCGCTGCCGGCGCCGGATCCGCGCGAGGCGGCGCGGGCCGAACGCCGGGCAAGCCTTTCCGAAATCTGCGAGATGGCGGCGCGGTTCTTTCAGGACAACATGGCGACCTCCGGCGGGGAGGAGGCGCGCGCCTATGTGCGCAAGCGGCGCCTGCTGCCCGAGACCTTGCGGGAATTCCGCTTCGGCTACGCGCCGAACGGGCGCGACGGGCTGAAACGGCACCTGATCGGCAAGGGTGTCGAGGAGGCGGCAATGATCGAGGCCGGCCTCGTCATCAAGCCTGAGGACGGGCGGGCCAGCTACGACCGCTTCCGCAACCGGCTGATGATCCCGATCCAGGACGACCGCGGCCGCGTCATCGCCTTCGGCGGGCGCACGCTCGATCCCGATGGTCAGCCGAAATACCTGAATTCGCCGGAAACGCCGCTGTTCCACAAGGGAACCATGGTGTTCAACTTCCATCGCGCGCGCGAACCGGCCCACAAGAGCGGGCAGGCCATCGTCGTGGAAGGTTACATGGACGCCATCGCCATCTGGCAGGCGGGCATGCGCAACGTGGTCGCCGCCCTTGGAACGGCCTTCACCGAGGAGCAGGTCGGCCGCCTGTGGCGGCTCGCGCCCGAGCCGGTGATCTGTTTCGACGGTGATGCGGCCGGTGTCGCCGCCGCGCACCGGGCGGTCGACCGGATCCTGCCGGGCCTGCGCAGCGGTTACTCTTTCGGTTTCGTCTTTCTTCCCGACGGCAAGGATCCCGATGACCTGATCGCGGACGGGGGCGTTGATGCCTTCGCGCGCGAACTCGCCGCCAGCCTTCCGCTCATCGATGTCTTGTGGGCGCGCGAGGTCGATGCGGCGCGTATCGACACGCCGGAGCGCCGCGCCGCGCTGGAGAAGGGTCTCGACGACCTGACGCGCACGATTGCGGACGAGCGGGTCAAGCGCGGCTATCAGCTCGATATCCGGCTCAGGCTGTCCAATCTGTTCTATCGTCAGGCGCGGGCGCAGCGCGCCGGCCCGGGCCGCGGCGCTGCGGGCAGCGGGCGGCGCCCGGGCGATCCGGCGGCCGAGCCTTCCGTGCCGGCGCGTGGCGGCGATCTTCCCGGTGGCACGATGTTCGGTAACGAGCGCATCCTGTGCGGTCTTTGCCTCAAGTATCCGGATCTGCTCGAGCACAATGTGGAGCGCATCAGCACGGCCGGCCTGAGCGATCCGCTGCATGCGCGTTTCCGCGATGAATTGTGCCGGATCGCCACCGAGCTTCAGGAGGTGCCGGTCAGTGGCTTCTTCGAGAGCCTGGATTCAAGCTTCTACCAGATCCTGTCCGAGGTGTTTCAGGAAGAAGACGGCGCGGCCACGGTGCCGGTGCGCGGCGATCCGCGATTTCGCGCCCGCTTTCAGGACCTGAAGCAGCGTTTGCCGATCCTGCGCCATGATCCGCCGGTGGATTTCGTCGAGGATCTGTTCGCGCATTATCTGGATGCGCTGGAGGTCCGCGCTCTGGAACAGGAGCTCGACGCGGAAATGGCCGCACTCGAAGACGGCCTGGAGGAGGCCGACTGGCAGCGCATTCGCGCGCAGTCGCAGGATCTCGCGCGCCGGCGCGAAGAGTGCGCGCGCGACGAACAGGAACTTGCGGAAAAAGCCCGCAGCCTGCGGTCTGCGCGTCAGGCCACCGGCGCTGGCCCGCTTGTCCCGGCCGTGGCGTCGTCGCGCTGAGGCGCCCGCTCACGGCGACGGGACGCGTCATCGGTGGGGAAATGTCTGTCGAATCGATTGACGGGAGACGAATCACTCTTGCGAATCCGGCGTGTTGCGCTAAATACAGCTAAGTGACAGCGTCCCGAGCCGCGCCCCGCCATGTCCAATGCGAGACAGGCATCCTAAGCGGCCTGAAATCATATTGCTGTCAGATACCCTTGTGCGAAACCGGTTTTGCCGGCGCGCTTCCGCGCGCGCAGAGCCGGAGCGGAACGCGGCTTGTCGAATCGATTTGCAGGGTTAAGTGGCACTTAACGGACACCGACTAGAAATATTTTATCGAAGCCTGGACGCCTTCTGAAGAACGCGGGCCGGGGCGGAAAAAACGTGCGTGGCTCGACGGGTCCGTGGCGGTGGAGAGAAACCGCGGCCCGGTACGATGTGAACCGCACCGAGACGAAACGCGACAGCGCCAGGCCCGAGCAGCCGGCGGCGCCGGAGAACAATATGGCAGTGAAAGCAACCCAGGCGGACGAATCCCAGGAACCTTCCAGCGAGACGACCGACGGCCCCTTGCTCGATCTCTCCGATGCCGCCGTAAAGCGGATGATCAAGCTCGCCAAGAAGCGCGGTTACGTCACCTACGAGGAACTGAACGAGGTTCTTCCCTCCGAAGAGGTCACCTCGGAGCAGATCGAGGACACGATGTCGATGCTGTCCGACATGGGCATCAACGTCATCGAGGAAGAAGAGGCCGAGGAAGCCGCGGGCGAGGGCACGCAGAGCACCGAACTGGTCGAGGCCGCGCCGACCGCCGTGGCCAAGACCACGACGAAAGAGCCGACCGACCGCACGGACGATCCCGTTCGCATGTATCTGCGCGAAATGGGCTCGGTCGAGCTGCTGTCGCGCGAGGGCGAGATCGCCATCGCCAAGCGCATCGAGGCCGGTCGCGAGGCGATGATCGCAGGGCTTTGCGAAAGCCCGCTGACGTTCCAGGCCATCATCATCTGGCGCGACGAACTGAATGAGGGCAAGGTCCTCCTGCGCGACATCATCGACCTGGAAGCGACCTATTCCGGTCCCGACTTCAAGCCCGAGGGTGCCGAGGAAAACGGGGACGGTGACGAGGGCGCCGCGGGTGCATCCGCATCCGCCGATGGCGCCGCCGTCCCGCAGCCCGGATCGCAGGCGGCCGCGACGCCGGGCGCGCGCCCGGACGTCGCCTCCGGCAGCGCCGAAAGCAAGCCCGAGGGCGAGACGGACGGCGATTCCGACAATGGCGACGACGACGATGACGAGTTCGAGGCCAACATCTCGCTCTCCGCGATGGAGGCCGAGCTCAAGCCGAAGGTGCTGGAGACCTTCGACAGCATCGCCGACGAATACAAGAAGCTGCGTCGCCTGCAGGACCAGCTGGTCGAGAACAAGCTCGCCAACAAGACGCTGACGCCCTCGCAGGAACGCCGCTACAAGAAGCTCAAGGAAGACATCGTCGTCGATGTGAAGAGCCTGTCGCTCAACCAGCAGCGCATCGACGCGCTGGTCGCGCAGCTTTACGACATCAACAAGCGGCTGATGGGCTACGAGGGCCGTCTCTTGCGGCTCGCCGACAGCCATGGCGTCGATCGCGGCGATTTCCTCAAGCAGTATCAGGGCAACGAGCTCGATCCCAACTGGATCCGCAAGGTCGCCAATCTCTCGTCCAAGGGCTGGAAGAACTTCGTCGCCGGCGAGAAGGAGATGATCCGCGACCTGCGTCAGGAGATCCAGAGCCTTGCGTCCGAGACGGGGCTTGAGACGACCGAGTTCCGCCGCATCGTCTCGATGGTGCAAAAGGGCGAGCGCGAGGCGCGCATCGCCAAGAAGGAAATGGTCGAGGCCAACCTCAGGCTCGTGATCTCGATTGCCAAGAAATACACCAACCGCGGCCTGCAGTTCCTGGACCTCATCCAGGAAGGCAACATCGGGTTGATGAAGGCGGTCGACAAGTTCGAGTACCGGCGCGGCTACAAGTTCTCCACCTATGCCACCTGGTGGATCCGGCAGGCGATCACCCGTTCGATCGCCGATCAGGCCCGCACCATCCGCATTCCGGTGCACATGATCGAGACGATCAACAAGATCGTGCGCACCTCGCGCCAGATGCTGCACGAGATCGGCCGCGAGCCGACCCCGGAGGAACTGGCCGAAAAGCTGCAGATGCCGCTGGAAAAGGTGCGCAAGGTCCTGAAGATCGCCAAGGAGCCGATCTCGCTCGAAACGCCGATCGGCGACGAGGAAGACAGCCATCTCGGCGATTTCATCGAGGACAAGAACGCGATCCTGCCGATCGACGCGGCGATCCAGTCGAACCTGCGCGAGACGACGACGCGCGTGCTCGCCTCGCTCACTCCGCGCGAGGAACGCGTGCTGCGGATGCGCTTCGGCATCGGCATGAACACCGATCACACGCTGGAAGAGGTCGGCCAGCAGTTCTCGGTTACCCGCGAGCGCATCCGCCAGATCGAGGCCAAGGCGCTCAGGAAGCTCAAGCATCCGAGCCGCTCGCGCAAGCTGCGCTCGTTCCTCGACAGCTGACCGATTGTCATCGCAAGACAGGAAAAACCCGGCGGCGACGCCGGGTTTTTCATTTTGATGCCCTTTTCGGCTGCGTTATTGAGTCCGCCTGGCCGCTCATCGAGCCTTGCGGCCTCGCATCTCCCCTGACCCGGCTTGCAGCCAGAAGGTGCTTTCCCCGTGGTTTCCACGCCCTCCGACCTGCCCGAGATCGTGCCCGGCCCCGCGCCGGCGCGCGAGGACGGCCGGCCGGGGTCCAGGCTGTTTCTCGTCGGCGTGGCCGCATCGGTGCTGTTGCACGGGCTGATCGTGCTCCTGTTCATCGAGACACCGCCCCGGGAGATGGAAACGCCGGAGGCCGAGCCGATCGAGGTGGTGCTGGTGCCGCCGCCGCAAGCGCCCGCGCCGGAAGAGCCGGTGGTGGAAGAGCCTGCCGCCGAAGAGCCCGCGCCCGAACCTGAACCGGAACAGGAACAGGAAGAAGAGGACGCGCTCGCGCCGGAACCGCAGCCCGAGGCGGAGGAGGAGGCGCCGGAGCCGGAGCAGCCCGAAGCCCTCCCGCCGCCGGCGCCGGATGCCGACAGCCTGCCGGTGTTGCAGCCGGTGGAGGAATTCGCGGAGGAATCGTCCGAGGCCGCCGGCGGGGAAGAGGGCGACCCGCGCGACGGCGCGCTGCTGCCTGCCGAGGACGAACCGCGTCCCGAGGAGCCCGTTGGCGAGGATGGCGACGCCGAGGTCGCCGAGACGGTGGAGACGCAAGAGGCCGATGAGGCGGAGCCGGTTGTTCCGGAGCCGGTGACGGAGACGCCGGTCGAGACGGAAGCCGGGACCGAGGCCGATCCGTCTGCCACCGAAGAGCCGTCACCGGAAGACGCGCCGGTGGAAGAAACGCCCACCGAGGACGTATCAACCGAGGACGTATCAGCCGAGGAAACGCCGGCCGGGGAAGAGACCGAGACGCAAGAGGCGGTCGCGGAGCCGGCTCCCGAGGAAACTGCGCCGGAAACCGATATCATCGCCGGGCCGGAGGCGGAGGGCGAAACCGCCCCGTTCGGCGAGACGGCTGTGGAGGAGGCCCCTCGCAGCGCGCCTGAGGCCGACGGCCTGTCGGGGGCCATTGCGACCACCTTGCCGCGCGCCAAGCCGCCGCTGCCGCCGGGGGCCTTGCGGGCCGCGGCGCGGGCGGCCGAGCAAGGCGATCTGCCACCGGGCGTCCGGCTGCCCGGAAATGCGTCGGAACCGGCGCGCCGGCCGGGCGCGCCGCGTCTTGCCCGCGCGCGGGAGCTTTTTTCCGACCGGATTCTCGGGGATTCGCGCGCCCGCACGGCCATGGCCGGCATGTCGGGGCCGCAGCGGCTCAATCTGCTGTGCCTGACGGAATTGCGCGCGCAGATCCGCGACCTTTACCCCGACCGCCCGGCGGAAATCCTGCCCTCCTTCCGCCCGCAACCGGGCACGGTGCTGGCGCCGGTGCGCGCCGCCTATCGCTCGCGCGGGGCCTGGTACGACCTCGATTTCCGCTGCGAGACCGACCCGGCGGTGACGCGGGTGGAAAATTTCTCCTTCCGCGTCGGCCCGCCGGTGCCGCGGTCCGAATGGCGTTCGCGCGGCTTTCCGCAGAACTGAGGGGGAGGGGGCGTGGCATCCCGTCGAGGCTCAGGGTGCCAAGGGACAGCGGATCGCGGCTCACGCGCAGTTGGGGACGGCCGCGCGCACCAAAGTCCCGTGCATCGGTCCGTCGTTGCCGGACAACACGGCAACGGGAAAGGCGTCTTGCCCTTGCCCCCACGCCGCTCCGCCTTGGCGAGCCGCGTTTCGCAGCACTCAGCCGACCGCCA